>JAYEIJ010000041.1:0-4607 GCA_034660035.1 Actinomycetota bacterium | reverse complement strand
TCACGCCGTCGATCTCGACCCTGTAGATGAGTCCGAGATCGGTCACCGGCAGACCGAGTTCTGGATCGATCACCTGTGAGAGTGCATCCCACGCTGCCGTCTCTCGCTCGTCGGAAATGGGCGCTGTGTCCATTCCGGGAAGACTATCCCGGTCGGTCGCTCTGCAGCAGTCAACGTGTGCCTGACCGCCGGTATCCTCGCCTGATGACCATCCCCGTCCCGATCCGCATCACAGTCGCGCTCGTCGCGGTCTCGGCTCTCGTCCTGGGTGTCTGGATGGGATTGATGCGTATCGGCTGGTTCTTCGGCACTCCCCCTGCCCCCGGCACCCACGGCCCGATCCTCGTGCTCGGGTTCCTCGGAACAGTCATCGGCATGGAGCGGGCTGTCGCCATCGGCAAGTCGTGGGCGTGGGTCACGCCGATCCTGGCTGCGGCTTCCGTCATCACCATGCTCACCGGGGCGTCCACCGAACTCACCGGGGCATTGCTCCTCGTTGCGGGCTCGGTCCTCGTCGCTCTGTTCGCCGCGGCCTATCGCATGCAACCCGAGGCCCACATCATCCTGATGGGGATCGGCGCTGTGGCGTGGGTGCTTGCGGCCGGCACCTGGCTGGCGGGCGAACCCGTTCCGTCTCTCGTTCCGTGGCTTGCAGCGTTCCTCATCCTCACCATCGCAGGTGAGCGTCTGGAACTCGCGCGCCTGATCGCGACCACCCGTTCATCCAAGCTGCAGCTCGCCGGCGCCGTTGCCGTCGTGATCGTCGGATCGGCGATCGCGTGGGCGTACGGGGAAACGGGAGCCCGGATCGCAGGTCTCGGGAACCTCCTCATCGCGATCTGGCTGCTCCGCTACGACATCGCCCGACGCACGATCCGGCTCGGGGGCGTCACTCGCTACATGGCCGCAGGGTTGCTCATCGGCTACGCATGGCTCGCCGTCTCTGGAGCTCTATGGATCACCACCGGTCTCCAGATGGCTTCAACGGGATACGACGCCGCCCTCCACACGCTGTTCCTGGGATTCATCATGTCGATGATCATGGCCCACGCTCCCATCGTCATCCCGGCGCTCGCCGGCCTGGCGTTCCCCTTCGGTCGGGAGATGTGGATCCCCCTCGTCTTCCTTCAGGTGTCGGTGCTCGTGCGCGTGGCAGGCGATCTTGCCGGTTCCTACGAGATGAAGAGGTGGGGAGGGATGCTCAACGCGATCGCCCTCACGATCCTCGTCGCCATCGTGGTAGCCACCGTCGTCCGCGGCGAAGTGGCGAAGCGGCGCTCGCTGATGGCAGCCTGATCAACGGACAGTCGTCCTCGGCTACTCAGCTACCCCGCTACCCAGCTACTTTCTCGGGCAGCAACGAGTTCGTCCCACGGTGGAGATACTCCCCCCGACCCGGCTCTCCAACGAACTCGCCCTGATCGACCATCACCTCTCCGCGCATGATGACCGTCTCCACCCCACCACCGATCTCCGCACCCTCGAACACCGAGTAGTCGAGATTCATCGAGTGCGTCTCTGCCGACAGTGTGTGTGAGGCGGCCGGGTCGTAGATGACGATGTCGGCGTCGGAACCGGGAGCGATCGTGCCCTTCCTCGGATAGAGACCCGACAGCTTCGCCGGTGTCTCGGCGGTCACCTCGATCCACCTGGTGAGCGGTATCCAACCCTCAACGACACCCTGGTACACGAGATCCATCCGGTGCTCGACGACGCCGAGACCGTTCGGGATCTTACGGAAGTCGCCCCGCCCGGCCTCCTTCTGCTCCCACGTGAAGGGACAATGGTCTGTAGCGACGGCGTCGATGCGGCCGGTCGAAACTCCCGACCACAGCGCCGCTTGGTGTCCCTCGCTGCGACGCCTCAGAGGCGGCGAGCAGACGAACTTCGCCGCCTCGAACCCCTCCGGCAGGTCCTCCTGGGCGAGCCAGAGGTACTGCGGGCAGGTCTCGGCGAAAACGGGCAACCCGCGGTCGCGAGCAACGACGGCCTCGGCGAACGCATCCTGCGACGAGATATGCACGATCACCAGAGCGCATCCCGCGATCTCCGCGAGCGCGGCCACACGATGGACGGCTTCGGCCTCCATCGACGCCGGCCGGGTCAACAGGTGATGAATCGGATCCGTCTCCCCACGGGCCACGGCCTGGTCTCGAAGGGCGTCGATGGCGATCCCGTTCTCGGCGTGCATCATGATCGTGGCGCCGATCGAAGCGGCCACCTGCATGGCTTCGAGGATCTGCCGGTCGTCGGACAGGTTCACGCCGGGGTACGCCGTGAACAGCTTGAAGGTGCTCACGCCCGCATGCATCATCTCAGCGAACTCGCCGAGAGTGCCCTCGTGGACGTCGGTGACCATCATGTGGAACCCGTAATCGATGTACGAGTTCCCCTCGGCCCGAGCCATCCACTCGGCGAGTCCGTCCTTGAGCGTTCCACCCCGCGTCTGCCCGGCGTAGTCCACGATCGTCGTGGTTCCACCGATAGCGGCAGCCCTTGTGCCGGTCTCGTAGGTGTCGGCCGAAGATGTTCCCGACACGGGCAACTCCATGTGGGTATGCATGTCGACACCGCCGGGGATCACGTACCGGCCGGTGGCATCGATCACCCGATCGAATCCATCTCCCGCCGCTCCGGGTTCAACGATCCCGACGATCCGTTCTCCCTCGATGACGACGTCTGCCTCTGTCACCGTGGCAGCCGTCACGACCGTTCCATTGCTGATGAGTGTTCGCATAGTGCCCATCATGGTCGATGAAGCAGCGGTGCACGAGTAGAGGTCCAAAGTCGCAACATGGTCTCGCTCAAGCAACGCTGATTCGATCGGTGTACGTTTGACCTTCCGTCGTCGAAAGGACCCCTTTGCCATGAGCCTCAACATCGCCACCCTCCTCCACGAGAGCGCCAGGAAGCACCCGGACCGAACGGCGCTTGCCATCGGTGACACCACCATGTCGTATGCCCAGATTCACGGTGCGGTCCAGCGGTTCGCCGGGGGTTTGCGTGACCTCGGTATCCATCCGGGTCAGCATGTCGCCTTGCTCCTCCCGAACGTGCCCCAGTTCACGATCGCCTACTTCGGCACGCTCGCGGTCGGCGCCGTCGTCGTGCCTCTCAACGTCCTGCTCACCGCCGACGAGATCGCGTACCACCTCAACGATTCGGATGCGGTAGCTCTCGTGGTGTGGGAAGACTTTCTCGAACCCGCCGAGGCGGGATTCAACCGTGCCGAGAGCTCCCATCATCTCATCATCGCGAAAGCCGATCCGACCGACGTGTCGGCACCGGAAGGCGCCTCGAACATGTTGGCGCTCGTCACCTCATCCGAGCCGTACAAGGACCACGCTCCGACCATGCCGGACGATCCGGCGGTCATCCTGTACACCTCGGGCACGACGGGGTACCCGAAGGGCGCCGAACTGACGCACTTCAACATGTTCTTCAACGCCCGCTACTGCGGAACGTCCCTGCTCCCCATCTTCGAGGACACAGTGGCGCTGGCAACCCTGCCGCTGTTCCACAGCTTCGGCCAGACCGTCATTCACAACGCCGTGCTGGGTCAGGGAGGAACCGTCGTGCTCCTCCCCCGGTTCGAGCCGATCGCCGCTCTCGAACTCATGCAGAAGTATCAGGTGAACCTGTTCGCCGGCGTCCCGACGATGTACTTCGCCCTTCTCCACACTCCCGAAGCCGGCGACTTCGATCTGGACCTGCAATATTGCGTGTCGGGCGGTGCGGCCATGCCGGTCGAAGTTATGAAGGCGTTCGATGAGGAGTACGGCGTCAACATCCTCGAGGGGTACGGACTCTCCGAAACGTCCCCGGTTGCATCGTTCAACGTTCTCGACCGTCCGAAGAAGGCCGGGTCGATCGGGCCACCGCTGTGGGGTGTCCAGTTCCGACTCGAGGATGATGAAGGCAACGTCATCGATGAGATCGATACGCCCGGGGAGATCTGTATCAAGGGTCACAATGTGATGCGCGGGTACTACAAGAAGCCGGAGGCCACCGCCGAGGCGATCATCGACGGCTGGTTCCACACCGGCGACATCGGAACGGTCGACGAAGACGGCTACTACTACATCGTCGACCGCAAGAAGGACATGATCATCCGGGGTGGGTTCAACGTCTACCCGAGAGAGATCGAGGAGGTCCTCTACGCCCATCCGACCGTCGCGGAAGCTGCGGTTATCGGCGTCCCCCACGAGCGTCACGGCGAAGAGGTGAAGGCGGTCATCGCCCTCAAGCCCGGAGCCTCAGCGACCGAGGACGAACTCATCGCCTACTGCAAGGAACACCTGGCCGCCTACAAGTACCCGAGAACGATCGAGTTCCATAGCGAACTCCCAAAGGGCCCGACAGGAAAGATCCTGAAACGAGAACTGGGGTAACCCGGCTCCGCTAGCCGTCGTCCGCAGTCCGACGGGAGCAGACAGCAGACAGCAGACAGCAGACAGCGGACAGCAGACAGCGGACAGCGGACAGCGGACAGCGGAGACCATGCCACCCTTCTTCTTCCACATCCAATCCTCTTCCTCCTCTTCCAGGGGGAGGTGCCGCCCGCAGGGCGGCGGAGGGGGTTAGAGAGTTCCATCCAGCGAAGAGTG
>JAYEIJ010000040.1:40675-45929 GCA_034660035.1 Actinomycetota bacterium | reverse complement strand
ATTCGCGGTCAGTATCCGCCTTCGGCTGTTCTACCCGTCACGAGTTCGACCGAGTTGCTCGTACCGATGCGGTCGGCGCCGGCCTTGATGAGCTCGTAAGCGAACTCCTTCGAGTTGACGCCGCCGCTGGCCTTGATAAGGACCTCGTCGCCGACGACCTCGCGCATGAGCCGCACGTCCTCGACCGTCGCTCCGCCGTCCTCCTTGCCTGTGGACGTCTTTATGAAGCGCGCTCCTGCGGTCTTCGCAAGACAGCATGCGGCGATCTTCTCCGTGTCCGTGAGGAGTGCCGTCTCGATGATGACCTTGACGGGTTTGTCTCCGCAGGCCTTGACCACCTGCTGGATGTCCTCGAATACGAGGATGTAGTGCTTGCTCTTGATGGCGCTGACGTGTATCACCATGTCAATCTCCTGAGCGCCACGGTTCGCGATGGCATCATGAGCTTCGAAGGCCTTGGCGACGGGTGTCATCTGGCCGTGCGGAAAACCCACGACGGCTATGGGGATCACGTCCGACCCCTCGAGCTTCTTTGACACGTACTCGACGTCGCCCGAGAAGACGCATACCGACCTGAAGTGGTATCGCTTCGCCTCCTCGCATACGCGGTCAAAGTCCTCTTTCTTCGCGTCCGTCCTGAGCAGCGTGTGGTCTATGACTCGTGCGAGTTCCCTGTCGTAGTCCTCGTCCGTCATCCGTCCTCCTGTTCAGAATGCAATCAACTGTAATCCGTCGCACACGGCGCTCGTCGAGGTCACAGTCGTAGCTCGTCGTCACCAGTGTGGCGGCAGCGTGAAACATCTCGCAGGCCCGTGCCGCCCGCGGGAATCAGACAAAGCTGAGTCACGCTCAGTCCCACAGATCAACTGATCTCTGACAGTGTCGAGCACGATGCCCACCCGCACACATCGGCTGCGGAAGCGCCCGCGTCAGCGATCTGCTGGTCCTACCACGACGCTCTGGGCCACGACCGCCAAAGCCCCTCGCGACGCTTCGAGAGGGAAGATCCGGACCGATGGTGACCCGCCGTGTGGACCGGGTCCGCGACGACGCCGAATCCTGGAGTGATGCTGCCTGCGGTGCCCCGAACGGGAGTCCCGTCCTCTTCGCGCTCAGTGCTTCGTGGCGAGGAGCCGGTCGACGTAGATCGAATTCATCTGCCGGCTCGCAAGCGCCTGCTTGACCGGGGGCGCCTTCAAGACGACGCCCAGAATGGCGGCCATGGCCCGATGGCTGCCCAGGGCGTGATTGTCGAAGATCAGGTTCTGCAGTTTGCCGCGCTCGATGGCCATCATCACCGCACGGTGTGTCGAATCGACCGGTGTGATCACCCGCTTCGGCCGAGCATGAAGGCGGATGCCGTCCCGGTCGCAGTTGCGCACACAGACCCCGCAGCCGAGGCAGAGGCTCTCGTCGAGTTTCGCTCGCTTCTTCTTCGGGCGATGCGGGTCGTTGGCCGAAGTCAGGCTCATCGCCTCCACCGGACAGACGTTGACGCACTTGGCGCAGCCGTTGCACCGCTCAGCGTCGATCTCCGGGATGAAGTTCGAAGTCTGGATCGGATTCAGGATGCCGAAACGGCGCGCCGCGATCATCGCTTCGCAGCAGCAGCCGCAGCAGTTGCAGATGAAGTTCGGGCCTCGCTGGATGTTCTCACCGAACTGGACCAGGTTCCCTTCCCGGGCTTCGGCAAGCAGATCGAGCCCCTCGTCGACGTCCATCTCGCGGGCGAATCCGTGCTTGATCAGCGATGCGGCCGTGTTGTTGAAGGTCATGCAGATCTGGCGCGGCGCATCGCAGCCACGATCCATGTGATCCATCTTGTGGCGGCAGTAGCAGATCCCCACGCCACGGTGCGAAGCGCTCCGGACAACCTCGCTCGCCCGCTCGGAATCCAATACCTGGAGCCCGTTGTCGATCGGCAGAACCGTCTCCTGAACGAAGACCCTGCCGAGCTGCGTTTGGCCGTCGGCGAACAGGGCCTTGATGAAATCCTCCTCCACGTTGAGGTACTGGTAGAAGAGTTCGGCGAGCACCTTCTGATCGAGATCACCGCGCACGCGCATGAGGGAGAACTCGAAGAACCCTGCCATAGGCGGCGGCAGGACGAAGACCCGCTTGCCTTCGACGGTCTCCATGTCGAGCAGGATGGCTCGCCCGGCCAACTCCTCGAGAATCACCGTGGCCTCGACCGGCGTCATCTTCCAGACTCGCGCTGCTCGCTTGGCGGTGAACGGTCGAATCGGGAGGAGCGCCACAAGCCCGGCCTCACGCTCACTGAACAGCATCTTCAGAATGGCGTGGAGGACGTCGGAGGGTGGTGCCCCTTGCGGGAAGAGGTTCAGGCGGTCGACGAGTTGCTCATATCCCGCTCTCACGGTCTGATGAGCCATGTGCGGCCTTCCCTCTCTTCGGGGAAGACAGTTTCCCTGATTTTCGGTCGGCGGTCCAGTCTCGATCCGGTCGCGGGCTCCCGGGCTGCTGAGCCGCGCCCGGCCGGTGGCCGCCCGCACGCCTATTCGACGAGTGGGTCAAATCCGAAGAGTCCGCAATCGCCTGCCGGTGATTGCTCCGAGCGAACCGCAATTCGGTTGACATCGACCCCACGCTCAATACACTACTAACAACAAGTAGTGGTGCTAGCGTCCGTTAGGATTGCCGTTATGAGCAAGGTCAAGCAACGAACCCCTGTGACTGATCTCGTCGCGGAAGGCGAAGTCGCCATCGTCTACCAGACCAAGAGCCAGATACACAAGATTCCGATGCGAGGGGTGACACCCCAGTCCGTCAACCCGCGCATTGCCGCCGATGTCTTGAAGATTCTGAAGAAGGCAGACGCTTCCTTGGGTGACACGATCTCGGTGAGTGAACTTGATGTTCTAAGTCGCTACCGCACTGCCGGCGATGCTGAAGTTGCTCTGGAGTTGGCGAGTGCAGCAAGGCTTCGAACACAGATTGTGGACTCCGCACTGACGGTCCGTGCAGTCGCCGGGCTCCTCGGAGTCAACGGTTCTCGGATCAGACAACGACTGGCCGACCACTCGATCTACGGTGTGAAGCGAGACAACAAATGGCGAATCCCGAAGTGGCAGTTCGATGACAAAGGGTTGCTGCCCGGGATCGACGAGTTCAACCGACACATCGATCATGATGTGGACGTTGTCGAATTGCACGGCTTTCTCCACAGTCCGAACGTCGATCTTGTGGTCAACGGCGAGCGCATCAGTCCACTGGTTTGGCTGCAAGCAGGTCTGGATGCAGAGCCGGTAGGGCAGATCGCCGCCACCCTCTGAAAGGCCCCTCCGGTGTCCGAGGCACTCCCTGATCCGATAGCGGACAACTTCCCTGCAATCCGCAGCTCACACCTGAAGACCATAAGCCGCCGCAGTCGACTGATTCGTGTCTTCTCGCACGGCGGCAGCCACGCGATCAAGTGGAACGAGCCACGACACTACGGCCCGCTGGTGACCGGGCGTTTTGACCACCATCCAGTCGGCGCCCCGTCATACGATGCAACGCACAGCGTTTGGTACGCTGCCCTGGAGACCGGCAACGACAACAACGGACTGCATACGGCGATCGCAGAGAGGTTCCAAGACACGCGCGTCGTGCCGCTCTCGTCCGGAGACAGCAGCCTTGTGATCTGCCGGCCCGATCGCGATCTCCGAGTCCTGAACCTGGATTCCCGCTGGATCACTCAAGCCGGCGGGAATGCAGCGATCACCTCTGGCCCACGTAGCCAATCACGCAAGTGGGCGCGCGAGATTCGCAAGCGTTATCCGCACCTGGATGGTCTCACGTGGTCCTCGTCGGTGCATCCACCCGGGAAGGCGATTGTGCTGTGGGACCACGACAGCGGAGCTCTTGCCCCCTACGCCGATCTGATCAGTCCCCTTGGAGGTCTTGCGAAAGTCCTCGTACCCGTCGTGGCCGATCTGGCGTATCGCACATCCGTGGTGCTTTGATTCGTCCACTGAGCCAGAACTATCACCAGTCGATCGGGTTCGGCGATATCGCCTATCACATGGTCATCTCCGCCGGCGGGACGATCTACGAGGTGACGATGTCCTGTGCTTGGTTGAACAGTGTCGTGGCTTGCTGGATCGCCTTGACCGCTGCGGGACGGGTGACCGGCACGCTCTGATACTGGGCCTTGCTCCTGGTCTTGAGGAGCCGGGTGAGCGTCGGTGCCAGGTCACCGGCACGTTTGCCCGCTTGCTTCAACTCGTTCGCGGCATCTGCGTGGTTCCGGTTCGTTCGCGTTCGCCCCGTGAGGCGGAGGCAGATCGCGTCCTTCGAGTTGATCCCGGAAATGACAGCATTCGACGTGGCGGCGCTGAACATGTCCAGGTCGAGCGAGACTTCCGCTGCGTCGAGGAACTCTCGGGCCTTGTCGAGATGCCGTCGGGCGATCGGGACCGGGTTCATTTCTGTCCTCGCCGTATCGCACCCCTGGGTATGGGTTCACCGAAGAGATGGATTCCGTCGCGAGCGACGTCGACAGGCAGTCGCTCCCCTGACTCGATGAGGTCGCCGAATTCTCGCCGATCGAACTCGATCGTGTTGCAGTCGTTCCCGCTCCAGTCGCGAACGTCTTGTTCGAACTGTGCGATCTCCGCCTGCCACGCAGGATCGTCGTCATCGATCGAATCGGGTCGGATCACCAGGGCGTCGATGTCGCTGTCGGCGGTCGCACTCCCTCGTGCGAAGGAGCCGAACACCCATGCCGCAGCAGGTGCCGGGTCCCATGAGGAAATGGAGGCGCGCATCCGGTCGAAGAGAATGGTGCGCATCGAAGCCAACGCCACTACCGCGTCGGCGGCGACGTGTCGCCGGTTGAGCGTGTACAGATAGGCCGGCGGTCGAGATTCGCTCGTGACGATGCCGACGGTTTCGAGAGCCTTGAGGACTGCGTTGGCCTGCGTGTGGCTGACGCGTCGGTCGGTGAGTCGGGCGATCGCACGTGCCGAGAGTGGTGTCTCCGTGCGTGCGAGGATCTCGAGCACGGCTCCGTGACTCGACGGGATGACCGATGAGATGGGATGTGCCGACTGCACGGCTCCTCCTTCTCCGGGGCAGGACATGAACCGAGATGACAAGAATACGTTACATATGGCAAGTATAGATGACAAGAAGAGAGGTTCGGGCTTGAGAGTTTCGGCGGAGTCGATGCTGCCTGTGCCGATCTGGAACCATCCCCGTGCGTGACCCGACTGGTGGGCATCGATCATCGCGGCACTGTATGGCGGGCCGG
>JAYEIJ010000040.1:0-40575 GCA_034660035.1 Actinomycetota bacterium | reverse complement strand
GGCGGGCCGGTCTGGGTGACCGAGCGGTGGGGCGTCCTCGCCTATGCCGACGAGGACGGCAACGCCGTCGCGATCAGGCCCCTCGCTGAACTGACTGATTCGATCTTCACCCGGATCGGCCACGGACGGCTCCGGTTCGTGGTGGCCCGCCTCGTCGACGACACCCGACATCCTTTGCCCGGCGGACCGGTCATCCGTCGTCCGGGCAATCGTGGGGAGGGAGGTGTCGGATGAGCGACCATAACAAGACCGAGCAGGAGAAGCGTGCGATGAGGGAGCTGTATCAGAAGGCGTGGGATAACACCTTCTTCACCCTCCTGATCCTCGAGCAGGACCCCGCCTACGAACTCAGCGACACCGAGCGCAGATTCCTCGAGGGCACTCGCCGAATCGCCGCAGAACAACGCGCTCGCGAAAGCGGCGGTGGGGAAGCCTGACCGCGGGTCTCGATTCGTGTCATGGGCGACTGATACGGTCGCGGCAATGGATCCGGGGCATCGTCGCCTTGACGCCGGTGTCATACGATATAGGCTTGAGGTATGACAATGCTGAGTTTCAGAGTCGCGGATCAGGAAGCAACCGACGCGACACGATGGGCTGATCGCCTCGGGATCGACCGTTCCGAACTCCTCCGGGAGGCGCTGCACCGGCATCTCGTGCGCCTTCGAGCGGAACAAGACATCGCCGCATGGCTCGACACGCCCCTCACCACCGGCGAACAGGCACTCGGGGTGATCGCAGACTGGGGCCCGGCCGAGGATTGGGAAGAGTGGGCCGATGCGGCGCGGTGAGATCTGGTTCGCCGCCACCCCCGGCGGTGACCGCCCGGTCCTGGTGCTCACGCGGGATCCCGTCGCGGACCGCATCGGATCTGTCGTCGTGGCAGCGTTGACACGGATCCGGCGCGGAGTTGTGTCCGAAGTGGAGCTCACGCCGGAAGCGGATGGCGTACCCACGGCAAGTTTCATCAACTTCGACAATCTCCACACGCTGCCACGTGAGTCCTTTCGCAGGAGAGTCGCGACGCTCGGAGCGGTCAGGCTCGATGAAGCCTGCCGAGCCCTCCGGGATGCAACGGACTGTTGAAGCGCACCTGGTCGCGAGTCGTGGGCACTTCGGTTCGGCGTGCCACAACCGCGATCAGTCCAGGCCCAACTCGCGCCGCAATCGGTCGGCGTCGAACCCGTTGAGGCCCGCTTCCACGGGCATGTCGTCGAAGGAGTTGAGCAGTGCGATGAGGTCCTCGCGGCGGGTCGGGTCTGCCGCCGCCTCGCGGGGCGTCAGACCGCTGAGCGCGGGGATGTTCTCATCGAGCCAGTGATCCTCCATCTCGCGCATCTGTTCGCGCAGCAACTCCTCGATTTCGGGTGTCATCTCCAGCGGTTCCGGCGGTTGTGCCCCCGGTGAGCGGAGCGCCTCGAGATCACGCGGTGACCTGATCGGGTCGCGCTGCTCTTTGAGGATGTCTATGCCCGGCAGCGAGTCGAGAACGTCGTCCATGCGTTCCTCGGAGAGTGTCGTGATGACGAGGAGGTTGTCTTCGCGATACAGCGACGCACGCAACACGGTCTCACCCTTGTCGTTGGTGAACGACCATGTCCACTCGGTCTCGTCGTCCCGACGGTAGAGACGATCGAGCTCCTTCTCGAGCGCCTCCCAACCGAGCCCGGCTGGATCCGCCACTGCCGTGCAGCTCACCATCTCCTGTCCCTCCGTCGTCGACAGACGGGGCGGAGCCGCGACGAATCCGTACCAAGCGGCGAAGTCTCCAGCATCCGGCGAGTCGTCGAGCAGCTCCAGGAGGCTGTCGCGGTTCCGGGGGTCGATGATGATGGGAGTGCCGATAGCGCGGTCGGCACCGAACGCCGGTACGACGCGGGAGAGCACGAGCGAGCCCTTGCGTATCGTTCCGGCGCCGATGACGTCGTACACTTCGATTACCTCGCCGGTCGACGTGTCCCGCAGCGGGATGAGGGATTCGTGGGGATCGTCGACAACCTCCCACAGGCGGCGATCGCTGAGCGCCCACAGCTCGATCGTGTCCCGTTCGTCGTCGGGCAGGAGCGGCCCCCACTCGTCGATGAAGTCACCGATCGCATGATCGAACGCGGCCACGTCGAGGAGGAACGAGTCCTCCGAGAACCGAGCGATGTCCTGCCAGTCGCTGCGCTCGTCCATCCCTGCGGCTATCCGGGCCAGCTCCATCGTCCCGGCTTCACGACCGGGTGTGGCGATGAACGCTCGCAGCTTCTGTGATAGCCATTGGGTGCGCTGAGAACCGCTGATGGTCGGACGCACGGCGCAGCAGACCTTGTACTTGCGTCCCACGCCGCACGGACAGGGGTCGTTGCGACGGGCGTCGGGGTACGGCTCGTACAGGCCGGCAAGGAACTCGACGTCGAGGTGGCCGGGATCGGCCTTACGGAACAGTCTCAGTGCCTCCTTGCCGTTGCCGCGAATCGAGGCGAGTCGGGCGAGGAGCGCAGTGGCCTCGGGATCGTTCGGTTCGTATCCGAGGGCCCGGTGAGCGGCGGTCTCCGCTCCGAGCGGATCGCCACCCCACATCCGCAACTCCGCCAGCAGGCAGAGAGCCGGTGCGGCGCGTCGACCCGATCGGTCGGCGAGCTCCTCGACGAACGCCTCGAGGCGATCGAACCATCCCCACGTGAGATACGCCCAGATCCCGAAGGTGAAGAGAGTCTCCCCGTGATCGAGGGCGGCAAGGACGGCGCTCGCATCGCCGATGGGCTTGTCGAGGAACCCGTGGTCACGCCATGCTTCGGTGACCGTTCTGAGCGCAGCCCGGCAACACGGCTCGAGGCCGTACTCGTCTGCGAGCGTGGCACCTCGCTCGAACGCCATGGCGACGCCGGGCGGGAGCCAGTCCCGGTCGGCCGGGCCGATGTGATCGCGGCGTGACTCGAGGCCGATCCGGGCGAGGAGTTCACCCACCGGCGCCACGGGCTGCCTGAAGAGGGCCGGGTCGGAGATCAGCAGGTCGATCATCATCGGGAAGGTGTCGACACCGGCATCGTCGGTTATGCGTTCGGTCAGGAAGGCGGCGTCCAGTGCATCGGCCTCTGCGTCTCCATCAGCGACATCGTCGACAACTTCCAGGGTGACCTGACCTTCCGAGTGGCGAACGAACGCAACGAGATCCCCCGCCGAGAATCCCTCCAGCCACCCGGGAGGTCCGCTGAGTCGATCCGAAGCACGTTCGTTCTCGTCTCTCTCGAACGTGAGCTCGATGGTGCCGACGCCGGGGATCGTCAACGGCTCGTTGACATCTCCGACATCGGCTCCGAGCACGGTCAAGTCGGTGCTGGAGGCGACCAGTTCGGTCTCGATCTCCCGATCCGTCAGCCGGTGTGTGAAGACGGCACCCGCCAGGAGCACATCGAGCCGCGTCGCCATCTCGCCACCCGCCGACCACACGCCGCGTGCCCACAAGAGGGCGTGATCGAGCGCCTCGTACTCGGTCGAAAACTCGTCCGGGACCATCGGCTCGAAAAGGCCCTTCTCCCGGCACATGGCGATGAGATCATCGAACGACTTCGTGCCGTCGGCGAGAGCGTCCCACGCCGCATCGGCGACGGCCTGGTCCTCAGGGGAGAGATTGTCGAATTCGTGCATCGACACGGGATGCTAACGGATGCAGGCAGCGACCAGATGGGTGCCATGGCCGTCGCTCTTCAGCCCGTTGAGTGGCGGGGAGCGGGATCGGGCAGGGGGGAGTCCGCTCACCTCACCATCTATGAGCTCCTCCGGTTCGTCCTCGGACCGGATCAAGGTTGATCCGTCGCGGAATCTGTCACTCGTGGCGGTCAAGCTGAGGGACATGCATCGGTCTGGAGCCACTATGAACATGAAGAGCAGACGCCATCGCCGGTCGAACGGCATCTGGCATACACGATGCACGCGGCTGAACCCACGAGAGAGCGGGCTCCAGCGCTGTGTCGGTGTGGATGACCGCGGGTTGGCGGGATCGTAATGATGAGTAGAATAGAACGCACGCGAGTGACATGTAACTCACGCGCTGAGGTGCAGATGGACGTGGCCAATCCCATGAAGTCGGTGATTCCTTCCGCTCAAGGAGAGGTGCTTGCCGTGCTTGCGCGTACAACGTCGAGCCTGACCGGTCGCCAGATCGCCGGCCTCACCGATGGTCGGGTCAGTCAGAAGCGTGTGAGTGACATTCTGAACATGTTGACCGGGGCGGGAATCGTTGTCCGGCAGGTGGCGGGTTCGAGCTATCTGCACAGGCTCAACCGGGAGCATCTCGCAGCAGACGCCATCGTCCAGCTTGCGTCGATTCGGGACCGCTTGACCGGGCGAATCGCCGACGAAGTAGGGGCGTGGCGCTCGCCGGGTGAGGGGGTCTGGCTGTTCGGGTCGGTAGTTCGAGGTGATGGTGGCGCGAACAGCGACGTCGACGTACTTGTCGTCCGAAACGACGAAGTGGGAGCAGATGATGCTCTCTGGCTCAGTCAGATCGATGCTCTCGCTCAGGCCGTTGCAGGTTGGACGGGGAACGATTGCCGCATCGTCGAGTTCTCCGCCGGGGAGATCGCTCGTCTCGTCGGAGACGATGATCCGCTCGTTCGGTCGATTCGCTCCGAGGGCATCCGAATCGCCGGCCGTCGGTCGCTGCTGGCCGGGTCCCATCCGGATCGGAGCGGCACATGAGTGCACATCGAGATGCGCACCTTCATCTGAACAAGGCGAGGGAGTTCCTCGAAGCAGCCGAGGGCAATCACGCTCGGGATCTCTACAACGTTGCGGCGAGCGCGGCCGTCACGTCTGGAATCAACTCGAAGGACGCCGTGTGCTTGGCTACGAAGGGCGTCACAGGGAAGAGCGACAGCCACACCGGCGCGGTCGGTGAGCTTCGGCAGTCAGGGCCGACCGGGGTGGCGATGGCGTCCACCTTCAATCGGCTCCTCGGGGTCAAGGTGAGGGCGCAATACCAGACCAGGGCGATCACAGCGAAGGGATCGCGGGGCGCGGTGACCTGGGCCGCGAGGATGTACGAGGCGGCCCAGAGAGTGGTCCCCGAGTAGAGAGCCATCGCCTGTCGCTCATGTTCGGCCAATGACGATGCCCGGCCTCGAACGGTCCCGGGTCTTGACGTTTAGACGTTTAGCGGTATGGTTCGGGTATGGAAGGTTCAAACGTAAAGGCTCTGGCGCTTCATCTGCTGACGCTGCACGGGCGCCTGACCAGCGGAGAGCTCGCCCGCGAAGGCGGCGTGTCACGCCAGACGGCGCACGCCGTCCTCGTCGGACTCGTCGGGGATGGTGTCGCTGAGGCGGTCGGGGCAGGTCGCGGCGCCCACTACGTGCCTGCCGAGCTCCGGTCGCACCGATGGGACGTGAACGGCCTCGAGGAGCACTCCGTATGGCGCGACCTGCTTCGCGACGAAGCGATGGAGACGGTCGAGGACCCCGCCAGGTCTGTTCTGGAGTACGCCGTGACCGAGATGGTCAACAACGTCATCGACCACTCGGATTCCGGCGATCTCGTAGTGCGGATCGGGGCACACGATCGTGACATCGTCGTCTCCATCGAGGACACGGGCATCGGCGTCTTCGAAAGGGTGAGAGCAGCCCTCCATCTCGATTCGCATTTCGATGCGCTGGGCCAGTTGTCGAAGGGCAAGCTGACGACGGATCCCGAAGCCCACACCGGTGAGGGCATCTTCTTCACATCGAAAGCCGTCGACCGATTCGTGCTCGCTGCGAACGGCATCGAGTGGACGATCGACAACGTGGTCGGCGACATAGCGGTTGGCGAATCGAACAAAGGGCATGGCACGGCGATCGGCCTCTCGCACGATCCGAGGAGCGGGCGAACGCTGGAATCGGTCTTCGGTGAGTACACGTCCGGGTACGACTTCGACACGTCACGCGTCATCGTCAAACTGTTCGAGCACGGAGATTCGTTCGTGTCGCGATCGGAGGCTCGACGGGTGGCGGTTGGGCTCGAGCGCTTCAGGGTCGTGATCGTCGATTTCGATGGGATTCGACGGGTCGGGCAGGGGTTCGTCGACGAACTCTTCCGGGTGTGGGCGTCGAGCCACCCGAACGTGCGGATCGAGCAGGTGAACATGAACCCCGCCGTTGAGTTCATGGTGCGTCGAGGCCTCGATGTTGACAGCAGGCGCATCGAGTGATCGGATGACGTGTCCGGCGCTCCGAGGTCGAGTCGGGGCTACCCACTTCGGGCAGAGACTCCTTTCCCGGCGGTCTCGGAACGGGGGGACTCCGTCGCCGTCGAGGGGAAGGACGGCCGCATTCTCGACCTTCTGCCCTCTCGACGGGTCCCGATACCGTGCGTAGGGTTGGTCTCGACAGTGCTGCACGGCGCGAGGAGAACAGGAGACCATGTCGAAGGCTGGACGCCTGGTGATCGCAGTCCTCTCCGGCGTGCTGTGGGGCATCGGTCTCGCCGTCCTGCTCCAGCAGTTCGGGATCGTGTCGCTGGGTCCTGCTTCGTTGTACGGGATCCCACTGGTGGCGGCATTGCTCAGCGTGCTGTGGGCCCGTTTTCGGGGGCGCCGGGCCGTCGCCGGAACGCTCGCGATCATCGCCGTCGCCGCCGCGATGCCGTTTGCTTCGCTCCAGGAACCGGGTTGCTTCGTCGGGATCACGACCGGCGATGACAACCACCGAAGCCTGGCGGATACCGGGATCACCGATCCGTTCGTCGTCGGCGAAGATGACCAGTTCATAGAGATCATCGTCGAGGGCCCATCCTCCGATCGCGGGGCCAGGGCCTGGGTGGAGATCGGTGGCATCGAGATCAGCCCGGAGACATGGTCGGAGGGCTTTGCGGGAGGGGGAGCGGTCTTCTTCATCGAGCGTGATCAATCCCCGATCGGCGACGTTCCGGGTCTCTTCCACGTCGGCGCAGAGATCATCGATGAGTGTTCGATCGACGGCTACGTCAGGATCGAAGGCAACCCTCTGACCAACCCCGTCGGCCAGGGTGCCGCGACGGCGATGCTCCTGGGTCTGTTGGGAACCTGGTGGGCGGGACGGCCGCGCCGTGTTTCGCCCCCTCGCGCCGCTGAGCCTCCGCAGGAGCCTGAGCTCCCTCAGGAGACCGAACCCGAACCTGAGCCCGAGCCGCCGGCGGAGATGCCCGAAGTGGCCGTGCCGGGCATCCGCACACCCTACGTCTCGATCGAGATCGTCGATCCCTCGACGGGCCTGCGGGTTCCGTCTGCGGTATCGCTGGTTGCAGGAGCGTCGTACGACATGGTCGTACGGGTGAGTCCGGAGGATCACGGCGTGGCGGGCCGTGCTCTTCCCCTCACGGTGCTCGCGACCTCCGATGACATGGAGGTCGACGGGGTCACTCCGGCGATGCTGCACAGCGGTGGGGGAGCGGTCGCGACGATTCCGATCACGCCACGCACAGCGGGCGACGAAGCGACGATCGACTTCGATCTCCTGTACCGGGGCCATCTCCTGCAGTCGCAACGGGTCTCCACGCAGGTGGCGGCCACAGAGGCGCAGAGTCACGGCACGACGGCGGCGAGATCCGAGGACACGACGTTCACCGGCAGCAACTTCGACCGGTCTGATCTCGAGGCGCTCCCCGAACGGCACGTGACCCTGATCCTGCGCCACGACCCGAGCGATGCCAGCGTGGATTGCGAGGTGATCCTTGCCGGCAGCGGTGGGACCGTCACTCGATCGGACACCGCGAACCCGAAGGAGGAACTGCTCTCCGCATCGGCTCGCGTCCGGGAACGGCTCCGCGCCATGATCGAGGACGACGCATCCGGGTATCGCACCGTTCTCCGGGCAGAACCCGACCGGCTGGATCGCTGGCTCCCGGCACTCGCGGACATCGGCCACAGCCTCTACCTGACCCTGCTCGACCCGGAGGGCGTCGCCGGCTCCGACTTCGGCGACGTGGTGCGATTCGGTTCCGTCATCCAGGTCAATCAGGTCGCTTCGGGCCTGGGGAAGGCAACCGTTCCATGGGCCGTGCTCTACGAACCGGAGATCGACTACCGCCCGGGTGTCACGTCCGTCTGCCCGGAGTACACGACACACGGACCGGAGGAGTGCCCGCACGGTGACGATCCGACCATCGTGTGCCCGTGGGGCTTCTGGGGCTACCGCTACGAACTGGAGCAGCCCCCGGGATGGCGCGGCGACGGCGACGACCTCCCCGGCGTGCTGGTCCGATCCATCGAGAACGAACGCCCCCTGCAACTGAGCGCAGCCGCCAACACCACGCTGCAACTCTGGCGAGAGCACTTCGACGCGCTCCCCGAGATGGGCGACGTCGAGGTTCATTCGGTCACGAGCACCGACGCACTCCTGGAACTGTGGGAGCGGCTCGGAGACAGGATCGACCTGGCCTACTTCTATGTTCATGCCGGTGCGGGACCCGCACGGGCCGAGCCACATCTCTCCCTGGAAGATGCCGCGATCGGTCGCAACAACCTCCGCGCATGGCGGAAGCGACTGGGCCTGACGTGGACCCATGCGCCTCTGGTGATCCTCAACGGCTGCGGCACCGGCGACTACGGCCCGGACGCCTATTCATCGCTCATCAACGAGTTCCGTTCGTACGGCGCCGGCGGTGTCGTCGGCACCGAATGTGTCGTGTCGGAAGCCATCGCCGGCACCTACGTCACCGAGGTGCTCGCCGGGTTCGCTTCCGGCGAATCGCTCGGCCCGATCATGCTCGACGTGCGACGGCGTTTCCTCCTCGAATGGAACAACCCCTCCGCGCTCGTGTACACGCTGTACGCTCCGAGCGACATCCAACTCGCCGTGCCGGTGTCCGCTCCGGCGGTGCAAGGAGACGGACCAACATGAGCGTCCCGGCCTTCTCCGTCGTCGACGACCGACTCCTCGTCGTGCGGGCCGTCGCGTTGGCGAACCTCGCCACCGAATCGCCCTGGTATCTCGTCGTGCGGCTCGCGGACGGGGGCTTCGTCGTTCTCGAACGGGACGAAGCCTTGCAACTCGGTACGGCGAATGATGCGGACCGGCTCAGCGACCTGGGAGAGTCGCTCGGAGCTTTCTCTGCCCTTACCCATAGGGTCAGCGGCACCACGCTTCCAGGGCCTCTCGAGCTCTCAGCGCTCGCCCTCATGCACTCGCAGCGGCGAATCGTGCTGGTCGATCAGTCGGGCGACGTTGTCGGAGTTCACTTCCAGAAAGAGCCCCGGGAACGGTATGCCGACAGGAACTCGGGGCTGGGCGGCGGGCAAAGCGCCTCAGAGCGGCCGCCACCGATTCACGTACCGGGTGTGATCGTTGGGGGTGTGTCTGTTGGAGCCGCGGATCTGGAGAGCACGGAGGGCACCGAAGGTGCGGGTCTCATGGGCGGGCACGATCGGCCCGGCTGGGAGAGGGAAACGGCCGGTTCACCGGGCGGGGACGCCGGGGCGGGGGTCGCCGAACCTCCGGCCGAGGAACCGCACAAGGCCTACGCGCAACTCGATTGCGATGAGACCGTCATCGCAGGCACCGAGTTCGAACTCGCCATCGGCCTTTCTCCGACCCCGTCGCGCGGGGTGATCGAGACCGACGACATCGCGATCGTGCCGCCTCCCGGAACGCCGGATGAGTACATCCTGACCGTCCACGTGACGACCGAAGGGTTCAGCATCCGCGACGATGAGCGGTGGCGCCATCAGCTCGCCGTGACTCCCGATCAACCGTACCCGACCGTGATCGTGCACCTGAGTCCGGACGCACCCGCCGGGGATCACACGCTGAGAGTGATCAACGCAACCTACGAGATCGGCGGCCAGGTCGTTGGAGCGGCCTTCCGCCCCGTCGTCGTCATCGGCAACCCCGACGTCGAGGCGCCCGCGCCCCCACGACCCGACCCTCTCGACGTTGCCATTCCCACGGGCGAGGTCCCGCCGGATCTCACCGTCATCCTCCACGAGAGCGAGAAGCCGGGACGGCTGTGGCTCGTGATGGGGACGCCGTATGCAGACAACGTGACCCTTCCCGACGAGAAGATCGCCGTCGACGTCGGCGGGGACGCTCGGGAGTACGCCCGGCTGCTCATCGACTACATGAACGCCATGGAAGGCAAACCGGGGCTCTGGGATGCCCTGATCGGCAAGGGCCGACTCCTCGCAGAGCAGCTCCCGGAGGCGTTCTGGATCACGCTTGATGAGGTCGCCGACCGGGTGCGCACCGCAGGAGAGCACTGGCCCCCGACGCTGCTGCTCCTCTCCGACGAGCCGTACATCCCGTGGGAACTCACCGCCATGGAGTCGGAACGCTTCGACCATGACGCCCCACCCTTCCTGGGAGCGCAGGTGTCGATGGGCCGGTGGGTCCTGAAACGAGCGCAACTCCCCCCGCCGCACGAACTCGAGGCCTCGGCGATCGCGGTCGTCACCGGCGATTACTCGTCGATCCCGGGATGGCCGGCCCTCGAAGCCGCAGACGGTGAGCGCACCGAACTCGCCGCCCGGTACGGCGCCGTCGGCGTCGATGCCAACTACGCGGACGTGCGCGCCGTCGTCAACGGGACTCCGCACCGCGATGTGCTCCATATGGCGATCCACGGCAGGTACGACGAACACAGCGTGGGGAACGGGCTGATCCTGGCCGACCGGACCGTTCTCGACTCCGACAAGGTTCGCGGCCTGGACATGATCGGCCGGCCGTTCGTCTTCCTCAACGCTTGCCAGGTTGGAACCGGCTCAGCGGTGCTCGGCGACTACTCCGGGATCGCCGCGGAGTTCCTCAACGCCGGCGCATCCGGGGTGATCGCCCCGCTCTGGAGCGTCAAGGACGACATCGCCAAGTCCGTCGCTCTCAGCTTCTACGAGAGCGTCTTCACCGGGAGTTCCGTGGGCGAAGCGGTCAGGACGGCCCGGGCCGGTTTCCGGCCCCCCACGGACCCGTCGGCCGACACGGAGGCGACGGAACGTGACTCCGGCGAAGCGCCGTCGGCGACCTTCATGGCCTACCAGTACTTCGGACATCCGGCCCTGCGGCTGATTCGCTGAACCGAGCAAGGAGAATCCCTGTGAGCGAACGACTACGACCCAACGGCAACCCGATCACGATCGAGGGGATCACGATTCAGACTCCCGGACTGTCGGGGCGGGTCGATGCCTACCTGCCGGGTGAAGCGGGAACGAGGGCCGCTTCCGGATGGACCGATGCGCTCGCCGAGGCCTTCGACGGGCAACACGTCGAGACCCAACTGATCCTCGAGTTGAGCGACACGTATGAGGAGCCGGATGCCTCGCCGGTCGGGACGCGGGCCACCCACTACGACGAGCCGGCGATGGTGCTCGACGTCCCGGATCCGGGAGCCGGCTGGGGTCAGATCCTCGTGTACACCGACGAAAGCGGCGTGACGACCTGGAGCTACGCCCGCGACGAATCCGGCGCCCTCGACACCACGCGCGGTGGGGCGACACGAACGTTCGTGATTCCCCGAGCCGTCGCTCCCGGTACGGACGACGGAACCGGGCGCGGGGCGTTCGGGGCGGTCGCCAAGAAGATCATCGGGATCGTCGTGTTCCCCCTCCTGGATCCCGTGTTCGGACTGGTCGGCGAGTTCTTCGCCCGCCGTTGGGAGGAGGCGAAGCGTCCCTACCGATTCCGCTCCTTCACCGAGGCAGACTACGCGTCGCCGGACGCCGATTCCCCCGCCTGGGACGTCATGGGATCCGGTCGATCCCTGCTCATGGTCCACGGGACCTTCTCGAGGGCGCATGCCGGATTCGGTGGGCTTCCCACGTCGTTCGTCGGAGATCTCCACGACATCTACGGAGGGCGGGTGTTCGCTTTCGATCACTTCACGCTGTGTGATGATCCCATGGACAACGTGGCGTGGTTCGTCGAGCACCTACCCGACGGAATCAACCTCGATCTCGACATCATCTGCCACTCGCGCGGCGGTCTCGTGAGCCGCGTCCTCGCCGAGCGCATCGACGAATTCGACCTCGGCGACCGTGGAATCCGGGTCGACAAGGTCATCTTCGCTGCAGCGCCGAACAACGGGACGGTCCTGACCAACGCGAAGTACATGGGAGACTTCGTCGACTCATACACGAACCTCATCAACTTCATCCCGACGAACTTCGTCACCGATACTCTCGATGCGGTCATCACCGTCGCGAAGCTCGTGTCGACCGGCGTTCTCAACGGCCTCGACGGCCTGCAGTCGATGCGGCCCGAAGGTGACTTCCTCGCCGAACTCAACGCCCGGGCGGAGCAGGGCGGCCGCTACTTCGCTCTCTCGAGCGATTTCGAGCCGACGAACGCAGGATGGAAGCGCTATGCGGCCGATCGGCTGATGGACAAGATCTTCAAGGCGCCCAACGACCTCGTCGTTCCGGCAGCGAGCCCATATCAGGAGAACGGGTCCGATCGATTCCCGATCGTCCCTCACCTCGAGTTCGGCGTGAACGCAGGGGTGGACCACTCGGGCTATTTCACGAATCCCGCGGCCCGCGAGCAGATGCTCGGATGGTTGACGCCCTGAGTCCGGCGGTTCACGCAACCAACCGATACAAGACCTCCGAGTCGTACTCCGTTCCGAGGCTTCACCCGGCTCACTACCGGCTTCTTCTTCTTTGCCACACCCCGCTCAAATCCGAAGAGCCGGGAAGCATCGTCGGGCCGACGCGATACTCACAGATCTCCAGATTGCTGTGCCTTGTTCGCAACCTAGGTAGCGGTCCGGCTTCCTAGGTAGCGCCCCCGACGGGTTTGTGTAGCTGCCGCCCTCTATCTGTGTAGCGCCTACCGATGACAGCGTTGTCTCCGGTCGATACGTTGGATCCACAGACCGACGAGACCAAGGAGAGGTCCATCGTGCACAGCACACCCGAATACATCCGATCCCACATGAGCAATCTCGAGCCCAGCGTCGGGTCCGGCGATGTTGCCCGGCACCATGTCGAGATGCGAGCCCGCGACCGCCGCGAGCGACGTAAGAGGCTCTTTCAATACGCGGTGGCCATCGGAGGCTGGTTTCCGTTCGCGAGCAGAACCAACGAGACCGGTTCGGTGGCATCCATCGAAGCGACAGAGATGACCTGATCCTACGGGTCCTCCGGGTCGGCCGCAGACAGAAAGCGCCGACCCGGAGGATCACACACGTCGGCCCGATCTCTTGGATGCACCTTCACCGGGTCATCGGCTTCGCATTCCCGGCGATGGCGACTGCCTCGGCCCGTGATGAGGCGCCGAGCTTCGAGAGGATGGCGGCCACGTGGTGTTCTACCGTGCGGGACGATACGTACAACCTATCGGCGATCTCCCGGTTGGTCAGTCCCTGTTCCAGCAGATCCATCACGTCGGCCTGCCTCGAAGTGAGGCCCGCAGGATGATCGCGCGTTGCCGATCTGGGTCCACTTGGGATGTTCTTGACCCCGGCTTCGCGCAGATCCCTGTGGATTCGTCTGCGCATCGGTTCGGCATCCATCTCGTCCAACAGAGCGAGAGCCTCGATCTTCGCCTCCGTATCGCCATGGCTCAAAGCGACGGCCCGCATGTACAGCGTGCCGGGAGCGTCCCATGCGGATGCGGCTCCTCTCCAATCGCCGCTGACGAGGAGCCCCTCGCGGGTACCTTCGAGGTCGGAGATCGTCGATACCAATCCGAGCTTCCACATCCAGACCCACGCCCAGGCATCTCCTGGACCTGGGAATGAGTCGTCGAAGACGGCCCGCAGTTCGGCGATCGAGCGATCCGGATCGAACGGCGTGTTCCCGTGCAACCAGTAGGCCTCTGCAAGCGCCGGATTGGCCCCCCGCGTCGTTCGTCCTCCACCGACGGCCGCCGCATCGAATACGTTCGCAAGGGTCGACAACATCTGGGGCGAACCGCGGCGCGCCTGGTTCAGCCCGATCGCCAGCAACGGGAATACGGCAAGATTCTGGCTGAGGTCGTCCCAGATCTGCGCGGCGAAACGGGCCTCGTCTTCGGCGGCGGCGAAGTCGCCCGAACGCCAGTACGCGTGTGACTTCTGGATGTAGGCGAAAGCCGCGACGTCGTCGAGTCCATGGTCTTGAGCGAATGTCAAGGCTTCTGAGAGCACCGTGTCCCTCTCCGTTTGCGGCAACTCCGAGCTCCGATAGATGAGAATCGGTGTGGCGGTTCTCACGGCGGTGATCGATCCTGCTTGTTCCCCCAGAGCGATCGCGCGTCGAGCGACCTCTGCATCGCGGTCCGAAGACACATTCCAGCTCTGAACTGCCAGCAGCTGTGCGGCGAGGCCGGGATCGTCGATATCGGTAGTCGCGGCGATCGCGACATCGAGGACTGCCAGGCCTTCTGCGTGTTCGCCGTGCATGGCGAACACGAACGCTTGGTCCGCCAGGGCGAGGGCGTACTCGGCACAGTTGGCTCGATCACCTTGAAGCACGGCAACTGCTTCTTCCGCGGATGCCTTCGCCGCTTCGGGTTGCTTCATGCGCCAATACAGGAGTGCCAACGGGCGCATGCATCGTCCAAGCTGCACGGCCGTGCCGTGTTCGCGATACGCTTCAACGGCGGCGGTCCGTGTCTCCAGGGACTTGGCGACATCGCCGGTTGCTGAGGTCGCATCGGCCCACTGTTCCAGCATCGCCGCTCGCGTGAGCGGATCGAGTCGTTCAAGGTACGGTTGGAGATCCTGCAGGTGCTGGATTGCCTCCCGATAGCTTCTGGAAGCGACGGCCCTCTGAACCGCTTGAGGCGATAGGCGCGCGATGGCGTCGGTGTTCCCGGCCTGGATCGCGTGATGGAGAATCCTCGCAACGTCGGCATTTGCCGACTCGAGTTCTCGAGCGATCCCCCCATTGAGCGCAATTCGGGTTCCCGAACCAAGCGACTGCTCAACAGCTCTGCGAGTCAACTCGTGCCGGAAAGCGAGTTGAATGGCGTCGATCACCAGAAGTCCGCTCTGCTCGCACTCATCGAGGTCTCCCGGGGCGACGTTGAGCGACACATCCAGGAGCGCCTGCTCGCACGAACCCGGCGACACCGACACGAATTCAGCGATCGATCGAGCACTCGGACTCAGTGTGTTCAACCGGGCCAGGACCAGATCTTCGATTGGCAGGGGGACGGCGGAATCCGATTGGAGGTATTCGCCCAGGAGAAGCGGATTCCCCCCGGTGAGCGCGTAGAGCTCACCGGCATCGTGTTCGCCGGCAACCGCTTGCACCGAAGCGAGGTCGAGCGGCTGAAGAGCAATGCGAACGGCCGACGCAGGTGGAACGCTGGCGACGACGTTCCGAAGAGGGTGCTCAACGGGCGTGTCTTCATCCCTGATGAGCACCACGAGAAGCCCCCTCGTGTCTGCGATGCGTCTCCCGACGTACTTGAGTACCTCCAGCGTTGCCTGATCAGCCCAATGGGCATCATCGATGACGACCACTGTGCTTGCCCCACGACCGTTCAGGCGAGAAAGGAGAGCTCTTGCGACCGCGAACGTGTCTGCCGCTTGGAGAGACTCTCTGATCTCGGGTGCGTCGTTCGCAATAGCGTAGAGAGGCTGGAAGGGTCGGGGCGTGGTCAGGTCTTCACAGGTTCCGAACAGAACGTCGATGCTCGTTCCACGGCCATCGCAGAATGAGTTGAGCAGCTCCGTTTTGCCGATGCCGGCTTCTCCGCGGATGACCACGAAACGGCCATTGCCGTCCGACGCCGAGTCCAACGCCGTCACGAGCTGATCGAGTTCGCTGTCTCTGCCGACGAAATCCATTGCATCTGATGAAAGCACACGAACGACGGCTAGGTGCTGCGTTCACCAACCATTGTGCTGTTCTGTCGGCTGGGGACGCCGCTCGCGGCGTCCTCGTCCTCGACGTGGTCCCGACTGCGCCTTCGTCCTGCGTGGTTGCGCCCAGCGCCCTGACTCGACATCGACACCACGAACGTTGGTGGACACAGTCTCCTAGCTAGGAAGCGTCCGCATCTCCGTCGGGCGTGGCCTCATCATCCGCGGAAGCGTCATCGCTCGTGTCGGCGTCGACGGCTTCGGGCGTCGACTCGACGTCGTCGGCTGTCTTGTTACCGAACGGGCATCCGTCGCCCATGACCTTCTTGACGATCAGCACGATGATCGCGATGACCGAGAGGGCCAGGAGAACCCGCAGGGAGCGTCGAAGGCAGCGGCCGGCCTTCTCTCCCGTGACGGCGACCTGTTCGGCCTTCTCGAGAACCGTCTCGACGGTGCTCGGTTGACTCTGGAGTCCGGAGACCTGCTCCTCAAGGATCACGATCTTCTCTACAGCGCCCATTGTTCCTCAGCTTTCGTCTACACCGTGTCTTCCGTCAACGGTAGCGGCGGGCACCTGGGAGTGCACCGGCGGTCGCGGAAAGAAGACGGGGGCCGTGACCCACGTCGCCGGTGGAGGTCATCCCCCCGTGCCGGAGGTGTCGACGAGGGCGATGGGGAAGACAGGGCCGGAGCCCGCCTCGCGGAGTTGGTGGCCGATCATCGTCAACGTCCACTTCGAGTCGACCGTATCGTCGATGAGGAGCACCGGGCCCGGTCGGATCCTGCCGATCTCGAAGGCTCCCAGCACGTTGCGAGCCTGCTGGCAGCCGTTCTCCCGGGTCTTCTGCGGTGGGCGGGCCGACACTCGCCGGATGGCGTCGATGCACGGAACCTCCAACCGGGCGGCGACACGGCGGGCGAAATCGGATGTGAGGTGAGGGTGGCTTGTCGACGGGACGCTGGTGATCCATGTCGGACGTTCGTCGAACCGCCACGCCCGGAGCATGGCAACCATCGCGTCGACCAGCTCTTCGGAGAATGCCTGATCCCCGGCCAGGCCATCTTTGACCATCTGCGCCCAGCCGGGGTCGCCCCACCGGGTGAGGGAACGGCCGGGTTCGATGTTGTGCTCTTTGAGGCTCATCTCGGCCGATAGGCCGCACGGGAGCTGGATCCTCGGCTCGATCGTGATCCTGGATTGCCGCACCTGTTCGAGGGCCATCTGAACGAGCGCGGGATCGACGTCGGTGGGGAGGAGCCCGCCGACGCAATTCGCGCACCTTCCACATGGTGCAGCACCCGGGTCGTCGAGCTCGCCGCGAAGCAGCTCCATGAGACAGCCCTCGGTGGTGGCATACGTGGCCATGGCCACCTGCTCGATGCGGCGATGGGCGGTGATCCGATCGATCCGGTCGGCCGGATACTCCCACGGCGAATCGGAGCGGAACCACTTCGACCCTTCACGAGAGACGGCCCCTTCGACTTCGAGGATCTTCAACATCGATTCGATGCGGCCGCGCCGGATGTTGACCGTTCGCTCGAGATCGAGCCGGGACGTCCCGTTCGCAGCGCCGAGCGTGTCGAGCACCTCGCTCGTCGCTTCGGGCGTCGGGAACGCCTGGTCGATGAACCAGTCCTGGATGTCGCGATCCTCGCCACCGATCATCGCGATGCCGAACGCACGGTCGACGGCTCTGCCGGCCCTGCCGACCTGCTGGTAGTAAGCGATCGGTGACCCCGGCGTCTGATAGTGGATGACGAACTCGATATGGGGGTTGTCGTATCCCATCGCAAGGGCGGACGTTGCAACGACGACCTTGAGATCTCCGGCGGAGAGCCGCCGCTCGATGACGAGCCGCTCGTCGACGGGCGTCGGCCCTGTGTACGTGGCGGCCTCGATGCCCTGCGATCGCAGCCAGACCCCGACCCGCTCGGCATCGGCGATCGTCAGGCAGTAGACAATGCCGGATCCGTGTAGCAGCGGGATCTGCTGCGCGAGCCACGCCATGCGTTCGGCCCGGTCGGGCATGTTGAGCACCTGGAGTGCGAGCGAATCGCGTTCGAGTGTTCCCCGGAAGATCTGCAGATCGTGGCCAAGCTGCGTGGTCACGTCATCGACCACGCGATCGTTGGCCGTGGCGGTCGTTCCGAGGATCGGGACATCGCGGTCGAGGTCGCCGACGAGCTGTTCGAGTCGCCGGTAGTCGGGCCGGAAATCGTGACCCCAGTCGCTGATGCAGTGCACCTCGTCGATCACGAGCAGCCCGATCGTACGGAGCAGGGCCGGCATCACCTCGGCGCGGAACTTGGGGTTGTTCAGGCGTTCGGGGGAGATGAGCAGGAGGTCGACTTCTCCGGCGTCGATGGCGTCGAAGATCGGCTCCCAGTCATCACGGTTCGACGAGTTCACGGTTTGGGCGTTGATACCGAGCGCATCGGCCATGGTGAGTTGGTTGCGCATCAACGCCAGAAGGGGCGACACGATGATCGTCGGACCGGATCCCTGAGAGCGAAGCATCGACGTGGCGATCAGGTACACCGCCGACTTGCCCCACCCGGTCCGCTGCACGACGAGAGCACGGCCCCGATCCCGCACGACGGTGTGGATCGCTTCGAGTTGTCCGTCGCGGAAGGTCGCGTCGGGTTTGCCGGTCAGCTGTTGAAGGAGGTCGAGTGCCTCGCCGTCGAAGTCGTTCACATCCTGGATCGTATCGGGTGTGAGCGACGGATTCCGGTGTGGGCCAATCTCATCCGTTGTGAGGCCGTGTCTGCGAGGTGGTGCTGCTCCTCCGTCTCACCGTCCTGCGGCCGGGTGGCCGACCGGGAGGAGGTAGAGCGGCTCGTGGTCGCTCGGCAGCCCGAGGATCTCGGAGACGGCGGCATCGTCGAAGTCCCCGACCGGGACCGCACCGAGGCCGAGAGCGGTTGCCTGTAGCAGCAGGTTCTGGGCGACATGTCCGGCTTCGATGTGCACGTAGCGGGCGGCACGTTCGCCGTACTTGGCTTCGGTCCGCTCGAAGACGGCGGACACGACGAAGACGGCAGGCGCATCTCGCACCGCCTCCTGACCCACGGCGTTGTCGAACAACGGCAGACGCTCGTCCTCGCCGGAGACGATCTCGAGATCATGGCGATGCGGCCGGTAGTGGAAGACGCCGTCTGCGGTGAGCAGGTAGAGCTCGGTCGGGTACGTGGCTCCCGCCGACGGTGCGGTCCTGTTGCCTGCGGGCGTGAGCCCCTGCGCAGACCAGAGCAGTTGAGAGAGTTCGGCGTCGGTGAGCGGCGGGCCTGTGAGTTCACGCACCGTCCGGCGGGTCGCCAGGGTCTGATCGAGGCTCATACCGCCGTGTGACGGAGCCGGGAGATCAACGATCGGGCGTGATGATGCGGTGTTCACAGATCCTCCTTGATCCGGTGGTGGACTGGACTCTAATGATGGGTGCTTTCCCCGGCCCGGGGTCATTGCGGCGATCGGCCGGTTGACAGCGACCTCATGAGCCCGGATGCCTGTGATCATCTTGCGTCGACGAGGGTCCATTCGAGCCGCTTGTCCAGAACTGCGGCCATCTTCGCCACCGTTGATAGACGCACGTCGATGTCACGGTCAGCCCTTCACGACGCCGAGCGGGCGGAGTCGGGCCACGCGGGCGGCGAGACCGGCGGCTTCGCAGACCCGCGCCACTTCATCAACGTCCTTGTACGCGTACGGTGCTTCCTCGGCCAGGAGCCTCACCGATCCCGGGCGGATGGCGATTCCTGCCGCCTCGAGTTTCTTGCGCACGTCGGCTCCGGTCGACCGACGCTTTGCGGCGCCCCGGCTCATGAGGCGTCCGGCGCCGTGGGCCGCCGAGTCGAACGCCGGGTTGCCGGTCACGCCCCGCAGCACCCACGAGGCCGTCCCCATGCTGCCGGGGACGAGGACCGGTTGGCCGACGCTGCGCAGACCGTCCGGCAGGTCGGGGTGGCCGGGACCGAACGCCCGGGTCGCTCCCTTGCGATGCACGCACAGGTTCTTCGGCTCGCCGGCGACGGCGTGGGTCTCGAGCTTCGCGAGGTTGTGGGCAACGTCGAAGACGAGGTCGAGGCCGAGACTATCCGGTGAAGTTCGCATCGCAGAAGCGAAGGCGTGGCGGGCTTCATGGGCGAGGATGTGCCGGTTCGCCCATGCGAAGTTCGCCGCCGTCGCCATCGCACCGAGGTAGGCCTGCCCTTCCCGTGATTGGACCGGAACGCAGGCGAGTTGACGGTCGGGGACCGTGATGTTGTGGCGGGCCATCGCGGGACCCATCAGCTTGAGCTGATCCTGGCAGGTCTGATGGCCGAGGCCCCGGCTCCCGCAATGGATCATCACCGTGAGCGTGCCGGGCCGGAGACCGAACGCCTCGGCTGCCTCGGGGTCGAGGATCCGGTCGACGATCTGGATCTCGAGGAAGTGGTTCCCGGCGCCGAGCGAACCGAGTTGTCCTCCGCCTCGTTGCCGGGCCTGGGAGGAGACGAGGTCGGGTCGGCCACCGGTGGACGTGCCCCGTTCCTCGCACCGTTCGAGGTCCCGGGCGGTTCCGTAGCCGGCGTCGAGCGCAGCCCGTGCGCCATGTTCGAGCACGGCGTCGAGCAGACCCCGCACGGCGATCCCGCCCTTCCCGGTCCCGCGCGGGATGCGAGCATCGAGACCGGCCATGATCCGGGTCCCGTGCCGGGCGAAGTCAGCCGCGGTGAGGTGAGAGGAGAGGAGCCGGACACCGCAGCAGATGTCGAAGCCGACACCGCCGGGTGAAACGACACCCCCGGCGTCGACGTCGGTTGCCGCCACGCCTCCGATGGGGAAGCCGTATCCCCAGTGGATGTCGGGCATGGCGTAGGAGGTGCCGACGATGCCGGGGAGGTGCGCCACGTTCGCTACCTGGTCGACCGCCCGGTCTTCCCGGGCTTTCACCATGAGGGATTCGCTTGCGAACACGATGCCGGGGACCAGCATGCCTCCCGAACGAGGGATGGTCCACGTGTAGTCGGTGGTTCGTTCCAGATCCATCCTTCGATCATGCCACGCGAAGCCCGACGTAGACAGTAGAAAGTGGTGAGCTGTGAGCAGGAAGGGGGTAGATCAGTAGTAGCTGAGTAGCTGAGTAGCTGAGTAGCTGAGGACTACGGACTACGGACTACCGACTATAAGACCCGCAACAGACCACTGGTACTGTGCCCCATAGCTCCCGATCAGCCAGCCATTGCGATATCGGGCTTGGTCAAGCGTTTCGGGGCAACGGTCGCACTCGACGGCATCGACCTGCGGGTCCCGAGCGGGATCGTGTACGGGTTCATCGGTCCCAACGGCGCTGGCAAGACCACTGCTCTGCGCATCCTCGCCGGTCTCCTCAAAGCCACCGCCGGCTCCGCGCGTGTGCTCGACATGGACGTGCACCGGCAACGAACCGCGGTGCAGGCCGAGATAGGGTTCCTGCCCGGCGAGGTCCGTCTCTATGAGGAGACGTCCGGCCGCGAGAATCTTCGTTTTCTCGCTGCCCTGCACACCAGTCCCCGCGCCGTCAGGCTGAACTGTTGGAGCGTTTCGAGTTGAACGCGAAGGTGCTGAGCCGGAAGGTCCGGACCTACTCGCGGGGGATGCAGCAGAAACCGGGGATCATCGCCGCGTTCCAGCACGATGCTCCTCTCCTGGTTCTCGACGAGCCCACGGAAGGGCTGGATCCGCTCATGCAGGCGACGTTCGTTGAACTGATCGAGGAGGAGGTCGCGCAAATAGGCGATGGTTCGCGAACTGTGGGCCGGCAGGGACCCTCTGTGTCCCTGCGAGCCCTGGGTTCGCAGGGTCGTTCGAGAACCGAGAGCGTTGCCGATCGCATCCGCCAGGGTGTCCCCGCCCGTCTCGATGCCCGTGTCCGCGGTGTGATCGATGATCTCGTAACGGTGCTTCAACTGTGGCACCTCCGATCCGCCCGGCTTCTTCGGCCAGAAGGCTCCATGGGCGCCACCGTAGGGCGTTTCCCCGAAGCGTCTCGAACACCGACACAGGACGGCTCGCCTCTGCGACTATTGGGACGTGACCACCGGCAGTGGAAGCGCGACCCGAAGCGACCAGCCTTCGGCGCTCCGAAGGCTGCTGTTCCTCGGTCTCGCCGTCAGCGCGGGTGTGGCCCTGTCGCTGCTGGCGCCCGAGGATTGGGAGGCTGGTCCGGGGAGCACGACCGTTACCTACCGGGGCGAGATCGTGCTCGAGGCCCCTATCACGGTCGGCGCCACGGAGCCGGTATCCCACACGAGCACCGCATCCGGAGTCGAGGTCGAACTCACATACCCGAGAGGCGTTCCCACCGATGGCCCGGTCGAAGCGACGATCACGGTGACCAGGGACGGCGAACGCATACGGGTCGACGCCGGCAGCGTCGCGCTGCGCATCGAACTGCCGAACGGTCACAACGAGCTGATCCCGGTCGTCGCGTGGAATGACTCGGAGCGACACCTCGAGGCGCTGCGCCGTCCGCCGCAGGACTCGGCGGTGGTGCTCGGGTTGCTCGGCTTCGTCGTGGTGCTGTGGGTGACCGAGGCGATCCCGCTCTTCGTCACGTCGCTGATGATCCCCGTGGTTCTCGTCTTCAGCGGCGTCGCGAGTGCGGCCGGCGCCACAGCGCCCTTCTTCAATCCGATCATCGTCTTGTTCTTCGCCGGGTTCCTGATGGCCGAAGCCATGCAGCGGTGCGGCCTTGACCACTTCATCGCTGTGTCGATCACCGCCCGGTCGGGGAGGAACGCGGCGACGCTGTTCGCGGCGATGCTCGTCTTGACCGCAGTCCTGTCGATGTTCATGTCCAACACCGCGGCGGCTGCAGTGCTGGTCCCGATCGCGATCGCAGTGACCGCGCCGCTCGGCGACGCGAGCTTCCGGAAGGCTCTCGTGCTGGGCATCGCATACGCAGCCACGATCGGCGGCGTCGGCAGCGCCATCGGGACACCGGCCAATCAGATCGCTATCGAGTTCCTGGAAGGGTTCGGCGGTCGGTCGATCTCGTTCATCGAGTGGTTCGCTTTCGGTCTCCCCATGGTGGTGCTCTTCGTGCCGATCATGGGCGTGTACCTGTGGAAACGGAGCCGAATCCACGTTGATCCGGAGCGGTTCGTGGAGGCGCGGCGAGTCGCCGTCGATGAGCACCGGAAGGTCGGCAAACCGGATCATGATCAGATGATCGTGCTGGCGGTCCTCCTGGCGGTCGTGGCGGGTTGGCTCACGCAGACCTTCCACGGCGTCCATGCAGGGATCGTCGCGCTCGCCGGCGCCGTGGCGCTCTTCATCCTGGGGAAGCTCCTCCCGGAGGATCTCGGGCGGATCTCGTGGCCGTCTCTGCTCACGTTCGGCGGTGGGTTGACGCTCGGTCTGTTCCTCGTGCGAACGGGGACGTCGGACTACCTGGCGACGAGGCTCGTGGGCCTCGTTGATGTCCCCGAGGTAGTGGCGGTGCTGGCCGTTGCTGCGATCACGCTGCTGCTGACGACGGTCGCTTCGAACACGGCGTCGGCGGCGATCCTGATCCCGCTGGCGATTCCGCTCGCAGGCGTCCTCGGTGTGAGCCCGGTCGGCCTGGTCATGGTGGTGGCGATCGCGTCGTCGGTCGACTTCGCGCTGGTGGTTGGCACGCCTCCGACCATGATCGCCTACTCCACCCATCTCTACACGGCCGGTCAGATCTTCCGGCGAGGGATCGTGCTCGATCTCGTCGGCATCGTCCTGTTGGTCTTCGCGGTCACGAGGATCTGGGAGTTCTTCGGACTCGTCTGACCGGGGCGGCGCCGTTGGTCCGACCGGTCATTCCCCAGAGCGGGTGAACGGTACGAACATCACCGAGCCGAGGTTCTTGCCGGTGACCAGGCCGTCCTCGTCGACCGTGATCCGCCACATCGTCTGCACGGCGCCGGCCGGTCCGACCGGAATGACCAGAGCGGCCCCGGCTCTGAGTTGCTCGATCAGCGGCTCGGGAACGCGATCGGCGGCGGCGGTGACGATGATGCCGTCGAACGGAGCATGTTCGTTCCATCCGAAGTAGCCGTCCCCCGTGGTCACGGTGACGTCGTAGCCAAGTTCGTTGAGGATGGCCTCGGCCCGGGCGGCGAGTTCGGGGATGATCTCTACCGTGAACACCTTGCACCCCATGGCCGACAGGACCGCAGCCTGATACCCGGAGCCGGCACCGATCTCGAGGACCTTGTCCCCTGGGCCGACTCCGAGGGCCTCGCTCATCATCGCCACGATGAACGGCTGGGAGATCGTCTGGCCGTACCCGATGGGGAGCGGGTGATCGCCGTAGGCGACTTCTCTGTTGTGATCGGAGACGAAGCGGTGGCGGGGGACCGTGCGCATCGCTTCAAGCACGTTCGGGTCGGTGATTCCCCGTGCCTCGATCTGGGATTCCATCATCGTGATCGGCTCCTCCCTCCAAGACTATCCGCGTCGCGCTGCCCGGGATGGGTCGTTCACCACGTGCTCTGCGACCCTGGGGTCGCAGAGGCCTATACGTGCTTCGCCGGCCCACAGTTCGCAGCATCCACCCCATCCGCTGATCGTCTCAGGCCAATCCGAGTGCTGCGCCAATCTCTGTCGATCCGACGACTACGAGGTGGAACCGGGCCCGGCTGAGGCCGATGTAGGCGAGGGCGCGGTCCCGGTCCTTCTCGAGGCGGTCGAGGATGACGATGGTGGCGTCGGCTTCGAGGCCCTTGAAACGGTAGATCGTCTCGACGGCGATCGTGTTCGGCGTTCCGATGGCGCCGAGGGGGAGACCGGCGAGAGTCTGTCCGATCAGGCGGTCCTTCGTCTCGCGTCGCTGGGTGAGGATGACGACCCGGTCGGCTGGTATCGCTCCTTCGTTCGCAAGACGGTGGAGGACTCCCCGCAACGCCTTGTCGATCCCTTCGGGAGACTCGACCGCGTGGAACTCGGGCTCCGGTCCGTCGGCGCCGCTGGTCGGGAGATCATCGCCGTAGACGCGGGCGACGATTTCGGCGATCTGGTTCGTGTTGCGGCAGTTGATATCGAGGGAGTACTCGACGGCGTCGAACGGAGGTTCCCAGTCCTCGCGGTAGATCGCTTGCTGTCGGTCGGCGAAGACCAGGAAGAGGCCCTCCGCCGCATCGTCGAGAGCGGCTTCGAGGGCCATGAACCACGAGTCGTCGAAGTCCTGGCCCTCATCGATGATGACCGCATCGGCGCGGAAGCTGCCCTTGGTGAACGCTTCGAGAAGGAGTTCCCCGGCGGGGTCATCCCACCATCCGGGTTCGGGGTCCTCCGGGAAGGTGAGGCCCGCGTCGGCGATCCATCCGTGGGCGAGGTGGTGGAAGGAGCCGGCGGTCACGAGATCGTTGTCGGCGAACTCGGCGGTGAGGGCATCGCCGAGGGGCCGGTTGAAGCAAGTGAGCACGACTCGGAACCCATCGGCCGAGAGCCGGCGGGCACGTTCCTCGGCGAGAACGGTCTTACCGGTGCCGGCTCCGCCGTAGACGATCACCCTCCGGGAGCGGCGCAGGCCTGCCAGGGCGAGGCGTTGTGTCTCGGTGAGCGCGAGCTGGCGGGCGTGGACTTCGGCGATGTCGTCCGCGAGCGTGTGCCGGATCGTCACCGTCGGGGCGAGCCGTTTCGTGATGGCTTCGACGAACTCGACGGGGATGGTGCCGTGGAGCTTCCACCGGTTCACGAGGTCGTTGACGGCGACGACGGGCTTGTTGAGATCATTGCGGTCGAGGACGATCTCGTCGGGTGCCGCCGCAGAGAGATCGCCGCTCACGGTGATTCCGGGGAACCACACGCCGTGACCGGCTTCCAGCCACGGCAGATCCGGGATCGTGTCCCGCAGGTACCCGACGAGGGCATGCTTCGACGCGGTGGCCTGCTCGAACGGGTCGATCGGGTGGCTGCCCTTCTTGTTCGACGTGAACCACTCACCGTCGCGGATGTGGATCGAACCGCCCTTGGCTTCGATGACGATGAGGCCGTGACGGGGATGGATCAGAACGAAATCGGCTTCGCCGTCCCCCTGCCGCCCCTTCCTCAGCGACTGCCACGCCACCGAGTGGAACACCCTCCACGGATCGGGGAGTTGCTCGAGCGCCCGGTACACCGGCTTCTCCGATGGGGAAGCATTGCCGGGGATCCGGTCGGGATACATCTTGGCCATAGGGGAGAGGATGGCATGCGGTTCCCCGGTCTCAACCGCTTTCGTCGCTGTACCCGCCCCGCGTTCGGTTGCCTCAACTCGTCCGCACTCAGGGCCGGTGCCCCGGCCTAGACGGTTCCGTATTCCCGGAGCCGCTCCCAGGCCTCGGTCAGGGCATCCTGGGAGTCCTGGCTGATGCCCCACTTGCGGTAGTTGACGTTGCGCATCTCGAGAACCCTGATCCCCGCAGTCTCGACAAGGGACTTACCGCTGGCTGTCAGTTGAACCGTCACGGTTCGCAAGTCCTCTGCCTCGCCGCGTCGCCGTTCGATGATGTTCGTCGTTTCGAGCCGCTTGAGGAGTTTGGCGATACCGCCTGTCGTCATGCCGATCTCGCTGCAGAGTTGCCCCGAGCGTCGTGGCCCATCCGTGAGGGCGAGTAGGACGTCGAAACCCGACCATGTCAGTCCATGCTCAGCGAGGATCTCGGCACCGTCGAGTCGCCAGAGTCGCATGGCTGTTGACCACGTTCGCAGGCCGTGAAGATCTTTGCGAGTCGGCTTCCGTGCCATGTCTTCCTCTCCAACCGTTGCTCTGTTGTGGGGTTCCGCAACAGACACTAGTCGCGGAAGTCAGTATTTGGGGAACCTTCCTACGATGCGGAGCGTCAGAAGGTTGCTGAGAGAGCAACTCGAAGATGTGGCCCCATGAGCCCATCGACCTGGCGAATGCTGGATGGCATCGGACCGATCGCCGTGGCGGGAGGGAATCCCCTGCGGACGACTCCGCTGCCGGCCCGGTGAGTGCAGGTTTGCGGGCAGGTGGAATGGTGGTGGGGGGCCTGCGGGCGATCCGCGGTCTCGTTCGTTGAATACGCACGAGACCGCGGATCGTCTCATTTACGGGTCTTCGTATCTGTGGCCGAGCACGACCACCGACCACATCTGCCACCGAGGTGAACCGGGTGGGAGGGACTCGTCGTCCAGCACGCGGTTCCCGGCCGGCCGCGACCGGCGGCGAAACCTTCCGGAGTCGGCAACACGTCGATCGAAGGCCTTCCATCGGGCACCGGAGTCACATACGTTGGTGGCATGACCCACGAGTCCGGCCCGGATCCCGTGCACACCGTGATCGAGGTGCCACCTCACGCCGAGAGCATGCAGCGAACAGATGCAGCGCATTAGTGGTGCGCTATACTGCAGCACATGCGCAAGACCGCAACGTTCCGCCGCCTGGTACTCGCCACGTCGGAGGCCGTGGCCGTGGAGTCCGCCGAACGAGAGGCTCTCGAAGAACTCCTCGGCGAGCCCGTGGCACACAGCGAATCGGCCCGCCTCGACCAACTCGCCAGTCTCGGGGCGTTGATGGTGGATCGGGCAGCCAGGGAAAAGGCGTACGCAGACCTCGCACGGTGTCTCGGGGATGAACCCGCCTCCCCATATCGGCAACCCGCAATGGGCGCCCCAATCGACGGGGAGAGCGAAGAAGGCCTCGAGCACCTCTTCCTCGTGCTGGACTCATGACCACCGTCAATCGCGGTGAAGTGTGGTGGGTGGAGACCGACTACGGAGAGAAGCCCTTTCTCGTCGTGTCGAACATGCACCGCAATCGCAACCTCGACACGGTGCTTGCAGCCAGGGTCACAACGTCCACCAGAACGCCAGATATCGACAGCATCGTTCCCATCGAGCACCAGGGCACGATCGTGGGGCGTGTTCTGTGTGACGAGATCGTTCTCGTCACGAAGGGTGACCTGAAACGCCGGGCGTCGAACGCGTTCACACCACGACAGATGCGCGATGTGTGTCGGGGACTCGATGCTGCGCTCGGGTGCCCGTAGTGCATCGACCCGGTCCCGTGTGTATCGAACGATCTTGCCGTCGGTCGGTCTGATACCGTCCTCTTCGTGGCGCTGCTGATCCATCGATCCGATCATCCTGATCTGCTTGTCGACGCGCTCTGCGATGTGATCGCACCGCCTCTTGATGACCCGTTCACTGCGGAGATCATCGCCGTTCCGACCCGGGGGATCGACCGATGGCTCACCCAACGGATCGCTTCCACCCTTGCGGACCGGGGCATCGGGGATGGGATCGCCGCCAACATCGAGTTCCCGTTTCCCCACGGATTCGTCACCGATGTTCTGTCGCAGCTTCCCGATACCGCCCGATCGATCGACGCGTGGTCGACCCGGTCCGTCGTGTCGCACCTGGAGCGCATCATCGATGACCACCACGATGACGACTGGATGTGGCTCATCGCCCGATTCGTGGAGGGACCGGACGGCGACGCCTCGGATGGGGCGCAGCGCCTCAGGGCGGCGCAGAAGATCGGGCGCCTCTTCTCCTCATACGCCCGATACCGACCCCGGATGGTGTCCGCCTGGACCGCCGGCGACGACGTCGGACCCGACGGTGGGCCGATCGCCGAAGCGGCGGCCTGGCAGCCGCGACTGTGGAGGCTGCTCTACGACCAGATCGGGGTGCCGCCACTCGCCGAGACCCTCCCCGGTGCTCTTGCGTCCTTGAGATCCGGGACCGCCGGCGTCGGTCTGCCTGAGAGGATCTCGATCTACGGCGTGACGGCCTTCGACCCGGTCGACGTCGCCGTGTTCGAAGCGATCGGGGACGCGACGGACATGCACCTGTTCCTGCTCCATCCGTCGCCGAGCCTGTGGCACGACACGGCGCCCTTCGCTGCAGCGATGCCCGAGTCCTCAGAACCGGTACGACGCAGCGACGACCCGGCACGCTCGATAGCGAGACATCCGCTCCTGCGGTCCTGGGCCCAGGAGAGTCGCGAACTCCAAATCGTGCTTGGAAATCGGGGAGCGTCGGCGGAAGACACCCGGGTGTCCGGCGACGTGGATGCGGGGACGCTCCTTGCGGCGTTGCAGGGTGACATCCGTTCCAACCGTGAGCCGACGAAGATGATGAGCGACAGGAGCGACCGGTCGATCCAGATCCACGCCTGTCACGGTGCGCAGCGGCAGGTCGAGGTGCTGCGCGATGCCCTTCTTCACCTCCTGGCGAACGACTCCACGCTCGAACCCAGGGACATCGTCATCATGACGCCCGACCTCGAGACGTACGCACCGCTCATCGAGGCGGCGTTCCCGGCGTCGAGCGGTAGAGACCGGACTCTCCCCGATCTCCGCGTGCGGATCGCCGACCGGGCACCGACGCGGACCAATCCCCTCATCGGATTCGCAGGGACCGTTGTCGATCTCGCCGCATCCCGGCTCGGAACCGGCACCGTCACCCAACTCCTCGGTCTCGCTGAAGTTCAACGCCGCTTCGGCATCGGAGCAGACACCGCATCCGATGTGGCAGGCCTCATCGACGATGCCAACGTCCGGTGGGGCCTCGACGGCGACCACCGGGAACGCAACGGAGCCGGTGCTCGAGACGAACACACCTGGCGGCGGGGCATCGACCGGATCCTCACCGGCGTCTTCTTCGACGACGACCCGATCCGCACCGTCGGCGACGTCGCACCGCTGACGCACGTCGAAGGACAGGTCTCCGATGCCGGTGGACGCCTCGCCCTTCTCATCGAACGACTCGCCGTTATCACGGAACTCCTCAGCACCCCCGAACCCACCTCCCGGTGGGCGGAGAAGATCTCCATCTCCGTCCGGCTCCTCGCCGAACCCCCCTGGGGTGACGAGTGGCAGTGGGGACAGCTCGAACGCCTCCTCGAAGAGACGTTCCCTCCCGAGATCGCCGGAACCCCCAACCCGGTGATCGGCCTCGACGAAGCGACCGTCCTCATCGCGCCGTGGACCGAGGACCGTCCGGGGCGTCTCCACCATCGCACCGGTGACGTCACCGTGTGCACGCTCGCCCCGATGCGATCCGTCCCGTACCGGGTCGTCTGCCTCCTCGGCATGGAGCACGACCGGTTCCCTCGCTCATCCCGCAACGACGGCGACGATCTCCTCATCGATGACGAAGCCGTCGGGGACCGGGATCGCTCTGCAGAAGACCGCCAGTTGCTTCTCGACGCGCTCATGGCCGCAGCCGACCACCTGGTCATCACCTACACGGGCCGGGACCCGCTCACCAACGCCGAGTACCCGCCTGCGGTCCCCGTCGCCGAACTCGAAGAGACCGTCGGAGCGATGATCGGCGACGCCGCGGCGGCGATGATCCGGACCGACCATCCGCTCCAGCCGTTCAGTCCGAAGGTCTTCACCAGCGGAGAACTCGGTGTCTCCGGCCCGTGGGGCTTCGACCCGATCCAATATGCCGGAGCCGTCGCCCTCGCCGGGAGGGAACCCGACGACGGTGTTGCCGGGGACCTCGTCCTCGAATCCGTGATCATCGAAGCTCCGACCCTCCACCGACTCATCTCGTATCTCAAGGCACCGTCGAAGACGTTCCTGCGCAACAGCCTCGGGATGTTCATTCCCGACATGGGTGATCTCCCCGACGACGAACTCCCAACCGGACTCAACGGCCTCGGGAAGTGGTCGGTCGCCGACCGGCTTCTCACCGGGATCAGACATGGCTACGACGCCGAGCGCCTCATCGGTCACGAACGGGCTGCAGACACGGTGCCTGCTGGGGAACTCGCAACCGGAAGCCTCGGCGAAGCTCTCGATCTTGCGCAACGAATCCAGAAGGTCGCAGGGGATCGGGGCTGTGTGCCGGGGGCGGCCGTTCCCGTCACGGGGACCGTCACGATCGGCGGGGAGGCGATCACCGGCTCGGTCCTCGCCGACCCGGATGCCGCGGTGATCTGCGACGTCGGGCCGTCACGTGGCAAACCCGGACGGCGCATCGCCCTCTACACGCAGGTCGTGTTCCTCACCGCTCTCGACCCGGATCGGGCGTGGCACGGGATCATGGTCGGCAAAGGCGACAAGGAGACCGTGCTGATCGTGACGATCGGCCCGCTCGGAGACAGCCCAGGGGAGCGGTCTGCCGAAGCGGAGCGGCGCCTCTCCGAACTCGTTTCCCTGTACAGAGAGGGCATGGCCGCCCCACTGCCGATATTCACCGAAACGTCCTTCGTGTGGATGGCGGCCGAGCCGAGGAAGCGCACGTCCGAGACTGCGAAGAAGTGGGAACCCGACTGGAAGGGCGAAGGCGGAGAACGAGAAGAACCGGCGCACCGGATGCTGTTCGACGGACTTGCCACCGTCGCGGACCTCGCGTCCTCGGAGTTCTCCCAGTACGCCGACAGACTGTGGGCACCGATCCTCGAGGTGAGCAGCGAGGAGAACGCATGACCACGGTCAAGCCGTTCGATCCCGCCGAGCCGATCCCCGAGGGACGCAGCGTCATCGAGGCCAGCGCCGGAACGGGCAAGACGTTCACGATCGCCGCCCAGGTCACCCGCCTCGTCGCCGAAGCCGGTATCCCCATCGATCGGATCCTCGTCGTCACGTTCACGCGGGCCGCCACCGCCGAGCTCCAGGGGCGGATCCGCGACCGGCTCGTCGAGACTCTCCGCATCCTCTCCGGCGACGCCCAGGACACCGACGCCGACGACCACATCCGCGTTCTCCTCGACGCCGATGATGCGGCCAGGGATCGCAGCATCGAGCGGCTCACCGAAGCCGTCATCCGGTTCGATCGGGCGCAGATCTACACCATCCACGGTTTCGCCATCCGGCTGCTCTCCCACCTCGGATTCCACGCCAGGATCTCACCCGACCTCGAACCCATCGCCCTCGATACCGAACTCGTCTCGCAGGTCGTCTCCGACCTGATCGTCGCCCGGTTCGCCGACGACGCCACCGACCTCGTCGACGCCAACGCGCTCACCGACATCGCCAAGGCCGTGACGGCCAACCTCGACGCAGACATCGTTCCCGACCCCACCACGACCACCGGCGAACCCGCCGTTCGGGCCGAGGTCGCCGTCGCAGCACGCAGCGAGATCGACCGGCGGCTGCGCGCCGGCGGCAGCGCAGGGTTCGACCAGTTCCTCCTCGAAGCTCGTGACGCTCTCGCCGACCCCGGGATCGGCGCACATGCCGCGCAGATCCTCTCCGAGCGGTTCGCCGTCGCCCTCGTCGACGAGTCGCAGGACACCGATCCGATCCAATGGGAGGTCATCAACTCCGTGTTCGACGAGACGCGGCTCGTCATCATCGGAGACCCGAAGCAGTCGATCTACGCCTTCCGGGGCGCCGACATCGAGTCGTACCTCTCGAGCGTCGACCGGGCCGAGACAGAGCGCACCCTGCTCACCAACTGGCGAAGCGACGGGCCACTCATCAAGGCGCTGGACACCGTTTTCGACGGTGTGACGTTCGGCGACGACCGCATCGAGTACCGAAAGGTCCGGCCCGCACCCGATCACGAGAGTGCCCGCATGCACGGACCGGGTCCGGCGCTGACGATCCGCCGATTCGGCGCTTCGATGCCGATCAGTCGACGCATGACGGGAGCCAAGGCCTTCAAGACTCCCGATACCCGGGAGATGGTCGCTGCCGACGTCGCCGCAGGTGTGGTGCGTCTGCTGCATTCTGCGATCGAGATCGACGGCGAGCACGGACGCGAGCATGTCGGACCCGGCGACGTCGCCGTTCTGTGCCGCACCCGCAAGCAGGTCGGTCTGGTGCGGGCCGAACTGGCCAAGAGGGGAGTCCCGTCGGTCGCGTCGAGATCGGGCAGCGTCTTCGTCACGGAAGCTGCCGACGAGTGGCGACGGTTCCTCCTCGGCGTCGAACGACCGGACCTGGTCTCGACCGTTCGATATGCGGCCACGGGCATCCTCGTCGGCAAGGATCTTTCCGCCGTCGCCGCCCTCGACGACGACGCCACCATCGAACTCCAGGTGGAGATGCGCCGCTGGAACGAACTGCTGTCGACCGACGGGATCTCCGCCCTCGCAGCCGACCTCGCCCACAGTACGGGCCTGGTCGAGCGCGTCCTCCGCCGCCCCGACGGCGAACGTCTCATGACCGACCTCACCCACATCGCCGAGGCGATGAACGGCGCATGGAGGGACCACCGCCTCGGATCGATGCTCGCCTGGATCGAGGAGTCGATCCGCGACGCCGGGAAGGAACGCAGCGCCGACGAAGCCGAAGCCCGTGAGCGTCGGCTCGAGACCGACGCCGCCGCCGTACAGGTCCAGACCATCCACGGAGCAAAGGGCCTCGAGTACCCGATCGTGCTGTGCCCGTTCCTCTGGGACGGAGGGAGTACCCGACGTCCCGGCATCCCCGTGTTCCACGGTCCCGAAAGCGACGAACCGTTCGGCCGGCGGATCATCGACGTAGGAGGGAAGGAGTATCCCGAACTCACCGCCCACCAGAACCTCGCCATGGCGGAGAGCGACGCCGAGGAAAGCCGCCTCCTCTACGTCGCGATGACCAGGGCCAGGCACCGGCTGGTCGTGTGGTGGATCGACGAGGCAGCCGACGTGGAGAAGACGAAACTCAACCAGATCCTCACCAGCGGCATGTCCGACGACGACGACCCGGCGCATCTGCGCTGGCTCACCGATCGTGCCGATGGGACCATCGAGGTCCGGACGGTCACAGAGATTCCCGACAACGCGAGATACGAACCGCCCGCCGGGACCGAGTCGGTGCTGACCGTCGCGGGCTTCGACAGGAGCCTTGACTACGAATGGCGACGGGCCTCGTTCACGTCGCTATCACCCGACCATCCGATCGCCGCCGGCCGGGACACCGACGAGGAACCGGAACGCGACGACGAAACGGTCGACATCGAAACAGAGGACGTGTCCGACGCCGATTTGCCGATGCCGATGGCAGCGCTTCCCCGCGGTGCGGCCTTCGGGACACTCGTTCACCACATCTTCGAGAACGTCTCCTTCGACGCCGACGACCTTGAGCATGCCGTTCGGGTGGAGGTGGATACGGCGGTGCGTCGAGCCTCGTGGAACCTCGACGTCGATGCCATGGTCGATGGGATCGTCGGGGTCATCAACACCCCGCTCGGACCCAGCGACGACGCCGTCCGTCTTCGTGACCTTTCCGAACGGCGAACGCTCGACGAGATGGTCTTCGAGTTCCCGGTCCGCACGTCAGACGGGGCCATGAACCTTCGTGAGATCGCCGGGGTCCTTCGCGACCACCTCCCGGCGGGTGACCCGCTGCGCGGCTACGCCGATGTCCTCGACGACCTTCCGGGCAACCGGTTCCGCGGCTATCTCACCGGCGCCATCGATCTGACCGCGGTGATTCCCGGCGCGGTCGGGCACGACCGCTACGTCGTCATGGACTACAAGACGAACACCCTCCCGACCCGTGGGGAGGCCCCCGCCGTCACCGACTACGCCCACGGGCCAATGAGCCGGGTCATGGGAGACAGCCACTACCTGCTTCAAGCGACCATCTACCAGGTGGCGTTGCACCGATACCTGCAGTGGCGGCTCCCCGGATACGATCCGCAGAACCATCTCGGCGGCTCCGCCTATCTCTTCGTGCGGGGCATGATCGGCGCCGACACCCCCATCGTCGACGGCGAACGATGCGGCGTCTTTCGGTGGAATCCGCCGCCGGAGATGATCGTCGAACTCAGTCGACGGTTCGCGTCGAAGGGCCGGTCATGAGCCTCTCCGATCGCATGCGTGCTGCAGCAGACGACCCGGACATCGTGATCGGTGCCGACGGTCTGCTCGCCGTGTTCAACGATGCCGGCATTCTGGCGCCACTCGACGTCCTGGCTGCCTCCACGATCGGGCGGAAGCGTTCGGAAGATGATCAGGATGCGCTTCTCGCCGCGGCGCTCGCCGTGCGAGGCACGCGATTCGGCCACGTCTGCATCAGACTCGCCGCCCAGCAAGACGCTGTGTTCGTCGACGGACTCGAAGCCGTCGACACCGACGCTCTGCCCTGGCCCGCGCCCGAAGCATGGGAGCGGATCGTCGCCGGCAGTCCGCTCGTCGGCGGAGGGGACGCGCCGCTCGTTCTCGTCGATGACCGCCTCTACTTGCAGCGATACCACGCCTACGAGGACCTCGTGGCCGGTTTCATTGCGGACCGGATCGGTGCTGCACAGGATCCCCTCGATTCCGGGATCGAAGACGACCTCGTCGAAGCCCTCAGAGACGAGGACGGTCGGGTTCCGGAGCGGCAATTGGTCGCGGCCAAGCTGGCACTCACCGGTCGATTCGCCGTCATCGCAGGCGGACCCGGGACCGGTAAGACCCACACGATCGCCGCCATGCTGTCGGCCCTCGCTCAGAGCGATGAACCGTTCCCGCTCGTTGCACTCGCCGCACCGACCGGCAAGGCGGCGGCCCGGCTCGGCGAGGCGATCACCGAGATAGCAGGCGTGATCGGCGGAGAGGCGGGGGAGCAACTCCTTGGTGTCGAGGGCACGACCATCCACCGGCTTCTCGGATACCACCCTGCTCGCGGTCGCTTCGTGCACGACCGGGACAACCGGCTTCCCCACGATCTCGTGATCATCGACGAGATGTCGATGGTCTCACTCCCGCTCGCAGCCCGGCTCCTTTCGGCCGTTCGAGACGACGCCACCGTGGTGCTCGTGGGCGATCCGTATCAGCTCGAATCGATCGAGGCCGGCACCGTCCTTGCCGACATCGTGGGGCCGCCGGAATCCGCCGATCCGGAGGAGATGGCTCCGACAGAGCCGCCGATCGCCGGCCACGTCGTCGTCCTGGACCGTGTACATCGGTTCGTCGAAGGTGGGGAGATCGCCAGCTTTGCCGACGCCGTTCGTCTCGGGAACGCCGACGAAGCGATCAAGCTGTTGTCCGGCGGATCAGAGGACCTCGCCTGGATCCGCGGCGACTCGCGGAAGGACTTCGATGCTCTGGTTGAGCGGATCACCGGGCATCGGACGAACCTCGTGGAGTTGGCCCGGGATCCCGGGCGCATCAACGACGCCCTCGCAGCGTTGAACGGGCTCGCCGTTCTCTGTGCCCACCACCGCGGCCCGCAGAGCGTCGATCGGTGGCGACACCTCATCGAAGCCGCCCTCGATGAGCAGTACCCGGGCCTGCGATTCGGCGCCGAGTGGTATCCGGGACAACCGGTGATGATCACGTCCAACGACTACCGGCTGAACCTCTTCAACGGTGACATCGGCGTCACCGTGGATACCGACGACGGACCGAAGGTGGTGTTTGGCCGCGGCGGGATCCGGACGTTCCCACGGTCCCACATCGGGGACCACACCACGGTGCACGCCATGACGATCCACAAGAGCCAGGGTTCCCAGTTCGATGAAGTGGTCGTGGCACTCCCCGCGGAATCGTCGCGGCTGCTGACGCGGGAGCTCCTTTACACGGCGGTGACGAGAGCTTCGGACCGCGTGACCCTGGTCGGCGACGAAGCCGTGATCCGCCACGCCATCAAACGCTCCGTCGAACGGGCCTCCGGCCTTGGCGTGCGGCTGTGGGGGAGCGGAACGTAGCCATCGACGTCCCGGTGATGCTGAGCTTCCGGGCTACGACGGGAGCCTGACGTCGATATCGATCGACGATTCGATGTGGGTGTGAGCCGTCCGCACGAGACGGTCGATCGCCTTGTCGAGCATCGATTCGTCGGGACGCGTCGTCAAGGAAGCGATCCTTGCAACAGAACGCCATCGCGACGGATTTCCGCGACTATGCGTTCGCCGTTCTGCGCTGCCTCGGTCCATTCGGCGGGGGTGAAGGCGAGGACGTTGACAGAGATGCCGATTCTTGTCTCCAGCGCAGCTTGCCACTCGTAGAGCCACGTGCCGTTCGAGTCGCCTATGACGAAGGCATCGAGATCTGAACCCGGACCGAAGGAATCCCGGGCGACCGATCCGAAGATCCCGACGATCGAGTCCGCGGGCGCGTCGAGAAGCTCGCGAGCGATGGGCGTCACTGCAAGCGCCACTGTGTCGAGTGCGGCTAACTGCTTGTAGAGGAGGCTCTCGGTGATGGGGGTGTACTCGATGTTGCGGCCGCGTGGCTCGCTACGGACGAGGCCCATGTTGGCGAACTCTTGGAGGAGCTTGCCTGCCTGCACGTGCGAGACGTCGCAGCGTCGCGCCCATTGGCGTACCGGGTAGGTGTTGTGAGTGCGGATGATCGCCTCGAGGATCTTCCCTCGCGCTCCGGTGACAATTTGCTGGATCGGGTGGCGATAGTCAGTAGTCATGATTGTCCAATGGTCAGAATGATTACCATATGGTAAGTATGTCTACAATATGGCTTGGTTGTCAAGCGAACTCCCGACCGTTTCCACAATCACGGTTGGCGACACACTGCCGGAACGGGCGAACGGCATGAAACCCTCGCCCTATCTGGATTTCGGACCGCCTTGCGCATGATCCAGATCAGTAGACACGGAGAGTCGAACGTTGCGTACCGGCTGGTAGTGGTGTGCGGTTTGGCCCGGAATCGCGTCGGTATGAGTCGAGTGGGTCGTTGTGCCCTTCCATCGAGAATCGTCCTGATAGATGCTGTATGCCGGACACAACTCCATTGAGGAGCCCAGGAGCAGGTGATGCAGACGGACCTTGCCGACCGACAGTTTCGGGAGATGTATCAGGAGAATCAACGCCGGGTTCTGGCGTACTTCCTCCGTCGCACCGATGCGACGTCGGCTCGAGACGGCGCCGCCGAGACCTTCCTCGTGGCGTGGCGCCGGATCGATGAGGTGCCATCGGGGGATCACACTTTGCCTTGGCTCTACGGCGTGGCACGCAGAGTGCTCTCCAACCAGCGACGAAGCCGCAGCCGTTCCGCCGCCCTGGGCCGGAAACTGGCCGACATCGATCCCCCGGAGGATCCATCGCCGGAGGTGATCGTGTTGCGGCGAGCAGAGGACCGGGAAATGCTCGATGCGGTAGCCCGGCTTCGTCCCGAGGACCAGGAGATTCTCCGACTGGCCGTATGGGAGGAACTCCCGCACAGCCAGATCGCGGACATGATCGGGACATCGGCTCATGCCATTGCGCAGCGGATCTATCGCATCACCAAGCAGCTCGCCCGTGACCTCGAGAGGCCTTCTTCGAGGGCAGAGAGACAGATTCCACGACCTTCATCGGAAGGAGGCGGCGGATCGTGATGAACCATGAAGACATCCTCGAGCGCATGAGCAACGCCAACCCGACGCCCGACGTCGACATGATCACGGACGGTCAACTGGCCGAACTCGCCATGCAGATCGAACAGGAGAGAAGAGAAGCCACAGACCTGAGAGATCGCCAACCCGCCGCGCAGTCGCAGGAACTTCCCTCCGGTAGGGCAACCCGCGAATCGCGGTTCCGGCGGCTCAGGCCCGCCATCGCATTCGCTTCGGCGCTGCTGTTGGTCCTGGCGGTCTTCGGCGTGCTCGCTCTCGTGCGACCCAGCCAACCGGACGTGGCCGACCAGCCGGCACCGTCTCCGACGACAACGGTCGCGGCAACATCCGCGACGACACCCGGAACGACGATCCTCCCCGTAGCAGGGGCCTGGAACCCGATCCTCACCGACACCCGGGCCAAGGCCGCTCCACCGGCCGCTACCTGCCCCGAGGGCGCCGACCCGGATACGCCTGGGCCGGCAGGCCAGGATGAGCCGGTCATCGGGCCTGTCTCCGATGCCGGTGGCGAAGCCGGTGCTTTCGACACCCGCACCGGCCGCGTCGTCTACCTCGACTCCTCCGACGAGACGTGGACGTTCGATGTCTGCACGAACACGTGGCATCAGATGAACGCCACCGGAGCAACGAGAGGCGTGTCCAGCGGCAGCCTGGTTTACGACGTCGACTCCGACGTGACCGTCGCCCTCGGCGGAGGCCACGTCTACGATGCCAACACCAATACGTGGACCTGGCTCCCCCTCGCCTTCCTGGGTCCCGGTGTCAACCGGTTCAAACCATCCGCCGGCGTGTACGACCCCGTCTCGGGTCTGATCATCACGACCCGCTTCACAGATGACGACCACGTAGAGCTTTGGGCCTACGACGTGGACACCAACACCGCGACGCCGGTAGGGCGTCTCGGAGATCTGCGGTGGGAGGATTGCTTCGGGTTGCTCGGCTATTCACGAGAGATCGATCGCTTGATCTTCGGCTCCATCCACGACGTCACCGCCCTGGTCGATCCCCGCACCGGCGAGACGACCCTCATCTCGACCCCGACTCCCGGCGGCGTCTGCGGATTGGTGGGAGAGGAGTACGCCTCTGCAGGCGACACGGCATACGTCGCGAAGGGTGTCTGGCACGATGGCGATGTCTTCAGAACGAGGTTCCCGGGTGAGGTCTGTGGTTTCGACGTGGATACTTCGGCGTGGACCCCATGCTTCGCGATCCGGGGCGGTTCCCTGCCCTACCAGTTCGAGGCCATGGTCGGCGATTCGATCAACGATCGCCTCGTCTTCATCCACGGCGTGAACCCGAACTTCGGGCCGAACGCCGACGGCGACGTATGGGCGATCGACCTCGACACCGGGGAGACCACGGAGCTCCTCACGCCGCTGAACCCCTGAGCGCAGACGATGGAACCCGGCACGCGTACCCAGGGTTGGTAGCGTCCTATATGGTGCCGGGGGCCCGCGGAAATGGGGAATCCCGCGGGCACCAGGCGTCAATTGCCGTCTACGGCCTGTTCGCATCACCCTTTGAGTAGTCGCAGACGCCGGTCGGGAAGATCGTCTCGAGCGCTACGACCTCACCGGGCCCGGGTGTCCAGGACCCGTAATCGCCCCGCCCGATCGCTTCAGACACGGGCATGAGTTCGCACACGAACACGTCACCCGTGATCGGGCCGCCGGCCACGATCCGCGAAGTCGAGAAGATCGGGAACTGCTGTGTGCAGGTCCCCTCGGATCCGTCATCGAGGATCCCGGACCACACGTCGCTCCCGGCGGCGATGAGTTCGCCGTCGGCGTCGAAGCATGAATCGACGGCAGCCGACGGCTTGTTCCCTGCGACCCCGCCGCCCGGGTTGTCGGCGATGTTGCTCATCCATTCGTCGATGACCTCGAACGCCATCGGCGTCTGGTCGAAGCGCCCCTGTCCTTCAGCCACATCCGTGAACCAGATGACCTGATTGGAGGCATCGCCGTCGTAGTTCAGCAGCCGCTGGCGGCTGGCGAATGACTGATGCGAGTTGTGCATGTCGAGCTCACGCTCGAGGTAGTTCCTCCAGTCGATCATCGGGATGTCGATATCGCCGATGTTGACGAGCCCGCGATCGTACGCCGCCTCAACGGCCCCCGGATCGGCGGTCACCCGCGGCGCAGGGGTGAGTCCGCCGTCTGCCGACAGCGCCATGTTGTTCCAGCTCCACGGGTCCAACTGGTCGGGCCAGATGCCGGGGAACGGCGGTGTCACCGTCGGATCCACGAAGGCACAGAGCTCCCCGATGTACGGGCATCTCTCCTGGACCATGTCCGATTCGTTCTTCCACGAACCGGCGTTGGCGTTCAGGTTGATGAACTGCTCGGGCGTGATGTTGCCCTCGGCCACGGCTTCGAGGCCGTACTGCACACCGACGTTGCTCCACGTACGCGCGGGATGGCCGTCCGCAGCGATGCCGTAGATGTTGACGGCGTCATCGAAGTGGCTCCATTCAACGGATGCTTGCTCAGCGGCTGTGATCCCCGGGGCCGTGCCGAAGTGGGGATTCAAGGTCAATGCGGCGAGGCCCATCCAACCCTCGATGCACTCCGACGATCCGGGGGGATACCCGGGTGGCATAGCCCCAGCCCGACTGTTCTCGACGGTGTTCCACGCCGCCATGCCTTCGAGCAGCGTCCGGTTCTCCCAATTCGCCCACAT
>JAYEIJ010000039.1:0-4615 GCA_034660035.1 Actinomycetota bacterium | reverse complement strand
CGCTACTCCGCTACTCCGCTACTCCGCTACTCCGCTACTCCGCTACTCCGCTACTCCGCTACTCCGCTACTCCGCTACTCCGCTACTCCGCTACTCCGCTACTCCGCTACTCCGCTACTCCGCTACTTCCAATACCCCTTGACAACATCAGCAATCCATGATATTCCTTGTTGCAAGGTATCCTATGAACCACTATATCTGAGGTCACAAGGGTTGGAAGGAGTAGACAGTGGATCACCGGTCACAACTCCTCAAGGGAGTGCTCGACATGTGCCTGCTCTCGCTCATCGACGAGGAACCGAGCTATGGATACGAGATGGCCGCCAAGTTGAAAGAACGTGGGGTGAATCTCATGAGCGATGGCAGCATCTACCCGACGCTCTCGCGGCTCCAGAAAGCGGGCCTTGTTGAGGGGTACTTCGTCGAGGCCGACGGGAGCGGGCCACCAAGGAAGTACTACCGGATCATCAAGCCGGGAAAGACCCGTCTGCGGGAGTGGTCGGCGGAATGGAAGGATCTCAGCGCCGGAGTATCGGCAATACTGAATGGCGGTGAGCATGACTAACCACAGCATCGATCAGATCGTCAACGAATGCGCCCGCTACTGGCGCGACACCGGCGTTCCGAGTGAACGCGTCGGAGAGATGCGCGACGAGTTGGCCGATCACCTCACCGAAGCAACCGCCGCCGGCCAATCGCCCAGCAGTGTTGTCGGCACCGATCTCGCAGTATTCGCCGAAGCGTGGGCCGCCGCGTATCGTGGCTCTGCCCGGGTTAACAGACATCAGGACGAACGGACCTGGTCCAGCGCTATCTGGATCTGGCTCACGATCGGATTGCTCGGCATCGCATTTGCCGCCGTGGCAATCCTCGCACCGAAGGGAGCAGACGTGGACGCTGAACAATGGAGATGGATCTGGATCGCCGCAGCGGTGATCCTCTCGATCGGAGAGCTCCTGACCGTCGGGTTCTTCCTCCTCCCCTTTGCCGTCGGGGCGGCCGCAGCAGCGGTCCTCGCCTTCATGGGCGTATCGGTGCCGATCCAGCTCGTCACGTTCGTCGTGATCTCCGTCATCTTCCTGGCTGTGCTCCAACGTTTCGCCAAGAGCGAGCAGGAGGGTGACGTCGTGGCTTCGGTCGGTGGAACCAGGTACATCGGAAGAACCGCGATCGTCCTCGAACCGGTACGTCGCTTGGATACGACCGGCATGGTCAAGATGGGCACGGAGGAGTGGCTGGCAACCGTCGACTCCGAGATCGAGATCCCCAAGGGTGCGGAGGTGAGGATCGCCGAAGTGAGGGGGACCCGCTTCGTCGTCGAACCCATCCCCCCGACCACCGAGTAGCACAGCAACAACAAGCCGCCTGACAGAAAGGGAAAGCAATGACCGCAGCAGCAGTAGTAGTCCTGGCCTTCATCCTGCTCCTCGTGATCTACGTGGCACTCGCCATCAAGATCGTCCAGCAGCACGAGCAAGGTCTGATCGAACGATTCGGCCGGTACCGCAAGACCGTGGAACCCGGTTTCCACATGATCGTCCCGTTCATCGAGAAGATGAAGAAGATCGACATGCGCGAGCAGGTCGTCGACGTGCCACCGCAGGAAGTCATCACGAAGGACAACGTGGTGGTCACCGTCGATGCCGTCGTCTACTACCAGGCGACCGACCCGGTGAAACTGAAGTACAACGTGGCGAACTTCATTCTCGCCGCCACGAAGCTGGCGCAAACGAACCTTCGTAACGTCATCGGAGACATGGATCTCGATGCCGCTCTGACGTCCCGCGAGACCATCAACACCGAACTCCGGGAGATTCTCGACGAGGCGACCGACGTGTGGGGCACGAGAGTCGTTCGTGTCGAGATCCAGCGGATCGACCCGCCGGTCGACGTGACCCAGGCCATGCACCGCCAGATGAAGGCGGAGCGGGAACGCCGAGCGGTCGTCACCGAGGCCGAGGGTGAGAAGCGGTCTCAGATTCTCAGGGCGGAGGGGGTCAAGCAGGCCAGAATCCTCGAAGCCGAGGGTCAGGCTCAGGCGATCAGGGAAGTCGCCGATGCCGAGAAGTTCCAGTTGCTCACCGTGGCAGAGGGCGAGGGTCAAGCGATCGAGCGCGTGTACGGGGCGATCCACACCGGCGATCCAACCCCGGATCTCATCGCGATCAAGTACCTCGAAGCCCTCCAGGGCGTCGCGGACGGCAAGGCGACCAAACTCTTCCTGCCGGTGGAGACGGCCGGGATCCTCGGATCGCTCGGAGCGATCGGCGAGATCTTCGCGGACAAGAGTGCTGAGTAGCTGAGTAGCTGAGTAGCTGAGCGAGTAGAAGGGTGGAGAGCGACAAGCGCTCTCCTCCCCTCTTCGTAGTCCGTAGTCCGTACTGGGTACTCGGTATCCGGTACTCGGTATCCGGTAGAGACAATCCTCTTGCTGGCAGCTGGCAGCTGGCGACTGGGGACTGGCGACCTACATCCTGCCAACATGGGCCCGCAATCGGAGGTGACACACTTGCTAGTCGGAAGCGTTGAAGCAACCCTGCTCGTTCTGCTTCTGATCATCGTGTTCGGCCCGATCATCGCTGAGCGGTTCCAGATCCCGGGCCTGATCGGCCTCATCTTCGGTGGCATGCTCTTCGGGCCGTTCATGATCGGATGGCTCGGATCCAGTGGACTTGTCGCCGACCTCGGCGCCATCGGCATCCTCTACTTGATGTTCCTCGCCGGGGTGAGCTTCAACCTCCGGGCATTCTTCCAGAACCGCAACAGCGCCATCACATACGGGCTCCTCGGCTTCATCATCCCCTTCTCACTCACCATCTGGGTGAGCGTCTCGTTCCTCGAATTCGGCCTCCTTGCTGCAGCCCTGATCGGCGCTATGTGGGCCTCCAACACGCTATTGGCATACCCCGACGTGAGAGCCGCCGGTCTCCAGAACAATTCTGCGGTCAGCGCCGCAGTCTCCGCCGGCGTCGTCGCTGATCTACTGTCCTTAACCGTTCTCGCGATCACCACGGCCACGGTCGTGATCGACGCAGACACCTCAACGACTGCCGAGGCAACGGTCTCGAACCCATCCATGCCGGTGTGGCTGGCCATCCCGGTCCTCATGGCCTTCACGCTATGGCTGCTGCCAAAGGTGACCGAGTGGTTCTTCGTCGAGATCGGCCGGACGAGGATGCAGCGCTTCGTCTTCGTACTGGCGGGTATGGCAGCGGGAGCATCCATCGCACTGCTGGGTGGCATCGAGGGATTGATCGGAGCGTTCCTGGCGGGTCTCGGAATGAACCGACTCATTCCCGGCAAAGGCAAGTTGATGCATGAGATCGACTTTGTAGGCAGCGCGATCTTCATCCCCGCCTTCATGGTCTCGATCGGGCTGAGCATCAACCCTGCCCTGCTCTTCGACATCGACACGTTGATGCTGGCACTCCTCTTCACCGTCTTCGTTGTCGTCGGCAAGTCGGCGGCGGCCATCATCACCGGCAGGATCTTCAAGTTCTCATGGAACGAAGTGGGCCTCATGGCCTCCCTGAGTTTCGGCCAGGCGGCCTCGACGCTGGCGATCGCTCAGGTGGGCGTCGGACTCGGACTGTTCGGTCAGGAAGTGGTGAACGCGGCGGTACTGGCGATCGTCGCCACGGCCCTCATCACGTCGTATGGCACGCGATTCTTCATCAGGATGGTCCCCAGGCCGATTCCGCCTCCGGCAGTCCTGGGTGAGACCGTGCTTGTCGACGTCAGAGCCAACGGTTCTGACCTCGAGACCCTGATGACACTCGCGGGGTGTATCGCCCGGCCCGACGACGGATTGGTGATTCCGTATGCGGTCCCCGGTCCGGGGCAGAAGGATCTGGCGGCAACGCGCGTCGACGAAGCCACCGAGACCGCTGCAGCCTTGGGCCTTGACACCGACGGTGTGGTCCGTGTGGATGAGTCGTTCGCCGACGGAACGCTCAATCTCATCGAGGAGGATGGGGCATCACTGATTCTCCTATCATGGGCCGGACCGCGTTTCCCTGCCGACTACGTGTTCGGAAATGACATCGACGGTGTCGGCGAACGCTCGACGATCCCAACGATGGCCGCCCGGGTGTTGCGACCCTGGAACCGGGTGATCGTCACACTCGGAAGTACGGGAACGGCATGGAAGCGAGAAGACGCCCTCCTGGCGTTGGCGGCGGTGCGGCGCATCAGACGCACCCGGCAGGTTCCGCTCGTCGTGGTCACTTCTGAGCGCGATCTCATAGAGGACAAGCTCGGGGTCATGGAGGATGTCGAGATCATCATCCGATCGAAATCACGAGGCGAGGTCCTCGACATGATCGAACCGGATGACCTCGTCGTCGCTCCCGCATACCTCATACACGATGCGGCACCGGTATCGACGTGGAAGGTCTCCAAGAGCCTCTCGAACGCCAATCTCGCCGTAATCGCCGGACCCCACCGGCTCTCGATCTCGAAGGGCGTGACACGCTACAACATTCAGTCCGTCGCCCACCCGGGGTTGTAGGCGGCGTATCCCGCGATTCAACTATCGTGACCCGACCACAGGTCCACCAAGGAGAGCGACGAGATGTTCGGTTACGCAGGGAAGATTCTTCACGTCGATCTAACG
>JAYEIJ010000038.1:0-4688 GCA_034660035.1 Actinomycetota bacterium | reverse complement strand
ACGTTGAGGTCCGCTCGGACGAGGACGCGTCGCCCTTCGACTTCGAGAGTGTCGAGGGTGGGCAGGGTCACGTCAGGTCAGTTTGCGGACGATGTCGACGAGGCGCGTCGAGTAGCCCATCTCGTTGTCGTACCAGCCGAACACCTTCACCATGCCGTCGTCGGTCACCATCGTCGACAGTGCATCGAAGATCACCGAGTGCGGGTCCCCCACGATGTCGGTCGACACGAGGGGCTCTTCGCTGTACTTCAGGATCCCCTGGAGCGGCCCCTCAGCGGCGGTCTTGAACGCGGCATTGACCTGTTCGACGGTGACGTCGTCGGTATCTACCGAGACGACGAGGTCGGTGATCGAACCGTCGACAACCGGTACGCGCAACGCGGTCCCCTTGAGCTTTCCATCCATCTCCGGCATCACTACGCCGACAGCGGTGGCGGCACCGGTCGACGACGGGATGATGTTGACGGCGGCAGCGCGTGCCCGACGGGGGTCCTTGTGGACGAGGTCGAGGATGCTCTGATCGTTCGTGTAGGCGTGAACGGTGGTGAACATGCCCTCTTCGACCTCGAAGCTGTCGTTGAGCACCTTGACCATGGGAGCAAGGCAATTCGTCGTGCACGACGCGTTCGAGATGACCTTGTGCACCGACGGATCGAGACCGTCGTCGTTGACGCCGAGGACGACGGAGTAGTCGGGATCGCCCATCGGGGCAGAGACGACGACCCACTTCGCTCCGGCTTCGAGATGCTTCGACGCAGCCTCATGCGTGCGGAAGACGCCGGTGCATTCGACAACGACGTCGACGCCGAGTTCGCCCCACGGGAGGTTGGCCGGATCGCGCTCGGCGAACACCTTGATGCGGTCTCCGTCGACGACGAGCTCGTCACCATCGAGAACGACGGATCCGGAGTACGTGCCGTGCGCTGAGTCGTGCCGGAGCAGGTGGGCGAGCATCGATGCGTCCGACAGGTCGTTGATCGCCACGATGTCGAGACCGAGAACGTCCTGCTTCAGCCTCGACAGCGTCGAAGCGATGGCGGCCGTGTCAGAGAGCTGGGCGCTCGACACGGTCTCTTTGAGGTTGGCGAAGATGTCCCCGCCCTTGGCTGCTCGGAGGAAGTTTCGGCCGATCCGACCGAAACCGTTGATGGCTACTCGCATGATGACCTTCCTGGAGGTACGTGGCTATTGCTGAACGAGTCCCCGGAGGACGGCGCCGAGCCGTGTCGGATCGTGACACGGACGCTCGGCGGTCTCGTCGAGCAGGTCCGCGGTCACGAGGTCCGCACCGTAGGTCGCGGCAGCCTCTGCGTCGATCCCGACCGCCTCGAGCGGCGGGTCGACGGACACCGGGGAATCAGACGCGACGATAGCACCGGGTGGGCGTACACCGGTAAGGCGGATCAGCGATTCGAGGTGGTCCACGGCGTCCATGCCGAGCGTTTCCCCGTCCTGGGTGACGGTGTTCGCAACGTAGATGAGCGGCGCGGTCGATCGGTTGATCGCATCTGTGATGCCGGGCACCACCATTGCTGCGATGATCGACGTGTACAGACTCCCCGGTCCGAGGACGATCTGGTCGGCCGACTCGATCGCGGATACTGCACTCTCGCTCACCGGCGCATCGTCCGGAAGAACCCGCATGGCGGTGACGGCGCCTCTCGCAAGAGAGATGTTGACCTGGCCTCGAACCTCCCGATCGTCGATCGTCGCTGCGAGTTCGAGATGCCATGGCGACGCGGGGATCACGGATCCGACTGCGCCGAGGAGCCGCTCGGACGATCGCAATGCGCCTTCGAACGATCCCTCGATCTCGGCGAGCGCTGCAATGATCAGGTTGCCGAGAGAATGCCCACGAACGTCCGCACCCTCGAACCGGTACTCATACAGTTGCCGCCACACGGAAACGTCAGGGGTCAGGGCGATGAGCGCCTTGCGGATGTCGCCCGGCGGCGGGATGTCGAGATCCGGGGCCAGTCGACCGGACGAGCCTCCGTCGTCGGCCACAGTCACGATCGCATCGATCCACCCCGCGTAGGAGCGGATGGCCCGCAGCGCTCGGGCGAGCCCTTTGCCGCCACCGACCGCCACCACGTGCGGACGGGGCCGTATGAAGTCGAGCACCTCGAGCAGGGCATGCCCGTCAGTGCTGGTGGGCATGCGCCTCTCCGAGTCCGGCATCGCGGTGATGCACGGTGACTTGGTGATCGTGCCCACGGAGGTGTGCCCCGATCGCCTCTGCCATGGCAACCGATCGATGTCGGCCTCCTGTGCAGCCCACCCCGATCGTCAGGTAGGCCTTGCCTTCCTGCTCGTACTCGGGGATCACGAAATCGAGAAGGTCTTCCACCTTCTCCAAGAACTCCCCCGCCTTCTCGAACGAGAAGACGTAGTCACTCACGGAAGCGTCCACCCCGGTGAGCGGGCGCAGTTCGGGTTGCCAGTGCGGGTTGGGAAGAAAGCGTGCATCGAAGAGCAGATCGACGACCCGCGGGACCCCATGTTTGAACCCGAACGATGTGACGTCGATCTGCATCTGTCGTTCTGGCAAACCCCGAGCGAATGCGTTGCGCAGACGGTCGCCGAGTTGGTGGACGTTCAGGTCGGATGTGTCGGCGATGACATCGGCGATTCCCCGGATCTCGAGCATGTTCGCCCGCTCGAGGGCGATCGCTTCGTCGAGCGTCGGCGCCGCCACCGGGTGAGGGCGTCTCGACTCCTCGAACCGGCGGATCAGGACCCGATCGTCCGCGTCGAGGAACAGCACGGTCGTCCGGTAGTCCATCTGCCGCAGGAGTTTGATCGCCTCGGAGAGTTCGTCCGCGGTGACGCCTCCCCTCGTGTCAACGACGACGGCGACGCGATCTCTGGATTCATCCCCGACGCCCGACCGCTCAACGAGTTCGACGATCAGATCGACGGGGAGGTTGTCGACAACGAAGTACTTCAGGTCTTCAAGAACATTGGACGTGTGCGATCGTCCCGCCCCCGACATGCCCGTGATGATGACGACGTGCGGTTCGGACCGGAGTTCTTCGTCCGCTTCATCCATGGAGGTTCTCCCAGAGTGTTACCGCCACCCTATCGGGTAGCACCTCAGCAAGGTCCTCTTTCGATGCGGCACGGATCCGCTTCACCGATCCGAACCGACGGATCAGCACCTTCTTTCGCTTCGGCCCGATGCCATCGACGTCGTCCAGGACCGAGTCGATCATCCGCTTGCCCCGGAGTTGGCGGTGGTAGCTGATCGCGAATCGGTGAGCTTCGTCACGGATCCGCTGAAGGAGGTAGAGGGACTCGCGGCCTTTCGGGATCGCAACCGGATCCATCGAATGCGGGAGATAGACCTCTTCGAGTCGCTTCGCGAGCCCCACTGCCGGGATGTCCAGACCGAGTTCGGAGAGAACAGACACGGCGCGGCCGAGTTGTCCCGCTCCCCCATCGACGACGATCAGCGACGGCGGATAGGCGAACCTGCCACGCTCCTCGACGGGTAGTTCACGCTCGATGAGGTAGGCGGTCAGGCGGCGCCGGATGACTTCCTCCATCGCAGCGAAGTCGTCCTGGCCCTCGATCGTTCGGATCTTGAAGCGGCGGTAGTCGCTCTTCTTGGGAAGACCATCTTCGAAGACGACCATCGAAGCAACCGTGTTCGTTCCCTGGATGGTCGAGATGTCGTAGCACTCGATCCGGAGCGGAGCCTCCGGGAGGGCGAGCACGCTTTGGAGGTCGTTCAGGGCTCGGGCGCGGGCGTTGTGATCCGTGTGGCGTTTCAAACGATGACGGTTGAACTCCTGGACCGCGTTCTGGGCTGCAGCTTCCAGGATTCGGCGCTTGGCCCCCCTCTTCGGAACGCGAAGTGACAGAGCGCCTTCTCGCCGCTCGCGAAGCCACGCCGTCCGCACCTCGACATCACCGGGGAGTACTTCCACGAGCACTTCCCGGGGTGGCCGCTCCTCGCCGTAGAGAGCAGTGAGAAGGATGCCGATCAGCTCTGCCGTGTCAACGTCTTCAACGCGGTCGACGATCGTCGTCTTGCGACCCGTGACGCGGCCCCGTCTCACATTCAGGACGACAAGCGCCGCCTCCAACTCGTCCTCAGCGACGGCGATGACATCGAAGTCATCCGGGCGTTCGGTAACAAGCTCCTGGCGCTCCATCGCCTTGCCGACCGAAGACAGCTGATCGCGCAACCGTGCCGCACGCTCGTACTCCCGGGCGTCGGCGGCCGCCGTCATCTCCTCCTGGAGCCGTTCGGTGATCTGCTCAGAGTTGCCACTGAAGAACGCAGCCATCCCATCGACGAGCTCGCCGTAGGCATCGGCGTCGATCTCGCCGACGCACGGGCCGGCGCACTTCTCGATGTGGAACAACAGGCACGGACGACCGGAGGCTTCGTACCGCCGGAACTTGGCGTCGGTGCAGGTGCGGATCGGGAACGTCCTGAGCATGAGATCGAGCGTCTGGCGGATGGCGTACGCCTGGACGTACGGTCCGAAGTACCGGACCCCCTTGCGGCGCTTCCCTCGGACGACCATCGCCCTCGGCCATTCCTGGTTCATGGTCAGGGCGAGGTACGGGAAGCTCTTGTCGTCCTTGAGCCTGATGTTGTAACGCGGCTGATGCTCATGAACGAGCGAGTACTCGACCATGATCGCGTCCACCTCGGACGGTGTCACGATCCACTC
>JAYEIJ010000037.1:0-46400 GCA_034660035.1 Actinomycetota bacterium | reverse complement strand
TTCGTCTGCGTTCACAACGCCGGTCGGTCTCAGATGGCGGCCGGCCTTCTCGACTATCACGGCGCGGGTAGGGTCATCGTTCGCAGCGCCGGTTCCGCCCCCTCGAACGAGATCAATCCATCCGCCGTCGCGGTCATGGCGGACCTCGGGATCGACATCACCACCGAGTACCCGAAGCCGTTGACCGACGATGCAGTGAAGGCTTCGGATGTCGTGATCACGATGGGGTGTGGCGATGAGTGCCCGTTCTACCCCGGCAAGCGGTACCTCGACTGGGACGTCACGGACCCCGCTGGACTCCCACCCGAGCAGGTTCGTCCGATCCGCGATGAGATCGACCGCAGGGTCCTGGTCCTTCTCGCGGGACTTCTTGAAGGTACGTAGGTGCAACGCTTCGGGCCCCGCCGGTGTTCTTACTAGTGACATGACCACGACCCTCGACAAACTACCGGACCGGCTTGCCGTCGATCGAGACCGCGCGTTCCCGGATCTTGTGAGGACGCTCCAGGACGGCATCTACTCCGGCGCCCTCCAGTTCACCCCTAATCGGCAGGACGCGGAGGACGTGACCCAGGAGACCTTCGCCCGTGCGTATCGGGCCCTCAGTTCCTATGACGAGAACCGCATCCGTGATCTCGAGTTGCGGCCGTGGGTGTGGACGATCGCACTCAACCTCTGCCGAAACCGGGCTCGCACAGCGAGCCGGCATCCGGAGGCAGCGCTGGCTGTCGACCGCGTCGATCGCACGGTCGACACTGCCGGAGAGGCGACGGCGAACGTCGATCTCGCGACGTGGCGGCTGCGTCTCGCCACTCTGACCGGTCCGCAGCGAACGGCGATCGTCCTGCACCACGTGGTCGGTCTCTCCTATGGCGAGATCGCCGGGTCGACCGGTCGGGGCGAGAGCACGATCCGCTCGGATGCTCGCCGCGGGCTTGCTCGACTGAAAACCTTGCTCGAAGAGGAGGAGATGCGATGACTGACGCAGAGACGATCACCACACAACTCGCGGGACTCGCCCGGTCCGCACCGGAGGACACCCTCGACGCCGTGCTGCGTCGAACGGATCTCGCCGACGAGTACACGATCATCGAAGGCCCTACCGGTCAGGCCTACGTCGCGTGGAACGGGCGTGGGATCACAGCGTTCGTGCCGACCGAGGCCGTCGGTTCCCCGGCCGACTTCGAGACCCGCCACCCGCGCAAAGCGTCGTTCGTCGACGCGCCCCCGGGACAACTCGCCGGGTACCTCGAGCACACCGTCGAAACCGGGCGACTCGGTCGCCTCCCGGTTGATCTCTCGTCGATCGGCGAGTTCCAACGCAGAGTCCTCGAGAAGTGCGCCGAGATTCCGCCGGGCGAGATCCGTCCCTACGGATGGATCGCGCGGGAGATCGGCAACCCCGGCGCGGTTCGCGCCGTCGGTACCGCCCTCGGACGGAACCCGATCCCCGTCCTGATCCCGTGCCATCGCGTTGTCCGGACCGACGGCCGCATCGGGAACTACGCCTACGGTTCACCGATGAAGCGCTCTCTTCTCGAGCACGAAGGCCTGGACCCGGAGGAGATCGAGGCACAAGCCCGACAAGGCGTTCGCCTCGTCGGCAGCGACACCACCGGCATCTACTGCTACCCCACCTGCCGCCACGCGAAGAGGATCAAGGACAACCACCGCATCGAGTTCCGCTCAGAAACGGCCGCGATAGAAGAAGGCTACCGGGCCTGCAAGGTGTGCCGCCCGGCAGCGTGACCCGAACGCGAAGCATCCGGATGTAGTCCGTACTCCGTAGTCCGTAGTGGGCGCGGGAAGGGGAGCGACATTGGTCGCTCCCCTTCCTTGATTCGGGTACCGAGTACTGAGTACCGAGTACCGACTACTGCCCGCCAGGGCTACGGTGTCGCGACCGGGATCGCGGCTTCGACGAGCGAGTCGTAGCTGCCTCCGTATCCCTTGCTGTTCGCGCGGTCGAGCACGTGCAGTGCCGCGACAGACATGCCCGCCCGGTGACCGGATCCGCAGTACGAGACCACGTTGACGTCGGTCGGGACGCCGTCGATACCCTTCGCCAGGCTTCGCAGATCGACATTCGTCGCACCTTCGAGGTATCCCTTGGCGTACTCATCGGCTGTGCGCACGTCGAGCAAGAACGCTCCCGCGTCTATCGCTTCCTGCACCGCTGCCGCATCTCCTGCCGACAGGAACCCTTCGGGGATCGTGGACAAGAAGCCATCGACCGCTGCCAGGAGTTCCGGCTCGATGTCGGGTGCGCCGACGACCGTGGCCTCGACGGCTTCGGTGCTTTCCTCTTCACCGGCTTCGGTCCAGCCGTTCCAACCCGGCTTGTACGAGAGCACGTTGGTGGTGTAGCCGAGCATACCGAGCGACGACAGCGCCTGCGCGGCCCGGAACCCGGACTTGCAGTAGACGTATACCTGGGTGTCCGTCGGGATCTTGTCGACGTTCGCAGCCAAAGTCCGGAGCGGAATGTTCACCGCACCGGGGATGTGCCCCTCTTCGTACTCGGCGGTCGTGCGGACATCGATCACGAGCGCGCCGCTCGCCTCGACGCCGTCCTTGAACGCCTGGATGTCGCCGATGGCCTGGAAGCCCTCAGGGAGGGCGGACAGGTACTCGTCGACCGAAGCCACGAGATCGAACGGCGCCACCGTGGTGGTCGTTGCCGCCGCAACCGTTGTTGTCGTCGTTGTCGTCGTCTCTTCGCTACTCGAACTACATGCCGCCGCAATCATCGCCAACGCGAGCAAAAGCCCGATCAGCGACACATGATGCATTCTCCGCATGGTTTTCCTTTCTTGATACGGGAACCCTCTGGCTCCCTTCCGATCCTTGTTCAGCCTTTCCTTGCCTATCTCGTTCAGGCGGAGGTTTCCTCCGCTTCTTGCTCTTCGAGCTCGTCGACCCACTTGCTGTGCTCCATCTCCATGTCGTCCTTGGAGACGTAGCCCGTCGCCATCGACGACCACGCCGTGTAGACGTACGTGAAGAAGATGTGGCCAACAAGAAGCAGGGTGAGGACGAGCATCGAGAGATCGTGGATGATCGCCGTCCAGGCCAGTTGCGTGGGCGTGAGACCCGCCTTGAGCCACCAGAGGATGAGTCCGGTGATCACGATGACGGCGGAGAACACGATCACCGCAGAGTGGTGGAGCTTCTGCCCTGCGTTGAGCCGACCCTGCGGAGGCATCTCGGCAGTCCGGCCGAGTCCGTACCGATACATGTACCGGAACCAGTGAACGTCGTCCCGGTCGTACTTGAAGGACTCGACGAGTACCTCCTTCGCACCGGACCGATCGAGGACCAGATACAGGAACGGCACCGACATGAATGCGACGGCGGCGATGCGGTGGAGGTACCGCGACCATCCACCTGCAGCAAGGAACGCCAGAGGGCTCCAGACGAGAGCGAGACCCGTGATGAGAAGGATGAGGAACGAACTCGCCATCACTGCGTGAACGATGCGCTGCCGGGACCGGTAGCGGAGGATCTGCTGGTCCTCGTGGGTGTCGGTCACGGTCACACCTCCTCCCCTTCCGAATCGCCGGAGGAGACCCCGGCCGTTTCTTTCTCTTCGATCTCGCGGAGTTCCGCCATGTGGTTCCGGCGAGCGATGACGCCCAGAACGCCGGCACCCGCGGCTGCGAGGACGGTCGCACCCATCGACACGGGCTGCACCACGTTCTTCCACACGTCGGCAACAACGGGAGTCGGTGGCGGGTCTGCCGGGATGTCAAGTGTCTCCGGGTCGTCGGGCAGAACCAGGATCAGGCCAAGTCCACCGGCCTGTGTCTCTCCGTAGACCTGGGCCTTCGGGTACCGATCCTTGAGCGCCGCCACGCGTTCCTTCGCCTCGGCAAGGATCGTGTCTCGGTCTCCGTACTCGAGCGCTTTCGCCGGACAGGTGGTCACGCACCACGGTGATCCGCCGGCGCCGACGTTCGACGCGCACGCGTCGCACTTGCTCGAGCGGCCATCCGACATCACCGGGACCTCGTATGGACACGACTGGACGCAATAGCCGCATCCGCTGCACGCGTCCCGGTTCAGGCGGGTGAGGCCGCCTTCCTTGAACAGGGCGCCCGTCGGGCAAACCGCGACGCACGTGGCGTCTGCGCAGTGGTAGCAGCGGTGGTTCTGAAAGCCGCCGGTGAGATCCGGGAAGGTCCCGGACGTGTGCTCGATCAACTCGATGTACTGCCGACCGATCGGGAGTTCATTCCCGGTCTTGCAGGCCACCACGCAAGCTTCGCAGCCGATGCATCGGCTCATGTCGAGGAGGAATGCAGATGCCATGTCAGTCTCCCTCCACCAGTCGGACGAAATTGACTCGCATGCCGGCGCCACCGCTGATCGGATCGAGCTTGTATCGGCTCATCAGCTTCGTATCGCTCGCGCCCCGGCCGTTCGCGTTGGTAAGACCGTCGGCGTGTTGTCCGAATCCATGGGCCATGAAGACGGCATCCCGGCGGATCCGCTGGGTGGCCTTGACGGCGATCGGTCCGCTGCGGTCGCCGTTGTCGTTCTCGAGCCATACCTTGTCGCCGCTCGCATACCCGAGAGCGGTGGCCTCGTCCTCGTTGATCCACAACTCGTTCTCCGGTGAAACGTCACTCAGAACCGGCGTGTTCTGCGTCTTGGCGAACGTGTGGAGCGGGTTCCGACCGTAGAGAAGCCGGTAGTAGCCGTCGGGCGGTTCCTCCGTCGGTTCGTAGACCGGAATGGCATCCATGCCCGCTTCTGCGAGTTCTGCCACCGACAGATCGATCTTCCCCGACGCGGTGTGGAACGGCGACTCGCCCTCGAAGTCCTCGAGATACGGTTTCCCGTCCTGGATGATCACACCGCCGGATTCATGCATCTTCTCGAGGCTGGACCCGACGGATCGCAGCCGAGTGTCGAGATACTCCTCGATCGTCTCCCACTTGAAATAGGCATCGAGACCGACCCGGAGGCCAAGCTCCCGGGCCATCATCCACCCCGGCATCGTGTCGTACATCGGAGGGACCGCCGGCTCACGCATCTGGATGAACGGCGTCTTGTAGGGGACGGTGGAGAGTTCGTCGTACCGCTCGAGGAAGGTCGCCTCCGGGAACACGACATCCGCCCACGCGACGTGTTCCTGAGGCAGGACGTCGACGGCGAGCACGAAGTCGAGTTTCTTGAGCGCCTCGATCGTCTTCGACGGGATCGGGATCGAGTTGAGGAGATTGACGCCGTAGATCATGAGTCCGGCGATCCGGTAGGGATCGTCTGTGATCATCGGGTCGATGAGTTCCTGCATGGCGGTTGGGCCGCGCAGGAACGTCTCACGAGCGCCGTCGGCTCTGGCCTTGCCCGTGGGGCCGAGCGGAAGCTCGGCGCTCTCCTCCCCCGGCTCGGCAGAGCACCCACCCGAGCTGCCGGTGACGGCGAACGGCGGATGTGGGTACGAGTCGAGGAAGGGCGACTTGTTGAAGTACATCCCTCCGTGTCGGCCGTAGACGCCGAGCAGCGAGTTGAGGATGAACACGGCGCGCATCCGCTGGGAGTCGTTGCCGTACCACGTGACGTGGCGACCGGGCATGATCGCCGCCTTGGGCAGGCGATCCGACATCACCCGGGCCGTCGTCCGGATCTGGTCGGCGGAAAGATCCGTGATCCCCGCCGCCCACTCGGGCGTGAACTCCTGGATGTGGGCGGTGAGTTCTTCGAGTCCGGTCGCCCATTCGTCGATGTAGGCGCGATCGAAACGATCTTCGGTAACGAGAACGTTGATCCATGCAAGGAGCAGTGCCGTGTCGGTTCCCGGCTTGATCGGCAGCCAGTGGTCGGCCTTCGCAGCGGCACTCGAGAATCGCGGATCGACGACGATCACCTGTGCACCCCGGTTGCGGGACTCGATGAAGTCCTGCATGACGGTGTTCCTGCTGTCCTCTCCGATGTGGCTCCCGATCAGCGTGATGCACTCGATCTCGTCCCAGTCCATCGGCTCGTGTCCGCCGACCGGGAATCCGAGCGTCAGCGTGGATGCCTCGTCGCGCGGGCTGAGGCAGAGCGACGACGACGGCTTCGCAGCGTTCGGAGTTCCCCACGCCTGAGCGAAGTAATCGGTGAACCAGAAGTCACCGGTGGTGTGCCCGAAGATCGCCAGAGCTTCCGGGCCGTAGGAGTCCTTGATCGCCAGGATCTTGTCGGCCGTGTAGTCGAGCGCTTCTTCCCACGACACTTCGCGGAACTTGCCCTCACCGCGCTCTCCGGTGCGGATCATCGGTGACTGAAGACGGTCGGGGTCGTTCATGAACGACACACCGGCCTGTCCGCGACCGCACAGCATTCCCCGACTCTTCGGATCGAGGGAGTTGCCGTCGATCTTCATGACCCGGCCGTCGACGCTCTGCACGGCGATACCGCACTTCCACGGGCACATGTCGCAATAGTTGTAGGTGGTGACGACCTCGCCCTTGGTGAACCACGGCGGGTCGGGATAGCGCATCGCAAACGACGAGCGCGGGGATCCCATCAGGGCAGTTCCCGCGAGACCGGCTGCGAAGAACTGTCTTCTGGTGATCTGAAGGTCGACTCTGGCCACGCGGATACTCCCATCAATGGAGGATCCCCGTCGCGTGGCTACTTCGTCGCCGAATCCGGTCCCCGGTCCGGAGACGTCCACGTAAACGCGGATCGCTGTCACCACATTGTCCACCGACAAGGGCCAGTACCTCTAGGGACCGAAGTCCCCAGACCACCGGCGAAAGGCCCTAAGCCGGGATGAGTAGCCGAGTAGCCGAGTAGCCGAGTTCCGCGGAACCCCCGAGCCCCCTACGCTCTGTCCCATGGATCTCGTCGAAACCATTCGGTCTTCCGTTATCGGGTCCGACTACGCCGTGCCGGGACCATTCGGGCACCGCCGTGTCACCTATGCCGACTACACGGCTTCGGGTCGCTCGTTGTCGTTCATCGAGGACTACCTACGAGAGGTCGTCCTCCCTCTCTATGCCAACACGCATACGGAATCTTCCGGAACCGGCCTCCAAACCACCCGCTTCCGGGAAGAAGCACGGGAGATGATCCGGAGTTGTGTGAACGCGAGCGACCAGCACGCCGTCGTGTTCGCCGGTTCCGGGGCCACCGGAGCGATCGATCGTCTCGTTGCCGTGCTCGGTCTCCGTATCCCGTGCATTCTCGAAGATCAATATCACCTGTCCGACCAGATTCCGGTCTCCGAGCGACCCGTCGTATTCACCGGACCTTTCGAACACCACTCCAACGAGTTGCCGTGGCGCGAGACCATCGCCGACGTGATCCGCATCGACGAGGACGCCGACGGGCACATCGACCTGGCACAACTGGAGCAAGAGCTGAAGACGTATGCGGATCGACCGCTGAAGATCGGTAGCTTCTCCGCCGCCTCCAACGTCACCGGAATCATCACCGATACACGGGCTGTGGCGCGACTCTTGCACGAGCACGACGCTCTGTCGTTCTGGGACTTCGCCGCCGCCGCTCCGTACGTCTCGATGGACATGACCCCCGATGACGATCCCCTCGCCTACAAGGATGCCATCTTCTTCTCTCCCCATAAGATGATCGGGGGTCCGGGAACCCCCGGTGTCCTCATCGCCCGCAAGGAACTCTTCAGGAATCAGGTGCCGGCGGTCCCGGGTGGTGGCACCGTCGCGTTCGTCAATCCGAACGACCACCGATACCTCGACGATATCGAGCACCGTGAAGAGGGTGGGACGCCGGCGATCATCGAGTCGATCCGGGCCGGACTCATCTTCCAACTCAAGCACGCGGTCGGCGCCGACCGTATTCGTGAATTGGAGGAGTCGTTCATCGATCGGGCGATCGGTTCGTGGAGCGACAACCCGAACATCAAGATCCTCGGCAACCCCGAGGCGGAACGCCTCTCGATCGTGTCGTTCGTCGTGCGGCACAACGAACGCTACCTGCACCACAACTTCGTCGTCGCTCTGTTGAACGACCTCTTCGGTATCCAATCGAGAGGTGGATGCTCCTGTGCCGGACCATACGGTCATCGCCTGCTCGGCATCGACATCGACACGTCGACCGAGTTCGAGCGGGAGATCACCCGGGGCTGCGAGGGGATCAAACCGGGCTGGGTCCGGGTCAACCTCAACTACTTCATCTCGGAGCAGGTGTTCGACTTCATCGTCGATGCCGTGCACCTCGTAGCGAACGAAGGCTGGCGTCTTCTCCCGTACTACCGGTTCGACGTCACGACCGGGCTCTGGGAGCATCGCGACGGGCGAGGTGAGGCGCCGCTCAGCCTGGCCGAGATCGACTACTCGAGCGGGGAGATGCGGTTCGATCACCGGCCGCAACGCGATGCCGATCCGGTACTCCACGACTATCTGGCCGAGGCACGTTCGATCCTCAGCGACGCCCTGCCGTTCGACGGGGAACTCGCTCCGGTCGCGTTCACCGATGACTTCGAGCATCTCCGCTGGTTCACGCTTCCTCATGAGGTCACCGGTGACTGAGCCAATCGGTCCCGACTGGTTCCACCGGTCGGTCTCGACGCCGTACACCGAGTCCTGGATCGACGTCGAAGGGACCGACATCCACTACCTCGAATGGGGTGAGCGCGGCCGCCCAGGCCTCGTGTTCGTCCACGGTGGGGCCGCCCATGCCCACTGGTGGTCGTTCCTCGCCCCGATGTTCACCCGCAGGTGGCATGCCGTCGCCCTCGACCTCTCCGGTCACGGCGACAGCGGACGGAGGGACTGCTACGACCATCAGATCTGGGCCAGGGAAGTCCTCGCAGTCGCCGAGGCAGCCGGATTCCCCGGCCCGCCCGTGGTCGTCGGCCACTCTCTCGGAGGCCTCGTCACGATCGAACTGGCAGCCACCTACGGTGATCGCCTCGCCGGTGCCGTGATCGTGGACTCGCCGGTCCGTGAACCGGACCCGGAATCGCGCGAAGGTGCGCGAGGCCGGGCGTTCCGATCGCCGGGCACCTATCCGGATGAGGCAACTGCATTGGAGCACTTCCGTCTCATCCCTCCACAACCGTGCGACAACGCCTACATCGTCGACCATGTCGCTCGCGGCTCTCTGCAGCAGACCGATGCCGGGTGGACGTGGAAGTTCGACCCTCGCCTCTTCGAGCAGACCCTGGTATCGATGCGGGACCAACTCGTGTCGGTACGATGCCGGGTGGCGCTGTTCCGCGGCGAGTTCAGCACCGTCGTTCCGGAGAACACCGCCGAATACATGTACAACCTGATGGGCCGGAATGCCCCGTTCGTCTCGATCCCCGAGGCGCACCACCACCTGATCCTCGACCAGCCGCTCGCGTTCGTGGCAGCCCTCAGGACGCTCCTCGCCGATTGGGAACACTCGATTCCGGCGAGCAATCCGGCCTCGTAGCCCTCCGAGGGACGGTGAGGCGCCGCTCCGAATCGACCATCAGCACCTCGACGGCAATCGTCAAGTCTTCGGTGCAAGGAAGAGAACGCCGAGCGGCGGGAGGTCCAACGACACCGAGTGGGTGCGCCCATGCATGGGAACATCCACGGCGTCGATCGTGCCGGTCGTCCCCGCTCCCGAACCCCAGTAGCGCTCGTCATCGCTGTTGAGGAGCGTCTCCCACGGGCCGTCCACGGGGACTCCCAGACGATATCCGGGGCGAGTAACGGGAGTGAGGTTCAACACGACCAACACCGGCCGATCGCCACCCTTGCGGAGGAAGCCGAAAACGCTCGCTCCGGCATCACCCGCATCGATCCACTCGAATCCGGCAGGGTCGTAGTCCTTGGCGAAGAGCGAGGCTTCGATCCGATACCGGGCATTGAGATCCGCGACCCACCGTTGCAATCCGGCGTGATTGTCTTGTCCGAGAACGAACCACTCGAGTTGCTGATCGACCGACCACTCCGATCTCTGGCCGAACTCGCCGCCCATGAACAGGCACTTCTTCCCGGGGAGCGCGTATTGGTAGCCGTAGAGCGCCCTGAGGTTCGCGAACTGCTGCCACTCATCGCCCGGCATCTTGTTGACCAGCGATCCCTTGCCGTGAACCACCTCGTCGTGGGACAGCGTGAGGATGAAGTTCTCGTCGTAGGCGTACAACATCCGGAAGGTCAGGTCGTTCTGGTGGAACGAGCGGTGCACCGGTTCGTGGGCGAAATACTCGAGCGAGTCGTGCATCCAGCCCATGTCCCACTTGTAACCGAAGCCGAGGCCACCGGAGTCGACGGGCCGCGAGACGCCGGCGAACGCCGTGGACTCTTCGGCGATCATCGTGATGCCCGGATGCTCGCCATACGCCACACTGTTCACCTGCTTGAGCAGGGAGATCGCCTCAAGGTTCTCGTTCCCACCGTAGATGTTGGGCTCCCACTCTCCCTCATCCCGCGAGTAGTCGAGGTAGAGAATCGACGCGACACCGTCGACCCGGAGACCGTCCACGTGGTAGCGATCGAGCCAGAAGTTCGCGGACGAGACGAGGAACGAGCGAACCTCGTTGCGCCCGTAGTTGAAGATGAAGCTTCCCCAGTCCGGGTGGAATCCCTTCCGCGGATCGTCATGCTCGTACAGCGCCGTCCCGTCGAACTGTGAGAGACCGTGCCCATCGGTCGCGAAATGCGACGGGACCCAGTCCAGGATCACCCCGATGCCCGCCTGGTGCAGGTGATCGATGAGGTACATCAGATCCTGGGGAGTGCCGAATCGGCTTGTCGGTGCGAAGTAGCCGGTGACCTGGTAGCCCCACGACGGGTAGTACGGGTGCTCGGACAGCGGCATGAACTCGACATGGGTGTAGCCCATCTCGGTCATGTAGTCGGCGAGCGGTTTGGCCAACTCCCGATACGACAGGGAATCACCGTTGTCCGCCTTGCGCCACGACCCGGTGTGCAACTCGTAGATCGCCATCGCGGCGTCATGAGCCTGACGCCCGCCGCGAGATGTCATCCACTCGCCGTCACTCCAGTCGTAGTCGAGGCCCCAGACCACCGACGCTGTCTTCGGAGGGACCTCGGCGAGGAACGCAACAGGATCGGCCTTCTCGATCCGATCCCCGGAGTTGGTCGTGATCGCGTACTTGTACGTGTTGCCTGGGCTGGCTTCCGGCACCTGTGTCTTCCAGATTCCCGAACCGGTCGGGAACATCGGATGAGCGGTCGCGTCCCATCCGTTGAAGTCGCCGATCAAAGCCACGGCGTGCGCGTTCGGGGCCCAAACGGCGAAGTGTGCCCCGCCGCCCGGTAGCACCTGCGCGCCGAGGTGGTCGTACACACGGGTCTGCGTGCCCTCGTTGAAGAGATGAACATCGAGATCGCCAAGGAGTTCCATGGAACGCAGCCTACCGACTCACAGCCCCCCTCCGGCTGCGAGAATCCGGTTATCAGACGAGAGGACCTGATGCCGTACCGCACCATCATCGAACCGTTTCGGATACACACCGTTCAAGCGATCGACCTGCCGACCGTCGATGAGCGGGAGGCGGCACTCCAACGCGCCGGTTTCAATCTCTTTGGATTGCACGCCGATGAGGTGATCATCGATCTGCTGACCGACTCGGGGACCGGAGCGATGTCGTCCGAGCAGTGGGCGGGGATGATGCGTGGCGACGAGTCGTACGCCGGAAGCCGCAGTTTCTTCCGTTTCGAGAAGGCGGTGAAGGACCTCACAGGATTCCCCGAGGTGATCCCGACCCATCAGGGTCGCGCCGCTGAGAAGATCCTCTTCTCCGTCATGGTCTCCGAGGGCGACGTCGTGCCGAACAACACACACTTCGACACGACGAGGGCGAACGTCGAGTACCAGGGGGCGGAAGCGTTGGATCTGGTCGGTGCATCCGAACCGTCTGAGATCCTGCCGTTCAAGGGCAACATGGACATCGAGGCGCTGCGAGCAACGATCGACCGGGTCGGTGTCGAGCGGGTGCCGCTCGTGCTGATGACGGTCACGAACAACTCCGGCGGAGGCCAGCCCGTCTCGATGGAGAACCTGCGAGCCGTCCGAGCCGTCTGTGACGAGTACGGGATCCCACTCTTCCTCGACGCTTGTCGTTTCGCCGAGAACGCGTGGTTCATCAAGATCCGTGAGGAGGGATACGCCGATCGGACACCCAAGGAGATCGCCCGTGAGATGTTCTCTCTGGCCGACGGTTGCACGGTCTCGGCGAAGAAGGACGGGTTGGTCAACATCGGTGGATTCCTGGCGATGAACGACCACGAGACGTCCCTGCAGGCCAGGAACCTGCTCATCCTGACCGAGGGGTTTCCGACGTACGGAGGTCTCGCCGGGTACGACCTCGAGGCACTCGCCCAGGGGCTTGAGGAGGTCCTCGACGAGAACTACCTGCGCTACCGGATCCGATCCACTGAGTATCTCGCAGACAAGGTGTCGGCTGCCGGCGTCCCGATCGTGCAACCGGCGGGGGGTCATGCGATCTACATCGATGCGAAGGCGATGCTGCCGCACATCCCACCCTTCGAGTACCCGGCACAAGCGCTCGCTATCGAGCTCTATCGCAACGGAGGTGTCCGTGGGGTCGAGATCGGAACCGTGATGTTCGGTCGCCCCGGCGCCGACGGCGCACCCGATGAGCCTGCAGCCATGGAGTTGGTGCGACTCGCCATTCCCCGTCGCACGTACACGCAGAGCCACATCGACTACGTCGCCGAAGTCGTCATCGATGTCGCTGCCGGCGCATCGGACATGCGTGGCTACCGCATCGTGGAACAAGCCCCGTGGCTACGCCACTTCACAGCAAGGTTTGAATCAGTAGCCGAGTAGCGGAGTGAAGGAGTAGCCGAGGAAGAACCAAGAGCCAGGCCTCTGTCTTGATTCTTGATTCGGACTACGGCGAAGCCCTAACGCTTCCGGGCTCGCAGCTTGCGCTGCGCTTCTGCGCGGTCCTCGCCGTGGATGTGCAGCCTCGCGCCGTTCGCGGCGAGCTGCCGCGCAAGGGTCGATCTGAACTTGCGTCCGAGCAACGCGAACCCCGCGAGCGGGATGATCTCGCCGTTCGTGAGACGATCTCGCTCGTCACTCTCCACGACTCTCGCTGGGGGCGCGGCGAGCGGCTTCCCCGGGTCCGGAATATCGTCGAACGTGGTGATCTCCCCGGTTCCATCCGGACCCAACCGGAGCCGCACGTTCCACGGCAACATCTCTGAGTCCTCATCGAATTCGAGGACCATCTCCTCGATGCATGCATACGGGATCCGGAAGACCCAGTCGCCCACCGTCCCGCCGGCGACCAGATAGAGCGCTCGATCCGAGAGCAGCCAGAAGAGGACGAACGCCTCAGACATCCTCTGATCGAGCCCCGCCGCTGAACGGTCGAATGCCTCGTCGTCGACGAGCAGCGGCCGCGCCTTTGCACGAGCCTCACTTCTGCCGAGGTTCAGCACCTGTTGTTTGAAAGCATCGAGAAGCGCCATCCCCAAAGCGTAGCCGCACGATCGGACCGGTCCGGTAGGGTGCGGCTCCCATGCCCGCCACCGACAACGAACATCCCGATCCAATGGACGAACGGATGGTCGCGCGTCCGGTCGATTCCGACGTGTCGTGGACGCTGGACGAGTGGGATCGCATGTGGCGCCCGTCGATGTGGCTCCGGAAGTCGCCGGGCAAACAGGGAATTCACGCCTGGCACATCGTCGCCATCGTCGCCCTCATCTCCTACGCGAACGTCATCGCGAACCGGGTTCTCGACCCCTGGTGGCATATCCCGTTCAATCTCGGGATCCTCGGCGTTGCCGTCGCGATCGCCCGGCACGCAGGAGCCGGCGCAACAGACCTCGGCTATCGCAGGGATCGGATCAAGCGTGGGTTGACGGTCGGCGGGATCGTTATGGGGGTGATCGGCCTCGGGATGCTGATCGGTATCGCATTTCCGTTCACCCGCGATTTCTTCCGCGACGATCGCGTGATCGAGCGATCTACATGGGTCGTCCTGTTCGATGCTCTCATCCGGATACCGATCGCCACCGCTTTCTACGAGGAGACACTGTTCCGGGGGGTTCTGTTCGGCATGTTCACCCGCCGGTGGGCCCCTCTCTGGTCGGCGCTGGCCACGAGCCTTCTCTTCGGCTTCTGGCACATCCTCCCGACGCTCGACACGCTGCTTACCAATCCTGCAGGGGAGAGCATCGACAGCATCCCGGAGGTCGCTCTGGCCCTGGTCGGCAGTGTGGTCGGCACCGCTCTCGCCGGACTCGCCTTCCTGTGGCTGCGACTGCGCGCGAACAGCACCGTGGCCCCGGTGATGGCTCACATAGCGACGAACTCGTTCGCTCTCCTGGCGGCGCTGTTCGTCGTGCGAGTCCTCGGCTGAAGGTGCTCTGCGGGTGTCTGGGTTCGCAGCCGCCTATGGATGCTCCGCCAACCCACTGAGTGATCGGCGACGCTTGACAGGCAAGGGAACCTGCGCGAGAGTTCTCGAGGTCAGGCGACCTTCATGGTCGTGGCGCCGAGCGAGAAGGAGTCGAGGAATGATCAGGCGTACGCAGCCGAACACACCCCCGGCGGCTCTCGCGCGCGCCCGTTTCCGGCTCTGACCCGGTAGCAGCGTTCAAGCGAGGTAGCCGCCCACCGGGCGGCTTTTTCGATGGCCGCCACTACCCACTCCAGACGATCCAGGACAGAACATGATCCCCGTACGAGCCTATTTCCTTCTCCTCACCGACTACCTGCGGCCCCTGCGGCCGCGCGTGGCGCTGCTCGGCGTCGTCCTCTTCGGGACGATCGGCCTGCAACTCCTCAACCCGCAACTCATCAAGCGGTTCATCGATGGTGCCCTCGAGGGTCGCGGGGCGAGCGCTCTCATCCCACTTGCCGTTACCTTCATGTTGGTCGCAGTGGCGCAGCAGACATTGGCGATCTGGTCGACCTACCTCGCTGAGGACATCGGCTGGACGGCGACGAATCGCCTTCGGGCGAATCTGACCGACCACGTGCTCCATCTCGACATGGGGTTCCACAAGGGGCACTCATCCGGTGAACTCATCGAACGCATCGACGGCGACATCACGGCGCTGTCGAACTTCTTCTCAGCGATGATGATCAAGGTCGTCGGCAACGGTGCTCTCGTGATCGGTGTCCTCGTGATGCTGTGGCTCGAGAGCTGGATCGTGGGTCTCAGCGTCACGATCTTCACTGCTCTCGCTCTGGGCGTGATGACCGGTCTCCACCGGGTAGCGGTTCCCCGCTGGAAAGCGATCCGGGCAACCGCCGCTGAGGCGTTCGGCTTCGTCGGTGAAGTTGTCGAAGGTACGGAGGACATCACAGCGAACGGCGCCGGACCGTACATGGAAGAGCGCTTCGACGAGATCCAACGCCGTTGGCTCCCACAGACGATCCGCGGCTGGATGGGCTGGGCATGGATGTGGAGCACCACGATCATCCTCTACGGCCTCTCGACTTCGATCGTCTTCATCCTCGGTTCGTGGCTCTTCGGAATCGGAACGCTGACGATCGGATCCGTTTACCTGGTTTTCCACTACGTCGAGATGACCAGGCATCCGATGGAGCAGATCCGGGCCCAGATGGAGGATCTCCAGAAGGCTGGGGCGGCCATCGCCCGCGTCGATGAGTTGATGACCACGCAGACGAAGCTCAAGGCCGAGGGCGACCGATCGATCAGCGATGGCGCCATTGGCGTCGAATTCGACAACGTCACCTTCGCGTACGCCGACGGCGGCGACGGCGCCGACGAGATCGTGCTCCACGACGTCAGCTTCGACATCGCCCCGGGGCGCGTCGTCGGTTTGCTCGGCCGTACCGGCAGCGGGAAGTCGACGATCGCCCGCCTCGTCACGAGGCTGTACGAACCCCAGGCAGGGACCGTGCGCCTCGGCGGCGTTGCCACGTGGGACGCGCATGTTGCGGACTTCCGGAAGCGTGTCGGCATGGTCACCCAGGACGTCCAACTGTTCCGGGCATCGGTCCGAGACAACCTGACGTTCTTCAACAACGAGATCCCAGAGGACCGCATCCTCGAGGCCATTCACCGTCTCGAACTCGACTCGTGGCTGGCGTCGCTTCCGAACGGTCTCGACACGCTTCTCGAGTCCGGGAGCGGTGGGCTATCTGCCGGGCAGGCGCAACTCCTTGCGTTCACGCGGATCTTCCTCGAGGACCCGGGTGTGGTCGTCCTCGATGAGGCATCATCACGCCTAGATCCTGCGACCGAGGCGCTCATCGAACGCGCCGTCGACCACCTCCTCGAAGGACGAACCGGCATCGTCATCGCCCATCGACTCGGCACGGTCACCAGAGCCGACGACATCCTCATCCTCGACGACGGTCGCGTCGTTGAGTTCGGAGAGCGCTCCATGCTCGCGGCCGACGCGGACTCGAGATTCTCGGACCTCCTGGCCACGGGAATGGAGGAGGTGCTCGCATGACTCTCCGATCCCGGACCCCGATCTCCCGGGTCGTGGTGACCCTCATCTGGAACCAGCGACTTCGCTACTTCTCGAGTCTCGTGATGTGGGTCGCGATCTGGTCGACACCGATCATCGTCGGACTCCTCCTCGCTGCCTTCTTCGACCAACTCACCGGAGAGACCGCCGGCTGGAATCTCACCACGATCGTGGCCGCGCTCTGGGCCTATCTGGTGGCACGCATCGGCGCCGTGTTCGGCGCCATGCGCCTCCACTCGGGCCTGCTTTTCAGAGCGGGAGCGGGGATGCGCGGGTCGATGCTCGCCTGGATCTTCTCGCTGCCCGGCGCACGCCCGGTCGACGAGACGCCGGGAGAGGTCGTGTCGCGCTTTCGGGACGACGTTGATCACACACTCGAGGCGTTCGACTTCACCGTCGACTTCATCGGGTCGACCGTGTCGGCGATCGTGGCGATCGCCATCCTCTTCACGATCGACGCGACCATGACCATCGTTGTGTTCGCGCCTGTGGCGATCGTGATCCTGACCGTGAGCCAGACCGGTTCGACGATCCGCCGGTATCGCACCGCAGCGCGCGAATCGACCGAGGCGATCACGGGGTTCCTCGGCGAAACGCTCGGATCTGTCCAATCGGTGAAAGTCGCCGGGGCGGAAGAGACGATGCTCCACCACTTCGACGAACTGAACGCCGTACGACGCAAGATGATGGTCCGCGATCGCACGTTCACGGCGGGACTCGAAGCAGTGTTCCACAACACCGTCAGCATCGGGACCGGACTCATCCTGATCCTGGCCGCCGGAGCGATCTCCACGGACGGGTCGGCCGGCCTCACCGTCGGCGAATTCAGTCTGTTCGTCTACTTGCTCGCCATGGTGACGGACTCCGCGTACTTCGTGGGTCTGTTCATCGCAAGGGTCAAGCAGGCGGGGGTGTCGGTCGATCGAATCATCTCGTTGATGAGAGGGGCGACCTGGCGCGACCTCGTCGCCGATCGCGACCTGTTCGCTGAGCCGGCACCGCACATTCGACCCGGGATACAGAACGCCTCTGACATGGATCTCAACGGACCTCCGCTGTTGTCCGTCCGCGATCTCAGCTACCGCTACGCGTCGTCTGGTGCGGGCATCGAGTCGGTCGATCTCGACGTGCAGGCAGGCGCGTTCGTGGTTGTCACCGGACGGATCGGCTCGGGGAAGACGACGCTCCTGCGCAGCGCCCTCGGTCTCCTACCCCTCGACGAGGGAACAATATCGTGGAAGGGCGAGACGGTTGACGATCCCGCCTCCTTCATGATCCCGCCGCGCACAGCCTATACGCCGCAGGTTCCGCGCCTGTTCTCGCTCACCCTCGGGGAGAACCTGACGCTCGGAGTTGACGCGAGCGATGAAGACGTCGTTGCCGCGATCCGCACGGCCACGATGGAGCAGGACCTCGAAGCCATGCCCGATGGGCTCGAAACGATGGTCGGTCCGCGCGGCGTCCGACTGTCCGGCGGTCAGATCCAGCGGTCGGCCGCAGCCAGGATGCTGGTCCGTCGACCCGAGTTGCTCGTCTTCGATGACCTCTCGAGTGCCCTCGACGTCGAGACCGAGCAACTCCTGTGGGATCGCCTGTTCGCGGACGGTTCCGACGCGACGGCTCTCGTCGTGTCACACCGCAAGCCCGCCCTCCAGCGAGCCGACCTCGTCGTCGTCATGAAGGACGGGAAGATCGACGCGACGGGAACCGCAGAGGTGCTCCTGAAGACATCCGATGAGTTCAGACGCCTGTGGGCGAGGGAGAAGTAGCAGACAGCGGACAGCGAACAGCGAACAGCAGACAGCAGACAGCAGACAGCAGACAGCGAACAGCAAGAGCCAAGAGTCGGAATACGGAATACGGACTGGGAACCGACATGACGAGTAGGTTGGGGCGCGGCGTACCCTTGGGAGAACGAGCGAACGGGAAGCGATGACCGCTGAACGACCGACCGAATCGACAACCACGCTCCAGACGGTGGCGTTCATCGACACCTGGCTGGACGACAACGCCATGTGGGTCGATTCGCGGGTCGTGGACTTCGCCCTCGACGTGCGCACACTCCTGTCGACCGACACGCTCACCCCGAACGAGACCCGAGAACCGGTCGGCGCCGACGCGTAGGCCGGCTTCGCCGGCGTAGTCAGTAGGCCGTGAAGGCTTCCCCGCTCCAGCTCATAGCTCAAAGCTCTTCCTCCGCTACTCCGAGCGTGCCGCCTCATAGCTCACAGCTCACAGCTCTTCTCCGATTCAAGCCGAGCCCGCACCGCCTAATCTCGGGGCATGGCCGACTACACACCACCACTGCGCGACATCAAGTTCGTCCTGCGTCACATCGCGGACCTCGATGAAATCATGGGGTACCCCGGTTTCGAACACGTCGACCCCGAGACGGTCGACGGCGCCCTCGACGAGGCCGGCCGATTCATGGCCGAAGTCGTCGCTCCCACGAACCGGGCCGGAGACGAGATCGGTGCGACATGGGCCGATGGGCACGTCACCACACCGGATGCCTTCAAGGACGCCTGGCGCAAATACGTCGACGCCGGGTGGAGCGCCGTCACGGGTCCTCCGGAGCACGGAGGCCACGGGTTCCCGGAGACGGTCGGGTTCGCCGTCAGCGAGATGTTCGTCTCGGCCAACCTGGCGTTCTCGCTGAATCCGATGCTGACCGGATCGGCGATCACCGTCATCCGGGACCACGCCGATGACGAACTCCGGGATACGTATCTCGAGAAGCTCGTGACCGCCGAATGGACCGGGACGATGGTCCTGACCGAGACAGAAGCGGGCTCCGACGTGGGCGCGCTCCGCACGAAGGCAACCCCGAACGAGGACGGCACCTACAGCATCAACGGGTCGAAGATCTTCATCACGTGGGGTGATCACGACCTTTCCGACAACATCATCCATCTGGTCCTTGCCCGGCTCCCCGATGCCCCCCCGGGGACAAGAGGCATCTCGCTGTTCATCGTCCCGAAGATGCTCGTCAACGAAGACGGAACGATCGGAGCATGGAACAACGTCGAAACCGTGTCCATCGAACACAAACTCGGGATCCATGGAAGCCCGACATGCGTGCAGGCGTACGACAACTCGATCGGCTATCTCGTCGGCGAACCGAACCGCGGCATGGGCTATATGTTCGCCATGATGAACCAGGCCAGACGCGAGGTCGGTCTCGAGGGCCTCGGTATCTCCGATCGTGCGTACCAGCAGGCCGTGGAGTACGCGGAGGAGCGCACCCAGGGTCGGGCCATCGGCACGCCCAAGACCGAGGTCTCCCCGATCATCGAGCACCCGGACGTGCGCCGGATGCTGATGACGATGAAGGCGTACAACGAGGCCGCCCGCGGCCTCCTCTACGACACGGCGGCCGCCGGTGAACGGATGCATCGCCATCCCGACGAGGTGGGCCGGCGTGCGGCCGCCGACCGGGTCGCGCTGCTGACACCGGTGGCGAAGGCCTGGTGCACCGACATCGGAGTTGAGATGACCTCCATCGGAGTTCAGGTCCACGGTGGCATGGGCTACGTCGAAGAGACCGGTGCCGCCCAGCACTATCGAGACGCCCGGATCACGCCCATCTACGAGGGGACGAACGGCATCCAGGCGATCGATCTCGTGATGCGCAAGCTCCCGATGGACGAGGGGAGTGTTGTCCGGTCGTACCTCGACGAGATGGCTGCTCTCGACGGTCCTCTCGACGAAACCGGCGATCCTCGTCTCGCAGCGATCGGTGAGTCGCTACTCGCCGGTGTTGCGTCGTTGCGCGACGCCACCGAATGGTTGCTCGCCTGTGAAGATCCCAACGACCGGCTCGCCGGTGCAACACCGTATCTCAAGATGTTCGGGATCGTCGCGGGTGGCTACTACCTGGCACGTTTGGCACTCGCCGCCGCCGCTGAGGAAGCAGATCCTTGGTTCGATGCGAAGATCGACACCGCCGCGTTCTATGCGGAGCAACTGCTGCCGACCGCGATGGGACTCCTTCCATCGGTGAAGGCCGGAGCCACCGGCCTATTCGCGATCCCCGTCGAGGGTTTGGAGACGGCGAAATGACAGATCAGCCACGCAGAAGAGGCGCAGCGTTCTTCGATCTCGACCGAACGATCATCAGTGGGTCATCCGTGTTCGCCCTCGGCTGGGCGGCCTATCGCGCGGGCATGGTCAGCAACCGGGAACTCATGACAGACGCGACCAGCGCAGCGAAGTTCCTCGTAGCAGGGGCTTCCGACGAGAAGACAGAGGCGGTCAAGAATCGGGTCCTTCAGGCGATCGAAGGAGTCACCATCGAGAAGATGGCCGGTCTCGGAGAGCAGATCATCCCGCGGCTCGAGAGCGAGGTCCGACGGGAAGCTCGCGGTCTTATCGACCTTCATCACGCAGCAGGCCGCGACACGTACATCGTGTCGGCATCCCCGATCGAGATCGTCGACGATTTCGCAGCCGCGATAGGACTCACCGGAGGAATCGGTACGGTTGCCGCCGTCGACAACGGTGTCTACACCGGAGAACTCGCCGAACCGTTCTGCTACGGCGAAGGCAAAGCGATCGCGATCCGGAAACTCGCAGAGGAGAAGGGCTACGACCTTCGACTGTCGTATGCGTACACGGACTCCGCCGGTGATCTCCCGATGCTCGAGATCGTCGGCCACCCCGTGGCGGTCAACCCGGACCGTGCACTCGAGACCATCGCCTATCACCGTGGCTGGGCGATCGTCGAGTTCAGTCGTGCACGGAAGAAGGTCCTGAAACGCACCACCGCCGCAGTTGGCGCCGCAGGTGTGGCGAGCGCAGCCTTCGCCGCAGGACTCAGCGCCGGCAGGAGATCCGCAGCCCGTCAGAGCCTCGTCCGTCGCGTCCTCGGCTGACGATCGGCCAACCCGCGTTCGACTCAGTCCTCGGTGTAACGCCTTGGGGCCACTACCTTTGCCATCGGCCGCATCCGGCCAGCCTCTCTATGACTGGTGACCTCACCTTGACCAACGAACTCGCCACCGACACGACCTTCGCCGACCTCGGCATCGCTCCAGAACTCCTCAGCGTCTTGACCGAAGCTGGATTCGAGACGCCGTTCCCCATCCAGGCCATGACGATCCCCGACGGCCTCGCCGGCGTCGACGTGCTCGGAAAGGCGAAAACCGGCTCGGGAAAGACCCTCGCGTTCGGCCTTCCTATCGTCGAAGGACTCGAACGGGCCGAGCCATTCCACCCGAGAGCCCTCGTGCTCGTCCCGACCCGGGAACTGGCGATGCAGGTCACACGCGACCTCGAACCACTCGTGGCTGCTCGGAATTTCCACCTTGTCACCGTCTACGGCGGTGCCTCAATGCAGGCCCAGATCAATGCGCTCGATGCCGGCGTCGAACTCATCATCGCGACGCCGGGACGTCTCATCGACCTCATGGACCGCCGCAAGGCCCGTCTTGACGACATCCGCGTCGTCTGTCTCGATGAGGCCGATCAGATGGCCGACATGGGCTTCATGCCCCAGGTACGCAAGATCATGGCAGCCGTTCCCGACGACCATCAGACCTACCTCTACTCAGCGACCCTGGACTCTCAGGTGCGGGAGTTGGTTGATAGGTACATGACCGACCCCGTCAGCCATGAAGTCGAATCCGACACCGACCACGTCGATACGATGGAACACCGGTTCCTGAAGGTGCATCACCTGGACAAACCGAAGATGGCAGCGGAGATCAGTCGCAGCGCCGACCGGACTCTCATGTTCACTCGGACGAAGTGGGCTGCGGATGATCTCACGAAGCGACTTCGCGAGATCGGGATCGGTGCTGCTGCCATCCATGGAGATCTTCCGCAGCAGAAACGCGAGCAGTCGCTGTCGCGGTTCCGGGAAGGCAAAGCAACGGTCCTCGTCGCTACCAACGTTGCCGCCAGGGGTCTTCACATCGAGGGCGTCGACATCGTGCTCCACTACGACCCGCCGGACGATCCCAAAACGTATCTCCATCGATCCGGGCGGACGGCCCGCGCCGGAGAAGAGGGCCTGGTCGTCACGCTCGTTGAGTGGGATCAGGTGAACGAGGTGCTCGGCATCCAGCGCAGGGCCGGGTTGAACGTTCCGATCATCAAGATGTTCTCGAACGATGAGCGGGTCTCGGATCTTTTCTCGTGGCAGCCGCCGGAGGAACTGGCCCCCTTCAAGGCGGGTTCTCAGCGAAAGATCCGCCGCCGCCGCGGCTTCTGATCGTTCTTGCGTAGATAGTGGAGGCGGGCTTCCGATAGTTACGCAAGAACGGAAGTGGGCGATCAAAGGGGTTCCCATCGAGGCTTCGTTGTGGCATTTTCGATGGGATGCCGAAGGATCACGAACTCAGCGCAACCGCCTCCAGACAACATAGCGTGTTCACGATTGAGCAAGCCGAGGCGTCCGGCCTCACACGGCGCGGCATTGAAGACCGCGAACTGCGAGGCGTGTACGAGCGCCTGTACCCCACCGTGTTCGCGTTCGCCGGAACTCCCAATACGTGGCAACGAGCAACGATGGCCGCCGTCTTGTCCGTTGGTTCACCGGCGGCCGCCTCGCATCTGTCTGCAGCATTCCTCTGGGGAATGCTCAAAGGAGCCGGTCCGCGGATTCACGTCGTCACACGCCGTTGGAATCGACGTCACCGACCTGACTTCCGACTCCACGAGTCTCTCGATCTGCTCGACAGCGACATCGTGACCATCTCGGGCATCCCAACCACGACGGCAACACGAACGATCGTGGACCTTGGCGCCGTCGCACCTCAGCGAGTTGAACGCGCTCTGGAGGCGGGAGTCGCGGCGAACTCGGTCACGCTGTCCGGGGTCGAGCGGTTCGTGGTGAGGGTGGCTCGTCGGGGGCGACGGGGAGTTGGCGTCATCCGGCCACTGCTTGAGGCACGACGTCAATGGGACGGCGCCACGGCGAGCGATCTCGAGGATTTGTACCGTGCAGTGCTCGATCGATGGGCGGTGCCTATCGGTATCGCCCAGCACGAAGTTCACAATCCGAGCGGTACTTTCGTATCTCGTCCGGACTTCGCCTATCCAGAGTCCCATCTCGCCGTCGAGTTGGACAGTGAGGGATTCCACATGGATCGGCTCACTTTCCGCTATGACCGTCGCAAGCAGAACCAGCTCGAGTTGCTCGGGTGGCGTGTGCTGCGCTACACATGGTGGGATCTGGTCAACCGTCCGAGAGAGGTGGCCGCAGAGGTTCAAGCAGCCCTTTCCATTCCTGCGTAGATAGTGGAGGCGGGCTTCCGATAGTTACGCAAGAACGTAGAGGACCTAGGGTGCGGTCCTCACTGCCCCAACAGTAGGAGTTCCTGATGGCCGCCCAATACAACACTCCGCCCGAGATGTCGATCGACCTCTCGAAGACCTACACCGCCACGATCGACACGAGTGCCGGTGAGATCGTGATCGAGTTCTACGCCGCGGACGCGCCGCAGACCGTGAACAACTTCGTTTTCCTCGCCCGCGAAGGCTTCTACGACGATGTGATCTTCCACCGGACGATCTCCGGATTCATGGTCCAGGGCGGCGATCCGACCGGTACAGGCACCGGCGGGCCGGGATACCGCTTCCGTGATGAGTTCCACGACAGGACGAAGTACCAGCGCGGCACCGTGGCAATGGCGAACGCCGGTCCGAACACGAACGGTTCACAGTTCTTCATCTGCCATGACAACGTCGGTCTACCCAACGCCTACACGATCTTCGGCGAAGTCACGTCCGGCATGGATGTCGTGGACACGATCGCTGAAGCCCAGACCGGGGCCCAGGATCGCCCGCACGACCCGGTGAAGATCAACGGGATCGCGATCGCGGAGAGCGAGTAGCGCAGGAAGAAGAGCTGTGAGCCGTGAGCCGTGAGCTGTGAGCTGTGAGCTGTGAGCTGTGAAGACTGTTCCCTCGCTCATCGCCCATCGCCCATCGCCCATCGCCCACAGATTGACATCGATCTCCGCCGGGGAGCACAGGGACTCAGCCCTCCGTCGTGGTGGTCGCTGGTTCCGCCTTCTTGATCGGCTTGTAGGTCCAACTCCACGACTCGGTCGTAACCGTGTCATCGGGATGGGTCATCACGCGCGTCACGGTGTTGCCTGAGCGCTCCGACGTACACGTGCGGCCGCCGTTGTTGCCGTAGAAGGTCACGGTGATGGACCCCCCGGTATGCGACGTATCGATGAACACGGGGGCGTCGGAGTCGTTGCGGAACTTCACATCCGGCGAAGGGAACCCGAGCGTTGCCTCTCTGATGTACGGGTACCGGCTGAAATACATACTGTGCGGCCTGTGCTCGACGTCCTCGTAGCATCCGAAGAAGATGGCGTTGTAGAACGTTGTCGCGAACTGACTGGTACCCCCGCCGATGTTGATGGGGCTGTCGCAGCACGACAACTCGCCGTTGATGATCGCTCCGGCACGCTTGTACCCCTTTTCGAGCGTCCTCTTCCCTGCGGTGTCGTTGACCGAGAAGGTGTCTCCGGGCATGACGATCGATCCGTCGATCGCGTCGGCAAGGAGTTGGATGTTGGTGACCCGGCTCTGGCAGCAGGGGTGGTAGGTAGTGAATGTGGAGACCTCACCGAACGGTCCCATGGCCTCGGCCATCTCCGTGGTGAGTTCCGGCGTGGCGCCGACCATCGTCGGCATTCGCGCCGATCCGGTATCGAGTGCCGCATCGACGACAACACCGGGAACGGCGTCCACGTCGACGACAACACCATCTACGGACGGAATGATCACGATCGCCTGGGTGTCCTTGTCGAAGGTGAACGAGGCATCGATAGGCTCGCTGACAAACCGCTCCACGTGCCGTTCCGCGATCTCGCGAAGCACCTCTTCGTCGAGTTCGACGACGAAGGCCGGCGGCGAGTTCACAACGAGTTCACTTCGCAACGCGGATGCGAGGCCGGATCTCGTGAACGCCAGGCGTCCTGCGAAGCCTTCCCTCCACAAGAGCACCGGATCCCCGATGAGATCGTTGGCACGTGCGACGGCATCGTCGACGTCTCCCTTGGTGATGATCGGGGCAAGCTCTGTCAACGGAAGAACCATCGGAAGCCGGTCGAACGTGGCAAGCGACGCGGAAATGGTGGCGAACGCCGGCGGACGATCGAGCAGGGCACCCGGACGCGGGTACTCCGGTACGGCAACCGTGTTCTCTACCAGCACGGCTCCTTCGTACGCGGGTTGATCGACTACGGATCGGTCCCAATCGAAGAGCACAACTTCGATCATCTCTTCGTCAACGGTGGTCGGGATCGCGATCACGACGGGTGACCACCATGACTCGAACCAACCACGGACGTCAAGGAAGAATCCGCCGCGACGTCGTTGCCTCAATGCGTCATCGACCACGGCCTGCTCGTCGACTGCGAGGCCCGCGTCTGCAGGATCGAGCACAACATCTTCACCGTCGACGAGGAACGGCGCCGGGGCCGCGACCAATCGCGCTTCGTAGTCGGCAATCGCGGCGACGGCTTCCTCGGTCGAAAGCCCGGAGAGATCGACATCGGCAGCAGCGATATTTCGTCCGACGCGGTCGGGATGCAGAACTTCTTCGTACGCGTAGACACCGGCAACGATCAGCACGACCACGATCGGCACAGCGATCGCTATCGAGATCAGGATGCGGCGCACGACGGCCCCCGTTTGGTCAACGTATGGCGCAAGTGTATGGCCGCCCGCTGTTTGTGCAACGACTCTCCGAAGAGTCGTCCTCCGGTCGCCTGCGCCTGGCTCCCTACTCGAAGATTCTCGGGATCTCCAGCGGGGCCCAGTCGGGCTCCTTGTAGTCACCGACCGCCTGCCGGTCAGGAAGGTCCAGCGGGTCGGGCGTCAGATCCTCGTAGGGGATCTGATCGAGAAGGTGGCTGATGACGTTGAGGCGGCCGGCCTTCTTGTTCTCGAGGTCTGCCAGATGCCAGGGTGCCCACACCGTGCTCGTGCGCTCGAATGTCACATCACGGGCGCGCGAGTAGTCGACCCAGCGGGACCGCGCCGTCAGATCCATCGGGCTGAGCTTCCACCGCTTCTTCGGATCGGTGTTCCGAGCCTGGAATCGACGCTCCTGTTCATCGTCGCTCGTGTGGAGCCAGTACTTGATGAGGAGGATCCCATCGTCGGTGATCTCCTGCTCGAACCCCGGGCAGAGCTTGAGGAACTGCTCGTACTGGTCATCCGTGCAGAACCCCATGACCCGCTCCACGTTCAGCCGGTTGTACCAGGACCGATCAAAGAGGACCATCTCCCCGGCAGCAGGGAGATGCGCGACATATCGCTGCAGATACCACTGCGACTTCTCTCGATCGGTGGGGACGGGAAGCGCGACCGTTCTCACGATTCTGGGATTCAGGCGCCGGGTGATCGTCTTGATCGTTCCACCCTTGCCCGCGGCGTCTCTGCCTTCGAAGATGACGATGACCCGGAGACCCTGTGCCTTGATCCAGGCCTGCAACTTCGCGAGTTCGACCTCGAGTTCGGCCAGTCGCTTTTCGTACTTCTTGGTCTTCATGCCGGGAATCGTAGTCGCCGGCCCCATCCGATCCCCCGGGTGGCCGCTACGAGGCTCTCCGCCGCGCCCGATCTCGGCGACGGCGTCGCAGCCGGCGACGCTCACCGGCATCCATCCCTCCCCAGACGCCTTCGGCCTGTGCCGTCTCGAGCGCATATGAAAGGCACTCCTCTCGGACCGGACACGATTCACAGATGGCTATCGCTGCGTTCGCTTCCGATGGAGCATCACCCGGGGGGAAGAACACTTCGGCCGGGTACGAAGCGCACGCAGCGTCCTCGTACCAGGGTTCCTGGGCATCGAAGTACATCTCGTTGGCTACGGGCACCATATCGTCGCTCCGCCTCGCGATCGGTTACGAGGAAACGCCGCGGGCACCCGGAATGTTCCCGCCGGCACCCGACGGACTACGGCTTACGTCGTCGGCCCGGCGGCCACGTCGTCGAACGACCAGCTCAGATCGCTATCGCAACGAACGACGCCCTCGATGTGACCGACGAGTTCCTCGAGCAGTCTGGCATCGGTCCGGGTGGGAACCTCCCCGGTCAAAGTCACGACACCATCGGTGACCCTGACGGACACATCGGGAGAATCGAGCATGAGGATCCTTCGGATCACGCCGCGCTCAACCGCATCTGCGATGACATCGTCGTCCCGGGCAAAAGCGATCAGGATGTCTCCCCTGCTCACGATCCCCTCAAGGCGTCCATCCGGGTCGACAACCGGGAGTCGTTTCACGTTTCGCTTGGTCATGAGACGAGCCGCTTCCGAAATCATCGTGTTGCGATCGACCACGAACGGAGACTTCGTCATCACGGCGCCCACAGTCGACGGCACCTTGGTTCTCTTGTCGCCGAACACCGTGTCGATGAGACGTCGCCTCCCCATCACTCGATCGGCTTCGGCCTCGATGAAGTCGGCTTCGGTGATGATCCCGACCACGGTTCCATCGTCTGATACGACGGGGAGACCGGAAACACCGCTATCGATCATCGCGCGGGCTGCCCGTTTCAACGACCAATCCGAATGCGCCACCTCGACCTCTGTTGTCATGACGTCGACGACTCTCATGCCATGCTCCCTACTCGACGACCGGAATCACTGGGTCCACTCTTCCGGCGGGTACTGATGCTCGTGTCTGGTTGCGGCCCGGGCGGCGTATGCCGCCGCCTCACTGCGTCGCGACATCTCCATCTTCGCGAGGAGGTTCGACACGTAGTTCTTCACCGTCTTCTCCGCGAGGAACATCTCTTCGGCGATCTGACGATTCGTCTTCCCGTCGGCGATGAGATCCAGAATCCGGCGCTCCTGCGGGGACAGCCTGCGTATGAGCGGGTCATCGACGGAGTGCCCGCGCAGCCGATCGAAGAGAGGCTCAGCCATCGCCGGATCAAGCAGCGTTTCGCCGGCACCGACTCTCCGGATGGCGTCGATGAGCGCCTCAGCATCGATCCTCTTCAAGATGTAGCCGGCGGCGCCGGCCATGATCGCGGACATCAGTGCTTCTTCGTCGGCGAACGAAGTGAGGATGAGCACTCCGACGTCCGGCCACCGATCGACGATCTCGCGGCACGCTTCGACACCCGAACCGTCCGGCAGCCGAACGTCCATAACGACCACGTCGGGAGCGTCGTATCCAACACGCCGGACCCCTTCCTTGGCCGTGCCGGCCTCGCCGACCACCGTGAGATCATCGTACGAATCGATGAGCGATCGGAGGCCACGGCGAACGACCTCGTGGTCATCGACGAGAACGACTCGGAGCAAACCTGCGGGTTTCTTCTTGCGTGGCACGACCGCAACCTAACGCACCTCGGGTCCCCAAGGAGAGTCGAATGGCCCGGTCCGGGACCGAGTAGCCTTCACCCGTGGTGTTGAGACAGTTCACACCGGCCCGGCTCCGCGACCTCGTCGAGGGTGCATCCGCCGTGGCCGGGCAGACGGACCTTCAAGCGATTCTGGCAACGACCGTTGAGATTGCGATGGATCTCACCGGTGCACCCCATGCTGCCCTTGGCGTGGTCGGCCGGCACGGCGGGTTGGTCGACTTCGTCCATGCAGGTCTCGACCCGGAAGTTGCCGAAGCCATCGGCACTCCTCCCCAGGGCCGCGGCCTGCTCGGTCTCATCTCCAGTGAGGGCAAGACGGTCCGAATCGACCGCACGTCCGATCATCCGGCTTCGATCGGGATGCCGTCACATCACCCGCATATGGGTTCGTTCCTCGGCGTTCCGGTTCGGGCAGGATCGAGCCTCTTCGGCAATCTCTACCTCACCGACAAGGAGGGCGGCTTCACCGAAGAGGACGAGGCGCTCGTTGAGGCGTTGGCCATGATCGCCGGAACCGCCATCCGTACTGTGAGGCTCCAACAACGACTCCAGAGCCTTGCGGTGGCCGAGGATCGGGAACGGATCGCCCGGGACCTGCACGACGCCATCATCCAGGATCTTTTCGCCGTTGGACTCTCTCTCCAGGGTCAGGCGCTCAAGGTCGTTGATCCCGAGATCAGGCGAGCACTCGAGCAGGACGTCGAGAGTCTCGACCGGACGATCACGTCTCTGAGAGGCTTCATCTTCGACCTCGGCGCACCAGTGGGAGATCAACGGACGCTTCGATTGGAACTCCGTGAACTCGTGACCAGGCTCGCGGGGCCGCACGACACCGAGGTGCACGTGGCCTACACCGGATCGCTCGATGCTCTCCCGCAGCGCGTCATCGACGATGCGACACAGCTCGTGCGTGAGTCATTGAGCAACTCACTCCGCCACTCGCAAGCAGACCGGATCGCCATCGAGATCCACGGCGGGGATGATCGGCTCGTCCTCCGCATCTCCGATAACGGGATCGGGTTCGACCCTGCGGAAGTGGCGTGGGGGCTCGGCCTCACGAACCTCAGGGAGCGCGCCACACGCGCCGGGGGACAGATCTCGATCGATTCGACTCCAGAAACAGGAACGGACGTCCGAGCTTCGCTCCCGCTGTGACGAACCACCGACTACTGCATTTCCGGTGTAGCACCGACAACCGCTAGATTCCAGGTCTAGAGCAGTTCACACGACATGGGGGATCCATGGACCTGAGGGTCACCGCGGCAGGCGAAGACGTCACCATTCCTGCCGGAACGACGGCCGTGATCGGCGCGGATGCAGCCGCGACGATCAAGGTGGCGCGCCCCGGCATTTCGCGACGGCACGCAGTGGTCAAGTACGACGGCTCCCACTGGATCGTGCAAGATGCGTCGAGCCGCAACGGGACGTTCCACAGCGGTGCTCGCATCCAGTTCCTCGACATCAAGGGTCCGACGACGATTCGACTCGGTCACCCGGCTGAGGGCACCGAGATCGTGCTCACCCCGATGACCACTGCGACGACGAAGCCGACCGAGCCCAAGCCGACCGTCTCCCCTGCCCCGGCGCCGGCATCCGCCCAGCGGACACGCCTTGCTCCGGCCACCCAGGCGACGGCGCCCGGCAATGTCGACCCGCGGCTCGATGATCTGATCGCTTCTCTGAATGACACGGTGAAGTCGATCAAGGGCCTCACTTGGTCGGTGTGGGCAATGATCGCGGTGACCGCCGTGCTGGCGATCCTGACGCTGTTCGTAGGAATCGTCGGCAACTGAGCGAGCGCTTTGTGCTCGGTAGTCCGTAGTCCGTAGTCCGTAGTCCGTAGTCCGTAGTCCGTAGTCCGTAGTCCGTGAAGTATGACTTGTCCTGCTGGAAGCTTGTTCTTCCTGCTCAAAGCTTGCAGCTTGCAGCTCTGGTCTTTCTACTTTCTACTTTCTACTGAATCGAATCCGGCTTCGGCGACGCGACGGTCCAGTTCCTCCGTGACCCGTCTCCGAAGCTCTGTGAAGAACTCGGGTGTGTTGAACACCTCGATGTCGGCGTCCCCCACCGGCCCGTGTGCCTCTGCTGGGAGGCGATAGTCCTCAACAGTGAAACCCGTGCGTCGCTCGTTCGCGTAGCCGCGCAGAAACGTGTTCATGACGGCGGCTGAGAGTTCTTCCCCTGTTGTCGCGATCCCTGTCGCTAATCCCAATGCCTCTGCCTCGAGATCAGCTGAGATTCCCGCGAACTTGCAGAGGCCTGTGATGTCGTCCATCAGAAACAGTGGCCCGCTGGCCGTGATCGCTTCCACCCAGTAGTCGACATCAGTTTGCCGTTCGGTGAAGTACAGAAGGTACGTACGCATCGCCATGTGGCCGCCTGCGAGAGCCCAGGGATACCCCGGATTCGTGTGGGGAAGGTATGCGGGGAACTCGATGCCCTTCGATTGCATAGCGAACCCCCGTTCTCCCGTTTGGTCCGCTAGGCGCTTCGTACCTTGTCCCACTTCTGGGAGTCGTCCGGCGGCCACTTCCCGGATCGTGTCCATCAACGCGGTGACCTGTCCGAAGCCAATACCGCCGGCCAGGCCTCCCCCGGTGCGCCGGTTGAAATCCATGGCATAGCCAAGCGTCACACCGAGCGAGATCGCATCCATCCCCAACTCGTCGACGAGGTCGATCAGCGATAGCGCCGCGTCGGGGTCGTGCACACCGAGGTTGAACGAGAGGAGCCCCAACGGTTCGTAGTCGACCTTCGCTCGGAACGGACCGGTCTCTCCATCGGGTGCCTTGTCGTACACGTTCTTGTGGCAACGGATGCCGCAGAGGTAGCAACCTTCGGCTCGAACCTCGTAGGGACCCGACTCGATGCTCGATCGGGCAAGCCGAGCAGGACGGTCGGTTCCGGTCGGGGAGAAGTTCTCCTCGGGCAGCATGTTCTCTTCACCCAGCCATGGCACCATGCGCCACGTGCCGCCTCTGTCATGCTCCAGATCCCGGTACCGGGCGCTTCCCGGACCGGTGTTGATCTCCCGGTTCACGTCCCGTAGTCCTCTCACCCGGCCGGGATCGGGTCCGTCGGCGGCGATCGCCCATAGGTTCTTCGAGCCCATCACACCGCCGTAGCCCCCGCGACCGCAGAAGCGCGGCTTCGCGTCCCCGCTCTCGAGTTGGTTGTCCGTCGAGAGGGCGATCGATGCATAGCGCACCGACTCGTAGTGCTCACCCGCCGCTCCGATCACCGCGAAATGTGCTTCGGGGTAGCGGCCGTGCAACCCCTGGATACGCTCGTTGGTCGTGGCTCCGGAGAGGTCCGATGCGTCCAAGAACTCGAAGACGGCAGGTTCGCCATCTTCTCCCGGCGTGAGATGCAGCAGCGTCGGCCGCTCCGCCCGACCGGTGAAGATCACCTCATCGATCCCGAGGCCGCGCAGCTTGGTGCCGAAGTGGCCGCTCCCGGCACTCCACATGAGACCGGGTGTTCCGCTGTCGGAGACCTTCAACGGTGAGTAGCCGTGGAAGAACGTCCGTAGTCCGGTCATCACACGCGTGCCGCTCAACAGACCGAGGTTCATGATGAGGGGCGCAGAAGGGGCGTACGGGTCGTCGACGTCGACAGCGGCGAGCAGTTTGGTCGCCCGAGCGATACCGCCGAGAGCATCCTCGAGATCGTCGCTCTGCACCGGCTCGAACCGGACCTCCAGATTGGTCAGATCCACGTGGTACCGGTTCACGACAACGGAAGTCGGCGGAAGCAGCGTGAGCGCATCCATCATGGATCGTTCCTCATTGGATAGGGAAGCGTAGCGAGCGGGTGACCACCTTTGGGACCGGAGTCGGTCTACAGATAGAGCCCCGGTTGCTCCTCATCGCCCGGCGGTTCGAGAGCCTTACGTCGGCCCATCTGCTCGAGTTGTGCCTGGGCCGACATCTGCTGTGACCAGAGGGATGCCTGGATTCCATGGAAGAGTCCCTCGAGCCACCCGACGAGCTGTGCCTGGGCAACTCGGATCTCGGGCTCGGTAGGAGTCTCGCTCTCGAGTGGCACGAAGATCGAATCGAGTTCCTCTTTGAGGTCGTCGGATAGCACGTCCCGCAACTCATCGATGGATCGGTGGTAGACGGCGAGAAGCCTCTGTCGTCCAAGATCGTCCATGCCCGACGCCCGGACCTCTTCGAGCATCGCCCGGGTCATCGAGGCGATCCGAATGAGCTTCGAGGGTTCGGTCACGAACGTACCGCCGTTCTCGTCTCCCTCGTCGGCGGGGTCGTCGACCACCTGCGGGGTGATCGGCTCCTCGTCGCTCTGCGCGTCTGCCGGTTCGGTCGTGTCTTCCATACCACCATGGTACGACGACACGCGTCGCGACGGAACGGTAGAGGTGAACCGAGTACGATCGCCGGTCATGAGTGATACAGCAGCACCGGATGACGGGTCGAAGCAGTCGCGCAGATGGTGGAAGATCGTGCTCGGCGGCATCGTGGCCCTGCTCGTGATCGCTGTACTCGGCGCGGTGCTGTTCATGAGCATCTCGGTGCGGCGCGCCTTCCCGGACGTTGACGGCGAAGTGGCGATCGCCGGTCTCGAGGCAAGCGTCGAAGTCGTGCGCGACGACATGGGGGTCCCCCACATCTACGCCGACACCTCGCATGACCTCTTCATGGCGCAAGGATTCGTCCACGCTCAGGACCGGTTCTGGCAGATGGACGTATGGCGCCACATCGGTGCGGGACGGCTCTCCGAGATGTTCGGCGACACGCAGGTAGAAACCGACACCTTCCTGCGAACCCTCGGCTGGCACGATGTCGCCGCGGCGCAGTACGCGGCCGCGACACCTGAGAACCGGGCGGTCATAGAGGCGTACTCCGAGGGCGTGAACGCCTACCTTGCAACCCAATCGCCTGCCGACCTGAGCTTCGAGTACACGATCCTCGAGCTCTTGAATCATGGTTACGACCCGGAGATGTGGGACCCCGTCGATACGCTGACGTGGGGCATCGCGATGGCATGGGACCTGGGCGGCAACATGGGTGCTGAGATCGAACGGGCGATGTTGCTCGGATCACTCAGCGAAGAGCAGGTTGCTCAACTGTTCCCGCCGTACCCTGGTGACATCAATCCCTTCATCGTGCCGGCCGATACCAACGATTCGGCGCCGACGGCGTCCCTTCGAGTGACCCCCGGGATTCGAACGGCCTTGGCCTCGGTTCAGGGGAAGCTCGACCTCATCTCAACGATGGGCGTAGGCGGCACGGATTCCGGCATCGGCTCCAATTCATGGGTCGTGTCCGGGGATCTCACGGACACCGGATCACCGATCCTCGCCAACGACACCCACCTCGGCATCCAGATGCCGTCGATCTGGTATCAGGTCGGCCTCCATTGCACCGACGTGTCGGACGCCTGCCCGTTCGACGTCGCAGGGTTCTCGTTCGCCGGGGTGCCGGGCGTCATCATCGGGCACAACGCCAACATCGCGTGGGGCGTCACCAATCTCGCTCCGGACGTCCAGGATCTCTTCATCGAGAAGATCAACCCCGACAACCCGAACCAGTACGAGGTCAACGGCGACTGGATCGACATGGAGGTCAGGGAGGAGACGATCAACGTCGCAGGTGGTGATCCGGTCACGATCGAGGTCAAGACCACCAGGCACGGTCCCATCATCTCGGACGCTTACGGGGACCTGGAGGACTTCGCGAATTCGGGCGTCGAGACGCCCGAGCCGTACGCCGTTGCGCTGCGGTGGACCGCTCTCGACACCAATCCCGGGATCGTTGAGGCGTTCATCGGGCTCGACACCGCATCGAACTGGGATGAGTTCCGGACGGCGCTGCGATCGTTCGCTGTTCCGTCGCAGAACGTCATCTACGCCGACATCGAGGGGAACATCGGCTACCAGTCCCCGGGCAGTATCCCGATTCGCGCGGGCGGGGACGGAACACTCCCTGTGCCCGGCTGGACCGATGAGTATGAGTGGACGGGCTTCATCCCGTTCGACGAACTTCCCCGGTCGTTCAACCCGGAGAGCGGCTACATCGTGACGGCGAACAACGCCGTCGTGGACAGCGCCTACCCCCACCACCTCACGCACGACTGGAACTACGGCTACCGCGCACGCCGGATCGTCGATCTCCTCGGCTCGAACACCGGTATCGGCCTCGACGGACACGCTTCGATCCATTTCGATTCGTACAGCCTCAACGCCGAACAGATGCTCCCCTATCTCAAGTCCCTCGACTCACCGATCAGTGCAGTCCTCGCATCCTGGGATCTCGGCAACCAGGCCGACTCGGCGGGTGCGGCCGCGTTCAACGCCGTGTGGTCCCGGATCCTCGAGCTCACCTTCCACGACGACCTGCCGGAGGACTACTGGCCGAACGGTGCCGGACGCTGGTTCTACGTCGTCGGTCAGATGCTCGAGTTCCCCGACGACCCCTTCTGGGATGACCGGGCGACGGACGTGATCGAGAGCCGCGACGCGATCTTGCAGCGATCGCTCGATGCCGCATACGAGGATCTGAAGGGCTGGTTCGGTGACGACCCGAACGAGTGGCAATGGGGCGAGATGCACCTCTCCACGTTCCGCAATCAGACGCTCGGCGAATCCGGGATCGGCGTGATCGAGGATAGATTCAACCGCGGTCCGTTCCCCACGCCCGGCAGCAAGGACCTCGTCAACGCGACCGGGTGGACCGCCTACGACGGCTTCGAGACCGACTGGCTGCCTTCGGAGCGGATGCTCGTCGACCTGGCAGACCTGTCGCGCTCGCTCTCCACGCACACGACCGGCCAGTCGGGACATACGGATCACCCCCACTACGACGACATGATCCCCATCTGGCTCGCAGGCGAGTACTCCCCGATGAACTGGACACGAGCCCAGATCGACGCAGCAGCAGAATCAGTCCAAACCCTGGTCCCGTCCACCTAACCCTTTGGACTCTGGCGTAGAAAAGTGACTGAATCGTGCCGTTTTCTACGCCAGACTCCTGAGGGGCCAGATGAAGGTGTAGATGACGAAGGCGGCGAACATCGCCAACAGGAATCCGCCTTCGATCCGGTTGATGCGCCTGCCGGTCAAGGCGAAGGCTCCGGCGACGAACATCACGCCGACCATGATCGCCAGCAGCGGGATACCGACGGCGGATAGCTCTCCCGGACCGAGAATCGCTGCGAGCCCGATAACACCCAGCGAGTTGAAGATGTTCGACCCGAGAACGTTCCCCAGAACCAACTCCGGCTCCCGGTTGCGCGCCGCGGCGACACCTGCCGCGAACTCGGGAAGACTCGTGCCCACTCCGGTGATCACACCGAGGAACAGCGTTGAGAGCCCGAAGTGCACGCCCACGCCGAGGACACCGTCGAGCAGGAAGTCTGCGGCGATCACCGTCACGATCAGTGCCCCTACGCCGATGAGGATCTCCTTGCCCACTTCCTTGCGCCAGGCGGCGATGTCTTCAGGGTCCTTGGTGAAGTTCACTTTGTCTTCGTCATCGACCCGGCCGAGCAAGGCGTCCGGATCACCGGTCGACCACCCGATCATGAGCCAGATCGCGCCTCCGAGCAGAGCGAGCAGCAGGAAGCCCTCCCAAGCGTCAAGCGATCCGTTGGCGAGCAAGGCTGCCAGAACGGCAACGGACGCGAACATGAGAGCGCCCTCGCGCCTGAAGATCCTCCCTCTGGCGGCGAGCGGAGATATCAACGCCGCCGAGCCGAGCACCAGTGTCACGTTCGAGATGTTCGAACTGACAACGTTGCCTACGGCCAGGTCGAGTTCGCCTTCCAGCGCAGCGAGCGCCGATACCACGAACTCCGGAACCGACGTCCCGAAGCCAACGACGACCGCACCGATGAATATGACGGACACCCCGAAGGCGCGCGAGATCCGCACCGCCGACTTCGCGAGCCGGTCGGCGGCGTAGATGAGGGCAATCAGCCCTCCGATGATCCTGACGAGATCGAGAAGCACCGGAACCTTTCGAGACGCGTGGGATGGTACCCCCACGCCTGAGCGGACAGTCGATCACGCTCCGCTACTCTCCGGACCCGCATGGACCGTGACACCGAACCACTCCACAAGACCTGGATCCACTCCGACGACATGATTCCGAGGCGTTTCATTCGTCCGGCGCTCGGGTTCACCAAGACGGAGGCTTCCGGCGCGATCGTGCTGCTCGCCGCCACCATCCTCGCTCTCATCTGGGCGAACTCGGCATGGGGGGAGTCCTACTTCGAGTTCTGGGACGTCCACATCACGTTCGAGATCGCGGGGTTCCACTTCGACGAGTCGCTGAAACACTTCGTCAACGACGGTCTGATGGCGATCTTCTTCTTCGTCGTAGGCCTCGAGATCAAGCGCGAACTCGTCGTCGGCGAGTTGAACTCGGTCAAGAAGGCGTCGCTCCCCGCCGTGGCCGCCCTAGGCGGGATGGTCGTCCCCGCCCTCATCTACGTGGCATTCGTGGCAACGAGCGGCCCCTCCGACGCCATCGCCGGTTGGGGAATCCCCATGGCTACCGACATCGCATTCTCCGTGGGCGTGATCGCGCTGCTGTCGACCCGGGTCCCGATCGGAGCAAAGTTGTTTCTCCTTGCGCTTGCGATCGTGGACGACATCGGGGCGATTCTCGTCATCGCCGTCTTCTACACGGACGACCTCGCCTTCATCTGGCTGATCGTGGCTGCCGGCGCTCTGGCTCTGATCACCGTCGCCCGGAAGGCGGGAATCCGCGCCGGGATCTTCTACCTCCCGCTTGCGCTGTTCACCTGGTTCGCCTTCCTCGAATCCGGGGTGCATGCAACCGTTGCAGGAGTCATCCTGGGCCTTCTGGTCCCGGCCCGGGCCTACTACAGCGACGTGGACTTCCGCAGGCGAGCCGGGTGGATCCTCGAGCGCTGGGATCGCGACGCGGCGTCACCGCAGGCCCACGCGCGTCTCGACCAGGACGCCCTCGAACTCGCGGCGATCGCCAGGGAGTCGGTCTCACCGCTCGAGCGGTGGGAACACGCGCTGCATCCCTGGTCATCGTTCCTGATCATCCCCCTCTTCGCCCTTGCCAACGCGGGGGTCCGATTCGTCGACATCGACGTTCTCGAGGCCGTGACCAGCCCCGTGGCGCTCGGCGTCTCCGTCGGCCTCATCGTCGGCAAACCGGTCGGGATTGCTCTCGCAACATGGATTGGTCTCAAGCTCAACCTGGGTCAGTTGCCGCGTCATACGACCTTCCCCCACGTCATCGGTCTCGGGTTCTTGGCCGGTATCGGGTTCACCGTCTCTCTCTTCATCTCGGAACTCGCCTTCCGTTCGAGTCCGGACGCACACCTGTTCTCCGACGAGGCCAAGATCGGCGTCTTCATCGGGTCGTTGGTCGCGGGCGTCGCCGGATACGTCTACCTCCGTTTGTACAGGGGTGCTTCGGTCGAGGAGTGACGATCGCCGGTCCGAGGGCAACGGCAGTCCTATCTTCAGCGTGGAGCAGTCCGATGTCCGGCTCGCGCCGACGAGATCCGGTTCTCCGCCAGGGCGGCGTAGGCGGAGTCGGTTTCGTAGCCGACGAAGTGCCGTCCGGTCTGTACCGCAGCGATCGCCGTCGACCCGGATCCAAGGAACGGGTCGAGCACAAGGTCTCCCTCGAAGGTGTACAACTCGATGAGCCGCCGCGGCAGTTCGGTTGGGAACGGCGCCGGGTGCCCGACCCTTCGAGCCGATTCGGGGAGAATGTCCCACACCGACATCGTTGCCTCAAGGAAGTCCTCCTTGGAGATCGTGTCATCGCCCCTCCGCTCCCGTCGGAACGATTCCTTCGATGCGACGAGAACGTACTCATGCACGTCACGAAGCGTCGGGTTCTTCGCCGACTGCCACGATCCCCACGCGGTCGACCCCCCGGCCGCCTTCGCCTTCTTCCAGATGATCTCGCCACGGAGCATGAACCCGATCTCGGTGAGAAGGACGCCGACAAGGTGATTCAGCGGCAGGTACGGCTTGCGGCCCAGGTTCGCCACGTTCACGGCCACACGCCCGCCGGGTTCGACGACGCGGTACGTCTCGGTGAAAACCCGTCGGAGCAGGCCCAGGTACTCGCTCAGATCAAGGTCCTCGTCGTAGTCCTTACCGACGTTGTACGGCGGCGACGTCACCATGAGAGCAACGCAGTTGTCGGGAAGTTGGTTCATCGACTCGGAGGACTGGACGAAGATCCGGTCGACTACGTTGGCCGGTGCGTCGTGCACTTCGCCCGCCTTCCCGGGTTCCGGAGAACGGGTCATGCGTCGCGCGTAGTACTCCGAAGAGTCGTGGCTCTCCCGTTTCCCCGCGCCGAAGCTCGCTGTGCTGGTCGCCATCCGTTGTCCTCCTGGATACAACGGTAGTTCCCCCGGCCGCTGAGACCGGGGACCGAACGGATCTATCCGGCGTCCAGAATCCGTTCGAGAGACCCGATCCAGAACTCTGCGTACTGGTTCCACTGGATGAAGTTGCAACCCCAATGCGGCGCCGGATCCGACATGTACGCCAGCACCACTCCTTCCCCGTGGCGACGGGTCACGAGGAGCGGGTCACCCGTCTCTTCGACCGCGACGTGGACCACGGCGTCATCCCGGGCGATCGTTCGGTTGTATCCGAGGATCGGAGGTGCGGCCGCCATGTCCACGTTCGGGAGGAAGCCCTCGTCGGATCGATCGAAGTGGAATCCTTCTGTGTTCTCAACCAGATCCTCGGTGTCGAGACAGCGCACGGGAAGAACCTCGGCGAGACGGGAGCGTCCCCATCCGCCCTTGCCCATCTCGCCGGTGAACGACAGCCATCCACCCATGAACATCGCCCGTGTGCCCGATTCGATCGCTTCGACGGTGAGTCGGACGCGGTCCGGATAGGTGATGATCCCGGATCCGAACACGTTCCGATCGAAGAACTGCGGCGCCAGTTGGAAGTTCTTCACCTCAACGTCGGAGAACACCACCACGTCATACTCGGCGAGGATCTCCTCGTACCTTCCGGGCGCCATGCCGTAGAAGTCCCAGGTTGAGCACGAGTCGCACGAATGGTCCCCGGTGGATTCGATCGCCTCCTTGAGGTAGCGATCGTACCGATAGGTCTCGAGTCCCTTGTAGGCGTAGTTGAACGGGGTCTCCGCGAATATCGGACCGAGAGACACCGCCCAGTCACCGATGTAGAACACCTTCGCCATGCGAATCCGTGCCTCCCTTTCATCTCGGTAGGTTCAGTTGTACGTGAGTGCGATCTTGATGGGACCCCGGCGGTCCCGGTCGATCAGGTCGAACGCCTCTGAGGCGCTCGTCTGGGGGAACGTCCGTGTCAGAAGCGGCCCCGTAGCGAGGGTCCCGTCGCCGAGCTTTCCGGCGATCGTCTCGTACACGCGAAGTCGATCCCACGCCCGCCCCGGAGCAGGGTCGTTCCGGTGATCGAGGGCCACGATCGATGACGCCCCCATAGGGTGGAACGTGCTGTGGTGGAATTCCTCCCCCAGTCGGAGGTCGATCCCGGTTCCCTGGTAGAAGCCCAACGCCACGACTCTCCCGTAGCCGCTTGCACAGCAGCGGATCGATTCGTGGAGTGCCTTCCAACTTCCTGATGTCTCGATGACTGCGTCCGCGCCCCGGCCCCCGGTGAGTCGTCGAACCTCCTCTGCGACTCCGCCGGACTCGGGATCGATCGCGTGGTCCGCACCGAGAGAGATGGCGATCTCTCTGCGACCGGCAACGGGATCGACCGCGATGAGTGGCCGGACTCCCGACAATCTCGCCAGTTGGACGCTCAGCAGGCCGATCGCTCCCAGTCCGCTGATGACGGCGCTCTCACCGAATCGAAGGCGAGAGGTGAGATGCCCGTCATAGGCGACGCCGCCGAGGGCGAGGAAGATGCCGGATGCAGGGTCCGCCCCGTCGGGTGCGCGCTCGCAGAAGAACGGCCGACCCTCGGCGGTCGTGTCGCACACGAACGTATCGGGATGCCCGGCGGTTCCCGTCCATGCAACGTCGCCGATGCTGAAACCCTCTACCTGCGAGCCGACCTCGACCACCTCACCAACCATCTCGTACCCGTGGAGGATGGGATACGGCGAGTGGCCTGGATCTCGCTCGTGGAACAGGCCGTTATCGATCTCGTGCGTCAACTGGGGTGCGGTGCCCCGGTAGAAGTTCAACTCCGTGCCGTGGCTGATCCCGGAGAAGAGGGACCGGACGCGTATCGACGCGGGAGTGAGCGGCTCCTCCGGCACCTCCCGGAGTTCCACGCGCCTCGGCCCCGTGATGACTACCTCTCGCACCGGTTGCCCCGCCTCGCCTCGAGAGCCACAGGCAGGTGGCGCCTCATACCTCGACCGGCTGGCCGGCAGCGACCGATCGATACACCGCGAGCGCCACTTCTGTTGCCTTCAACCCATCGACTCCGGTGACGGCGAGTGGATGTTCGCCCCGCACAGCACCGATGAAGTGATCGATCATGGCCTGGTTCGCGTCGGATCCCCAATCCGTCCACTTCTCATCACCGTGCGACCAGACAACGAGGCGTTCGGCGAACGCGTCGATGGTGAACACACCGTCTGCCCCGACCGCTTCGATGGCAAGCCCTCCCCAGGTCGGGTACCCGTCCGGCCGACTCCAGGAGCAATCGATGGTCGCGAAGACGCCGTTGTCGAATCCAACCGTCACGACGCCGCCCGTCTCGACGGAAACGTCGGGATGCAGGATCCGATTCGTCTCCGCGTACACCTCGACCGGATCCGACTCCGTCCACCATCGCATGATGTCGACGAGGTGGACCACGTGGTCCATCGCGGCGCCACCTCCCGCGGCAACCGGATCGGCGAACCACTCGGCGTAGTCCGTCGGGATTCGGCCCTGGTTCGTGCCCGCGAACGCAAGCAGTTCCCCGATCCGGCCCTCATCGATCCAAGCACGGCCGGCGACGAGTGAAGGGTTGAAACGCATCGGGAACGCCGTCATGAGGAGGACTCCGGAATCGGCGCACACGTCGACGATGGCTTGTGCATCTTCGACCGTCGTCGCCAACGGCTTCTCACACAGAACGTGCACACCGGCCGCGGCGAGTTGTTCCACCACCGGGCGATGCTCGTTCGTCGTCGTGCTGACGATGGCAGCGTCGATGCCGGCGGCGACGAGCGCTTCGTGCGTGGTGAAGACCGGCGCGGCGTGGCGCTCTGCCCATCCGTTGCGGAGAGAGGGGTCCGTCTCAGAGGCACCGATGATCTCGACACGATCCACCGCCTCGAGATTGGCCATGTACTCATCGGCGTGAACGTGCGCAACACCGAAGATGCCGACTCGAGTCACAGTGCCTCCCCGACCTCGGTCGCCCGACCCGAGATGATCGACGCGGCGATGGCGTCGCACACTTCCACGGCAGCGGCTGCATCCTCTGCGTCGATCCTGGAGGTCGCGTCGCCGTGGAGCACGTCCGAGAAGTGACGGATCTGGGTCACATACGGCGACTCTCCGGAAGTCGGCGGTGCCGGAACATCGGGCACGTCCGGGGAGGCGGCGACAAGCGACCGGAACGGGTCGGCTGCGTGGCGCGTGATCAGCCCCTCAGACCCCGCGATCTCGAGCGACGTACGGAAAGATCCGACCGGAAACGCCCAGGACGCCTGCACGTGACTGATCGCTCCTCCTTCGTGTCTCAGCGTTGCCAGCACGTGTTCGCCACCGTCGGATGACGCCGCCACTCTCGCGTAGGCCCGGGTCACTTTCCCCGCGATCCAACCCGCGTAGTCGATGTCATGGATCATGAGGTCGTACACCACACCTCCGGAGCGGGTGGGATCCTTGAACCATGCCGACGCACCGGCGGGGAGATAGGTGGAGCGATCGAGCCTGACGACGGCAACGTCACCGATATCACCGGCTTCGACGCGCGCTCGGGCCTCGACGTACTCCGGGAAGAACCGGACCACGTGGCCGACGAGAAGAGGGACCCCGGCCCCGGCACATGCCGCCACGGCCGCTCTTGCACCCTGCCCCGTTCTGGCCAGTGGCTTCTCGCACACGACGGCCACACCGGCTGCCGCTCCCGCTGTGACGTACTCGAGGTGCGTGTCGGTCGGTGTGCAGATGTCGATCGCGTCGACCGAGCGCAGAAGGTCGTCGAGATCGTCTGCCACACGTGCCCCGGTGCGTCCTGCGATCTCGGCGGCGCGCCCGGCATCGGCGTCGAGGATCGCCACGATCTGATCGCCGGACGCTTCCCACCCATCGGCGTGTACGTTCGCCATGTTCCCCGCGCCGATCATGCCAACGCGAAGGGTCACTTGATCGCACCCTGGGTGATGCCGCTCAGCATCTGCCGCGAGAAGATGATGTAGAGCAGGAGGATCGGGATCGCCGCCAGCGTCAGCGCTGCGAGGACCGCCTGCCAGTCGGAGACGAACTGGCCGAGGAACACCTGAACACCGAGGGTCACCGTCTTCGTCGACTCCCCCGGGGCGAGGATGAGCGGGAACCAGAGGTCGTTCCACACCGGCAGCATCGTGAACACGGCAACGGCAGCGAGTCCCGGTCTCACGAGCGGCAGAGCGAGGAAGAACACCCGATACTCCCCGGCGCCGTCGATGCGCGCGGCATCCTTCAAGTCCTGGGGGACCTGTCGGAAGAACTGGGCGAGTATGAACACAGCCAGTGGGATCCCCATGGCCGTGTAGACGAGGATCAACGCCACCAGGGTGTTCACCAGACCGAGCGAAACCATGAGCTTCAGGATGGAGACGGTGCCGAGCCGGATCGGGATCATGACGCCGACCGCAAGGAACAGGGTGAGGAACGTGTTCCCGGTGAACCGGTACTCCGCAAGGGCGTAGGCCGCGGCGGCGCCCAGCAACACCACGAGGGCGACCGCCACCAGAGTCACTGTGAAGCTGTTGAAGAAGTACCGGACGAAGTTCGCCCGTTCCCACACCGTCTCGTAACCCTTCAGGCTGAACGTCTCACTGTTCGGGAACGTGAACGGTGAATCGAAGATCGCTCGCCTCGTCTTGAACGAGTTCATGACGATGAGGCCGATCGGCACGAGGGCGACGAGCGTGTAGAGGAACAGGATCCCGTGGATCGTGGCCTTGGACAAACCTCTTCTTGTGCGGTCTGATCCTCGGGAAGCGGTAGCGGTGGTCATAGCTCGTACGTCTCCACGCGCTTCGCCCAACCGAACAGGTACATGAGGACTCCGAGGAGGATGACGATGAACATCGCGGTCGCCACGGTCGCCCCCATCGCCGTGGAACCGGACTGCAGTTGGAATCCGAAGAACGACCGGTAGAAAAGCGTTCCCATGATGTCGGTCGAGAACTCCGGACCCGCCAGAGCACCCTGCACGCTGTAGATGAGGTCGAACGCGTTCAGGTTCGCGATGTAGGTGATGATCGAGATGATGCCGAGCATCGGAAGCAGCAGCGGGAAGATGATCTTCCAGAAGATCTTCCAACCGCTCGCCCCATCAACCCGAGCCGCCTCGATGAGATCCTCCGGGATCCCGACCAGGACGGCGTAGAAGAACATCATCGGGATTCCGACGAATTGCCAGACGGACATGAGCGACAGCGTCGGCAAAGCCGTGGATGTGAGGCCGAGCAGTGGTGTTGAGACGACGCCCCAGAGCGGTGACAAGATGAGTTGCCAGATGAATCCGACGATGACGACGGAAAGCACCGTCGGCGAGAAGATCAAAGTGCGGTAGGTCCCTTTCCCCCTCTTGAGAAGGTGCTGGGTCAACAGGACGGCGAGAAGGAGGCCGACGGGGTTCTGAACGAGGAAGTGGAAGCCGAAGAAGATGAAGTTGTTGCCGAGGGCGTTCCAGAAGGAGGAAGAGAGACTGCCACCTGGGAGAAGTTCCTTGAAGTTAGAGAGACCGACGAACGCTCCCTCATCGGAGAAGAGACTGAGACGGAGCGAATCGAGGAGTGGGTACACCATGAACACGGTGTAGATGAGAAGTGCCGGGCCAAGGAAGACGGCGACGTGCCGGGGGAACCTCCACCTTCTGGTGGAGGCCACCCCGACCACGTCGGTCTGTGTTGACGCTGAGGTCACTAGGTGATCAGCCCTGCTGCGGTTCGTACCACTGCTCGAGGCCTTCCTGGAGGATGGCGGCGCCATCTTCAGGTGTCGCAGTCCCGTTGATGACGGTTGCGCTCACGGCCCAGATCTCGTTCTCGAGGTTGGGCTCACCGCGCGACAGGATCTGATACGAGTTACGAATCGTGGACTCGCACTCGTCGCGCCACGACAGGAACTCCTGAGCGAGCGGATCTTCCATCGTCACCGAGTGATTCGACAGGCTGAAGAAGCCCGGCAGCGAATTGGCGTACATCGACGCGAAGTCCGCCGAAGCGACCCACGTGAGGAACGTCTTCGCCGCTTCACTGTTCGCCGATGCGGGGTTCATTCCGAGGGCGATGTCCGTGTGATCGGAGATGTAGCACGTGTCGCCGTCGGCCTTGACCGGTGGCATGAACGCGCCCATCGCGAACTCAGCCTGCTCGTTGAACAGACCGATCTCCCACGAACCGGCCGGATAGATCGCCGCCCCGCCCAGGGTGAACAGAGCCTGCGAGTCCGGATACGCTATCGCTTCGAATCCGTCCGGCATGTAGTCCGACCACTTGGCGAGCGTCGTGAGCGTGTCCACGTACTGCTGATCGGTCAGCTTCTCGGTGCCTTCGATCAGTCCGGTCCGTCCTGTTTCACCCATCCAGTAGTTCGGACCGATGTTCTGGAAGCCCATCGTGGCAGCTTCCCACTGGTCCGCTGTGCCCATGGCGAGGGCGTCGTAGGTGCCGTCTGCCTTGATGGTGTCGAGCGCTGCGAAGAACTCGTCCTCCGTCGTGGGAACCTCGACACCGACCTCGGTGAAGGCGTCCGCGTTGTAGATGAAGCCGTGGATGACCGATGCCATCGGGACGCAGAACTTCTGTGTGCCGTCGTCGGTGATCCATGCGGACTGGGCGACGCTACTGAAGTTCTCCATGCCGGACAGGTCGGTGATGTCGGCCAGATGTCCCGCGTCGTACAGGTCGAGAGACGCGTCGAACGGACGACAGGTGATGAGATCGCCTGCGGTCCCTCCTTCGAGCCTTCCCTGAAGCACGGCGTTGTACTCGGCAGGTGCCGTCGGAGCGAAGGTCACCTTGATACCGGGGTTGTCCGCCTCGAAAGCCGGGATGAGCTTGTCCTGCCAGATGGACAGGTCGTCGTTGCGCCAGCTCTCGATGACGAGTTCGACGGTTTCACCGGTATCGGGAGCTGCCGTTGTGTCGGTCTCGCCTCCACCGGCCGCCGTCGTCTCGGTCTCGCCTCCACCGGCCGCCGTCGTATCCGACGAGTCGCTGCTGCAAGCAGCCGCGACGAGCAGGAGAGCGACAAGAGCGACCATCCATATGAAGCTTCGTTTCATTTCGGTCCTTTCCGACCCGGTCGCACCGGGCCTCCAATAGTGCATTGTCGGCAGACGGAGCGGATTTTCTACATGGCCGAATCTGGCCGTTCCACTCGCTCTACCTCCGTTGCTGGATGAATCTACAGAGTCACGGTTGCAGCGCCAAGCCCGACGCACCCTGCCGCCGCAGACGCAGATACGCAGCTACTCAACCACTCGAACGTAGCTGCCGAGAACCCAGAGGT
>JAYEIJ010000036.1:0-4742 GCA_034660035.1 Actinomycetota bacterium | reverse complement strand
ATCCGCGCCCACCGAGAGAGAATCCGATTGGCGCCCCGTCCATCCATCGAGACCACCCCTCCGCGGCAGTCGGCCGAGTCAACCCCCGAACGATAGATTTTCACGGTCTTGTAGGCCTCTCAGCCCGATCGTGGAGATCTCGCTGGTCGGTGGCGTTGGCCCGAGTCCATACGATGAGCATCCTTGGTTCGGAAACTCCCGATGGCTACACGTCGTTGGGACGGATCTCCTCGAGGACTCGGCGGGCTAGCTCGGCGGATGCGTGGAGGAACAGATCGCGCTTTTCCGGTTCGCTGTACACGAGGTCGCCGCATACCTCGAAGCCACCCATGAGGCCCTTCTCCTTCGCATGGCTCCTCCGAATGTCGCGAGCGAAGATGTATGCGATCGGCTCCGCAACGGACCCGGCGATCAGGAGGTTCACCCGGTGGTGTTCCGGGTCGCGCTCGATCCACTCTGCTGCAACCTCGTATGCCTCCCCCCCAGTTCCCGCCACCGCAGCAACACGCCGCACGGCCGTCGGGTACGACGCATCTGCGCCGGCGGGGAGCAGTTCCACGGGGAACCTGTCGGTCGCTATCTGGTAGTGCAGGTGCCACGGGATCGTTGCTCCGGCATGTGCCCCGTTGTAGATCACACGGAATCGACCCTCGGTACGTGCATGCAGTTCGCTCATTGCCTCGAGTACGTGCGGTGTGAAATCCTGATCGATGTGCTCGGCGGCCATGACCGTGTAGTGGTTACGGCTGATCCAAGCGAAGTTAGCGCCCGCGAGGTAGCGCCGACCGGCGAGCGCCATGGGGATAAGTTCTTCCATGGGATTGCACTCCCGAATGTTCTCTTCGCAGAGGAAACAGAACCGCCCGGATGGGTCTCGGGGATCGCTGAAGAGCTTGGCCTCGTCACAATCCGCGTTGAGAATGCCGCGTCGCTCCAACTCGGCGATGTCCGTCCTGATCTCGCGGTGCGGCAGCCACCGGAATCGGAACGACACACCGGATACCGGATCCTGGACGTTGCGCACTTCGATATCGGGCGCATCGGGGTCGGAAAGCAGGAATCCATCGCGCCCTTGGGAGCGCCACGTTTCGATCAGCGTGTCCGTCAGAACCTCACCCTGCGAATCGATCACGCCTCATCTCCCCCCGGGGCTGATGCCGAGATCGTCGAAGAGGTCCTTCGTTCGTGCCTCCCATGTGAAGTACGGCACCGTGATGTCGAGTGCTCGGCCACCGGCCTCCGTGCGCATCTCATCGTCGCTGAGCAGCATCACCAACGCCTGGGAAAATCCTTCGACGTCGTCGGCCGGCACGACGATCGCTCCCTCGCCGACAAGCAGATCACCTCCGCTCATCTCACCATCGATTGAGACTCTGAGTGGTTCGTTGCCAAGGAGATACTCGACAACGAACGGCACGAGATCTGAAGACACCACCGGTTTCCCGGTCGCTGCTGCCTCCTGTGCGCTCATACCGAATCCCTCCATGACCGACGGCGTGCAATACACCGATGTGACCGCGTACAGACACGGCAGTTGATCCCACACCGAGCCGAGAACGATTACGTCGCGTTCGAGGTCGAGGTCAACGATCAGAGCCATAGCAGCGTCGTAGGGCGCGCCGGCACGTTCATCGAGAGCGACGGCGAGGATGATGCCTGGAACCTGCTCACGGGCGTGAGCGAAGGCACGAATGAGAACGTCTTTGCGCTTGGTGCCGTCGGTGCGACTGATCTCGGTGACGATCTGACGAACTCGCAACTCGCCGACGGTGCGGGCCGACAGGTTCGCGAGGAAGTCCCAGGTGTGGTCGCAGCCGTAGTTTCGCGGCCGATACCGTTCAGTATCGACGCACGGAGGGAGGAAGTACTTGGGATGATGTCCATAGTCCTCGATGAACGTGTCCCGGATCGCGCTCGATGTTGCGACACCACTGTCGATCTCCTCGATCAGCAGATGTTCGTTATCGATCCGCTCGTCGATCCGGAGATTCTCCCACGTTGACGGATGCATGTTTTTCTTCTTCAGCGCTCCCAGGGAGTGGGGAATCCACACGTGCGGAACGTGCCGAGCCGACCGAGCGTTCAGGGCGACACCGAGCTTTCCGGCGTCCCAATAGTTCGAGATGATCAGGTCGTAGCCGATGTCCTCAGCGGCGAGCTTGTCTTCTAGATCAACAGCAAGGGCGGGAATGTGTTCGTCCATGTCCTCCTTGCGAACGAACTCAGGTGTCCCGTCCTCGATGTACATGATGCGAGCCCGCCCCGAAGGGTGGTACACCGTGCCAACTTGCGGTTCGCCGGTCTCAGGATGCGCATACCCACCGCGGTTCACGATCGTGACCCTGTAGCCCTGGTCGATCAGCGCTTCAGTGAATTGATTGACGTAGACGTTCTGCCCGCCCGTGTCCGGCATGCCGGGAACCACCTGCCACTCGTGGACGCCGTGGTTGGTGATCATCAGCACATGGGTGCCGGTGGCGGTTGCGAAGTCGGTCTGGATCACGACTCTGGCCCTTCTGTTGTCGAAACTTCAGCCGCACTACGGCTCGCCGATTCAGACAGCCACCCGTAATGGTGGAGCCCTTCCTCGATCCCGGCGGCGAACGATGCTGCGGCGTGGTAGACATTCGGGGCCCGGTACTCGGCCAGCTCCGGACTGGCGTTGCCGACCGCGATCGACCGGAATCCGAGGGCGGGACGCATCATGTCAAGGTCATTGCCGGTGTCGCCCGCGGTGATCACGCTGCCGGGAGCGATGCCGAGCGACTCGGCGAGGTAGCGAACCGCTCCGCCTTTCCCTGATTGCGCTGGCAACAGGTCGAGGAACTTTCCTGCCGAGTAGACGACCTTTGCGTCGATACCCCGCTCCTCGAGCCCCTCGTGGATCCCCGCGAGTTGCGCATCGGCGTCATGTTCGAGGAAATAGCTGCTCTTGAACCGAGACTGCCACTCATCGGGTTGCATCACCGCACCCGAGATGCCACGGAGAACCGCCTCGACACCGTCCTTGTCCCACGACTCAGAGATGGTCTCGCTCCATCCCTCGTCGATCACATAGCCGGTGTCGGACGCATGCCAGATCTCCGTGCCGACCATGCATACGCATGCTGTTGCTCGGCGATCCGTCGCTGATTCTGCGTAGAACGCCTCGATGGACGGCAGGTGCCGCCCTGTCGAGAAGGCGACGGTGATCCCGGCGTCGTCTGCCAGCTTCCAGAGCCGGTGCATGGCGTCGGCATCACCCAGGAAGGTGCCGTCGAGATCGGTTGCCAGAAGACAATCAGTATCCATATTCCGCTCGATCGCTCGCGAGCCAGTCGAGCCTATCTTTCGAGCGGTCGGTATGGGTGGCATTCGGTCGCTGTAGTTCAACCCAACTCGCGTGCGATGGTCGCCTGCCGGCTGCTGCTCTCCCTCTCGAACACGACGAGTGTTCGCCGTGCGATCCCCCGCCAACCGAAGTGGCGTCGAGCGAAGCGGGCACCTGCGATCGAGAGTCGCTCTCGTAACTGCGGATAGCGCAAGGGCATGCTGAGCATGACTCCGTACTCCTGCGGTCGTTCCGGGTCTGCGAACAGTGCGTGCGCACCGAAGTCAAACATCTCCTCGAGGCCGCCGTGTACCGTAACGACGCACGGCGTGCCGCATGCCATGGCCTCGACCGCTGTCATGCCAAACGGCTCGTATCGGGATGGGAGGGCGAAGACCGGGGCGGCGCGGTAGTAGTCCGCCATCTCATCGTCTTCAACGTAGCCGATCCACTCGATCGCATCGGAGACGCCGAGTTCATCGGCCATTGCCTTCCACTTGTCGACCATTTCCCCGTCGGAGTCGTTGTTCGCTCCGACTGCCAGCTTGAGTCGTGCATCCGGAACGGCTTTCTGTAGATAAGGCAGTGCCTCGATCAGTAGGTCATAACCCTTGTTCGCTGCAGCGCGACCCACGGTGTAGATGTCATGGTCGGTGAATCCGAGTCGTTGACGCGTCTCCAATATCTCGGTATGGGAGATGGGGGTGTAGCGCGCCTCATCGATGCCGGGCGGAATCATTGCCAGGTGCCAATCCGGGACGTCGTACTGCTCGTGCAGGATCTCCGCTTGCTGGCTCGTCGTTGCGATGACGAAGTCACACCGTCGGTAGACCAGGAACTCCTTGCGGATGCGCTCATCGAACCGATAGCCCGACTCGATTTCCTGCGGATCACCCTCCATTTCCTGCCGCTTCCATGATCCGAGGGAGTGAGGCGTATGGACGTGTGTGATTCCGAGCTCCTCTGCGAGCTGCTGACCTGCCCAACCGGCGTCCCAGTAGTGGGAGTTGATGATGTCGAAGGAGACCTGTTCCTCCGCGAACTCAGCCATCGCATTCGCGACGAACTCGTCTAGATGGTCGTGCATGTCCTCCTTGCGGATGAACTCGGATCCGCCGAACGGGATTCTCCACACGCGCAATCGCTCGCCCATGTCGTCGAATCTAGGCTGGCCTTCGAACCGACGGGTCACGATGTCGACCGTGTGGCCGAGCGAGGCGAACTGCTTCGCCAGTTCGAGCACGAAGACGACCTGCCCCCCGGTATCGGGCTTGCCAAGCTCGGCGTCCGCCCCAACGTACCCGTGACTCGACAGCATCATGATCCTGATTCCGGACTGCCCCGACGGCGCTGAAGTGCTCATGAGCCAACCATACCGACTGCAGCCTGCTTTTCACCCACCCGGGATCGCCCTTGGACGATTGAACGCGCC
>JAYEIJ010000035.1:0-17463 GCA_034660035.1 Actinomycetota bacterium | reverse complement strand
CGCGAGATGCTTCGTTCGCCTCAGTTCCACCTCATCTCGCTCACGTTCGCGGTGAGTGCAGGGGCCGGGTTGATGGCCATCGGGCTCATGAAGCTCTACCCGGTCGAAGCTCTCACCGAAGCGGGCGTTGGGGACGTCCAGGCAGACGCGATCGCAGGAACTGCGATGGCAGTGTTCTTCAGCCTGGCAAACGGCATCGGACGTATCGCGTGGGGCACGATGAGCGACAAGCTCGGTCGCAAGCGATCGGTCGTGATCATGACGGCCAGCCAGGCCGTGTTTCTGCTTGCGTTCATCCCGATGGCCGGCGGCGAGTACACCTTGTACCTCGCTGCGGCGTTGATCGGCTTCAACTTTGGCGGCAACTTCGCCCTGTTCCCGGCCCTCACCGCCGACGAGTTCGGAGACACCGCGGTGGGGCAGAACTATCCGTGGGTGTTCCTGGCATACGGCGCTGGTGGGATCATTTTCCCGATTCTCGGTGGCGCACTGGGCGACATGGGGAACTTCCCGCTGGCGTTCGCGATCTGCGCTGGTGCCTGCGCAGTGGGTGCCGTGGCCACGGCCCTCGTGTATCCGCCGAGTCTCGACGAGGCGTCGAAGCCGTTCAGCGTGCACGGCTTCTTGCACAACGCGCATCTGACCGATCACACATGAACCTCTGAACTGATCGCCCGCACCGGATGAACCGGTGCGGGCGATCAGTGACTCCACATCAGGCTTGGGGCCGCTCGCGTGCCTGCGCGACCACTTGGCCTTGGCCCGCTCTGAGGCGACCGCTCCATTATCTCCCGACACACAGCCCGGCTCAGATGCGCCGGGCTGACGTAGGGCCCTTAGTACCTATGTGGCAGGGCGTGCTGTCCGGGAAACCCGAGAACTGCTGAATCGCAGTGGACCGAGATAGGGCTGTTCGTCACAATGTGATGTGACCAAAGACCCGGTCATTGTTGATCGCGATTGATGCACACTCGGTTATGAGGACCGACCATGACACCGAGCCGCAAATCGCCGGCAGCAGGGTCTCGTGCATGGGACCTCGGAGTTGCCGACATCTCAGGAGCTGACGCCTCCCCGGCGTTACCCTTCGTCATCGTTGGTCTGGGCAACGAGATCGCTTCCGACGACGGCGTGGGTATCCACGCAGCCCACGCCCTCGACGGCGTGTTCCACGATCGCAGCGCCGTCGAGGTTGTCGCTCTGCCATGGGCCGGCTTCGCCCTGCTCGACGTCCTGCGCGACCGAAGCTGCGCCGTTCTCATCGATGGCCTCACCACCGGGGCACATCCACCGGGCACCGTGGTCCGAATCGATGAGAACGACCTGGCCGGATCCGTGCGCCTCAACTCCTTCCACGACATCAACTACCCGACCGTCATGGCCCTCGGCCGCAGCATGGGATGGCACATGCCCGAGGACGTAGCGATCTGGGGCGTCGAGATGGCCGTCGCCGATGAGTTCGGCGAGGTCCTCACCCCCGAAGTCGCCGATTCGGTTCAAACGGTTGTCAACGAAGTGAGCCGGTTCATCGACACGATGGACCCCTCGATCAACGAAAGGGCGGTCGAGCCGTGACGAAGCGATCTGCCAACCCCCTCTCCGGTCCAGTAGATCCCGGTGCGCTCTCCCAGACCGAGCAGGAGCTGAGAGCGGCGTTCCTCGCCGAGACCAACCGCATCCCGGGAGGCGCACGATTGGACCACTGCATCCAATGCGGCTCGTGCACCGGTTCGTGCCCGGTCAGTTATGCGATGGATCTCACCCCCCGGCAGCTCATCGGGATGTTCCGCGCCGGCGCCATCGAAGAGCTGCTCGAGAGCCGCACGATCTGGGTTTGCGCGTCCTGCTACCAATGCACGACCCGCTGTCCGGCGGACATTCAGATCACCGACCTCATCTACGCCTTCCGCCGCATCGCCATGGAGACCGGCATCTTCCCGAAGCGCTTCCCGACGTATGTGTTCTCCGAGGCGTTCATCGCGCAGGTCCGGCGCTACGGCCGCAACTTCGAGAGCGGGCTGCTCGCCGAGTACTTTCTGCGGACGAAGCCGCAGAAGGCCCTGGGGTACACGCGTGCCGGGGTCGCTCTGGTCCGCCACGGTCGAATCCGCGTCCGTCCCCAGAAGATCAAGGACATCGACGGGCTGCGCCGCATCATCGCGAAGGCTGAGACCTTCGACCTTCCCCAGGAGTCCGCAGAACGCAAGAAGGTGACCGACACCGTCGGCTACGACGCCATCGGAGGTGCCGCATGACGTACTCGTACTACCCCGGATGCAGCCTCCACGCCACCGGCATCGCCTATGACAAGTCCACGAGGGCCGTGTTCGACAAGGTCGGGGTCGAACTGCGGGAGATCGATGACTGGAACTGCTGCGGCGCCACCTCGTACACATCGATCAAGAAGACCGTGGCCTATGCGATCGCGGCGAGGAACCTGGCGATCGCCGAACAGTCCGGATACGACGTCATCGCGCCGTGCAGCGCCTGCTACTACGTGCTGAACAAGACGAGGGCTCGCATGACCGACATGCCGGAGCTCCACGATCAGGTCAACGTGGCGCTCGCCGAGGCCGGCCTCGAAGTCAACATGACGGTCCCCGTGCGCAAGCCGCTCGATGTGCTACTCAACGACATCGGCATCGACACCATCGTCGCCCTCCAAACCAACTCGATATCCGATTTCAAGCCCGCCTGCTACTACGGCTGCCAGATCGTCCGGCCATACGGCGCCATCGATGAGGATCCCGAGTGGCCGATGTCGATGGAGACGCTGTTCGGCGCGCTCGGTGCGCAGTGCGTCGACTACCCGCCGAAGGTGCGGTGCTGCGGCGGCATGCTCGTCGCGACCTCCGAGGAGATCGCGACGGACCTGAACAACGAGTTGATCGACTGGGCGATCGAACGGGGCGCTAACTGCATCGTCAACGTCTGTCCTCTCTGTCAGGCGAACCTCGACCTGATCAACCTGAAGCGGGGGCCGGACGGGATCCCGATCCTCTACTTCACGCAACTCATCGGACTCGCCCTCGGAGCCACGCGCGAGGAGGTCGGTATGGACCACGGCTTGGCTCCGCTGGGGATCGGCGCACCCCGGATCCCCATCAAGGTGGGCTCGGCGCCGTATGCACCGGTGGGAGGTGCGTCATGACGGTCACCGACGAAGCTCGGATCGGTGTCTACGTCTGCCATTGCGGCACCAACATCTCAGCGACGGTGGACGTCGAAGGCGTTCGCGAACTCGCGGCCGATCAGCCCGGCGTGGTGTGTGCGCGCGACTACGAGTTCATGTGCTCGAACGCAGGGCAGGATCTCATCAAGCGCGACATCGAGGAGAACGGCGTCAACAGGGTCGTCGTGGCTGCATGCAGCCCGCTCATGCACGAACCGACGTTCCGGGCCGCCGGCGAGGAAGCCGGGCTCAACCCGTACCTCGTGCACATCGCGAACATCCGCGAGCAGTGTGCATGGGTTCATGCGGACCGTGCGGCCGGGACCGTCAAGGCCAAGTCACTCGTGAACGGGGCGGTCGCACGGGTTGCCCTCCACGAGCCACTCGAACCGATGCACGCGGACGTCGACCCGACGACGCTCATCGTCGGCGGCGGCATCGCGGGCATCCAGGCGGCGTTGGACATCTCCGACGCCGGCCACGAGGTTTACGTTGTCGAGAAGCAGTCGACGATCGGCGGGATGATGGCCCGCTTCGACAAGACGTTCCCGACCCTCGACTGCGCCGCATGCATCCTCACGCCGAAGATGGTCAGCGCCGACCGGCGCGACAACATCCACCTCATCACCAACGCCGAGGTCGAAGCCGTCGACGGCTTCGTGGGGAACTTCACCGTGCAGGTGCGCGAGAAGGCCCGCTACGTCACCGACGACTGCACGTCGTGCGGCGAATGCATCGGCGTCTGCCCTGTGTCGGTGCCGAACCCGTTCGACGAGTACCTGACCACCCGCACCGCCATTCACAAGGCTTTTGCTCAGGCGATCCCGTCCACGTACGCGATCGACCGGCAGGGCAAGCCGCCGTGTATGGAGGCGTGCCCGATCCACCAGCACGCCGCCGGCTACGTGTCGCTGATCGCCGAAGGCCGGTTCGCCGACGCCGCCAAGCTCATCAGACGGCAGAACCCGCTGCCGTTCATCTGCGGGAGGGTGTGCTACGCCCCGTGCGAGGAGGCGTGCAGCCGCTCGCTCGTCGAAGAACCGATCGCTATCCGCTCTCTCAAACGGTTCGCCATGGACTGGGAACGGGACCACGACGCCGAGCCGATGCCCGATCCCCCCGAGCACGATCACGCAGAGAAGATCGCCGTGATCGGATCCGGCCCGGCCGGCCTCACCTGCGCCTTCGACCTCGCAACAGCCGGATACAAGGTCACCGTGTTCGAGAAGCACGACCGACTCGGCGGCATGCTCGCCGTCGGCCTCCCTACCTACCGGTGTCCCCGCCACGTAGTGAACCGGGACATCGAGTACATCGAGCGCATGGGCGTCGAGATGAAGACCGGCGTCGAACTCGGACGCGACTTCACCCTCGATGGGCTCCTGAACGGCTCCGGGTACTCGGCGGTCTTCGTGGGCGTTGGCGCCCAGGAGGGGATTCCCCTCGACATCCCGAACGAAGATGCCGACGGCGTGGTCACAGGAATCGACTACCTCCGCAACATCAACCTCGGCTTGCCCCAGGAGACGGGGCAACGGGTCGCCGTGGTCGGAGGCGGCAACACCGCAATGGATGCGGCGAGGGCGGCACGACGCGAAGGGGCCGATGTTGCGGTCCTCTATCGGAGAACCCGCGCTGAGATGCCTGCCGAAGAGGATGAATTCGACGACGCGGTCGCCGAAGGCGTTCGCTTCGAGTTCCTCGTCGCTCCGGTCTCGGTGCTTGCCGCCGACGGCCGCGTTCGCGGCCTCGAGTGTGTGACGATGGAACTCGGCGAACCCGATTCGAGCGGGCGGCCCCGCCCGGTGCCGATCGACGGATCGAACCGGGAGTTGGAGTTCGACACCGTCATCGCGGCGATCAGCCAACACCCCGACCGCAATTGGAGCAGCCCCTCGACTGATGAACCGACGACGCTCGAGTTCACCAGGTGGGGCACCCTCGACGTCGACGGCGAGTCGCTGCAGTCCGGCATGCCGGACGTTTTCGCCGGCGGCGATGCGGTGCTCGGCCCCGCGACCGTGGTCGAGGCGATGGGGCAGGGACGGCGCGCCGCCGAGGCGATCGACAAGTACCTGCGGGGCCGGCCGCTTGAGGGATTCGAGAGCCACATGCCGTCGCCCGCCCCCGGGATCGGTTTCGAGGAGCGGCCGTACGCACAGTCGCCGAGGTACACCGACATCGAGAAGGTTCCCCGGGCCGCGATGCCGAAACGCCTCGTCGACGTGCGGGTGAGCGACTACGACGAGGTCGATCTCGGCTTCTCCGAAGAGGACGCTCGGAAGGAAGCGCAGCGGTGCCTGCACTGCGGCGTTTGCGTGGAGTGCCATTCGTGTGACGACGTCTGTGCACCGAAGGCGATCAACCTCGACATGGAGGACACGATCACCACGATCGACGTGGGGCAGATCATGGTGGCCACCGGGTTCAAGAGCTTCGACGCGCGGAGGATCACCCAGTACGGCTACGGACGCTACGACAACGTCGTGACAAGTCTCGAGTTCGAGCGGATGCTGAACGCGACCGGTCCGACCGGTGGCAAGGTGCTGCTCAAAAACGGCGAGGAGCCTCGGGCGATCGGGATCGTCCATTGCGTCGGGTCCCGCGACGAGCACTACAACCGGTACTGCTCCCGGGTCTGCTGCATGGCGGCCCTCAAGTTCGCTCACCTGGCCATGGAACGCACCGACGCCGACGTCTACCAGTTCTACATCGACATGCGGGCCTTCGGGAAAGGCTATGAGGAGTTCTACTCCCGGGTCTTGCACGAAGGGTCCACGGTGATCCGGGGCAAGGTGGCCGAGGTCGTGCCGGCTCACGGCAACGGCGACGGGCCGCACCTCCTCGTTCGCTGCGAAGACACGCTCATCGGCAAGTTCCGGGAGATTCCCGTCGACATGGTGGTGCTGTGCAACGCGCTCGAGCCCCAGGCCGACGCCGAGGGCACGGCGAGGCTTTTCTCGCTGAGCCGCAGCCCCGACGGCTTCTTCATGGAGCGGCATCCGAAGCTCGATCCCGTCGGCACGACCACCGAGGGCGTGTACATCGCCGGGTGCAGCCAGGGGCCGAAGGACATCCCCGACACGGTCGCCCAGGCGCAGGCCTCGGCGGCCCGGGTCCTGTCGCTGATCGGCAGAGGCCAGGTCCTGATCGACCCGGTGCGGGCGACGGTGAACGAGGCGCTGTGCGGCGGGTGCAAGACGTGCCTGAGCCTCTGCCCGTACCTCGCGATCACGTTCAACGACGAGATGGAGGTGGCGGTGATCAACGACGCTCTCTGCAAGGGGTGCGGCACCTGCGTTGCCGCCTGCCCGGCGTCGGCTATCACCGGCTCCGGTTTCACGGACGACCAGATTCTCGCGGAGCTCACCGGGCTCCTCGCACCCGTCGGATCGAGGTGAACGATGGCCGTAGTAGTCGACCATGAAACGATCGTCGAGGCACCAACCGTGAAGGAGTGGGAGCCGAGGATCATCGCGTTCCTCTGCAACTGGTGCAGCTACACCGGCGCCGACCTGGCCGGGATCTCCCGCACCCAGTGGGACCCGTCGGTCAGCATCGTCCGGGTCATGTGCTCGGGCAGGATGGACCCGACCTTCGTTGCGAAGGCGTTCCGGCTGGGGGCGGACGGCGTGATCATCTCCGGTTGCCACCCCGGCGACTGCCACTACCAGGAGGGCAACTACAAGACCCTCCGCCGGGTGCACCTCCTCAAGCGGCTGATCGCCGGATTCGGGATCGACCCGGAGCGCCTGCGGCTCGTCTGGGTGTCTGCGAGCGAGGGCGACCAGTGGGCAGAGACCGCGAACGACATGGCCCGCGAGATCCGAAGTCTCGGGCCACTGAGGTTGCAGACATGACCATCGAAGCCGAGACCATCGCCGACCCGGGATCCGAGGCACCGGCCAAGCCGAAGCTCGCCCTCTACTGGGCGTCGTCGTGCGGCGGATGCGAGATCGCGGTCCTCGAGATCAAAGAGAAGATCCTCGACGTCGACGCCGCGTTCGACATCGTGTTCTGGCCCGTTGCCGTCGACTTCAAGGTCCACGACGTCGAGGTCCTCGACGATGGTGAGATCACGTTGTGCCTGTTCAACGGCGCGATCCGCAACTCCGACAACGAGCACATGGCGAAGCTCCTCCGCGCCAAGTCGAAGGTTATGGTCGCGTTCGGTTCGTGCGCCTCTGAGGGGTGCATCCCCGCGCTGTCGAACACCACCACGCGCAAGGCGACGCTGGACTGGATCTATCGCGACTCGCCGTCGACGGTGAACCCGGACGACGTGCGCCCCCAGACGGCCACGAACACCGAGTACGGCATGCTCGATCTTCCGGAGTTCTGGGAGACGGTGCGCACCCTCGACCAGGTCGTTGACGTCGACTACTCGGTTCCCGGCTGTCCGCCGCAGGCCCATCAGATCTGGGCGGTTCTCGAGACGGTGATCGACATCCTTCAGAACGGCAAGCCCCTCCCTCCGAAGGGGACCATCCTCGGAGCCGGCGACAAGACGTGTTGCGATGAGTGTCCGCATGAGCGTGAGGAGAAGAAGATCACGGGGTTCGTGAGGCCGCACGAGATCATCCCCGAACCCGGCAAGTGCCTCCTCGACCAGGGCATCCTCTGCATGGGGCCGGCCACGCGCAGCGGCTGCGGCGGTCTGTGCGTAGCGGTCGGCCTGCCGTGCCGCGGATGCTACGGCCCTCCCCCCAACTCTCAGGACCAGGGGATGAAGATGGTTGCCGCCCTAGCGTCGGTCATCGACACCGAAGATCCCGAAGAGATCGATCGCATCCTCGACGGCGTCGTCGACCCGGTCGGTTCCTTCTACCGGTTCTCGATGGCCAGGTCGACGCTCGGACGGGTCGCCGTCGATCCGCCCGAATCCGAGCATGAGGAGGTCGGAGCATGAAGGAGATCCTGATCGATCCGATCACCCGGCTCGAGGGCCACGGGAAGATCGACATCTTCGTCGACGACGACGGTGAGGTCGCCGACTGCTTCTTCATCGTTCCCGAGCTTCGCGGGTTCGAGGCGTTCTGTGTGGGCAGGCCCGTCGAGGAGATGCCCCGCATCACCTCGCGGATCTGCGGCGTGTGCTCTGAGGCGCATCACCTGGCCGCGGCGAAAGCGTGCGACGACGTATTCCATGTGGAGATCCCCCCGGCGGCACGGAAGCTCCGGGAACTCATGTACTCCGCATTCTTTGTCGGTGATCACATCACTCACTTCTTCGTCCTGGGAGGCCCCGACTTCGTGATGGGTCCCGAATCACCGCCGACGGAGCGGAACATCCTCGGCATGATCCACAAGCTCGGGATCGACACGGGCAAGGTCGTCATCGATGCACGGGCGGCTGCGCACGACATCGTGAAGATCCTCGGCGGCAAGACGATCCACATGGTGACGTCGATTCCGGGCGGAGTGACCAAAGGTGTGAACGAGCAGGAGCGCACGGAGATCATCGACCGGGCCGAGCAGTTGCTGGAGGCGGCGAAGTTCACCATTGGAATCCTCAATGACGTCGTCCTCGCCAATCCGGAGTATCTCGAGTTGATCCTCTCGGACACCTACACCCACCGGTTCCACTCCATGGGCATCGTCGACGAGAACAACCGTCCGAACATCTACGAGGGGATGGTGCGGGTCATCGACCCCGACGGTGCTGAGGTGGTCAGGTACCATCCCCGGGATTACCTCGACTACGTCGCCGAACACGTGGAACCATGGACCTATCTCAAGTTCCCGTATCTGAAGGCGAAGGGCTGGCACGGATTCGAGGATGGTCCGGACAGCGGCGTATACCGAACAAGCCCGCTGGCCCGGCTGAACGTCGGTGACGGCATGACGACACCGCTCGCCCAGGCTGAGTACGAGCGCTACTTCGAGACGCTCACCGGCGATAGCAGCGGTGCGGTGCCCGTCCACCAGACCCTCGCCACGCATTGGGCGCGAGTGGTCGAACTCGTGAACGCGGCCGAGAGAACGATCGACCTCGCGCATGACGAGGAGATCACCAGCCCGCACATCAGAACGATCCCGACGGAGACGCCGACGGAGGGCATCGGATCGCTCGAGGCGCCGAGGGGAACGTTGACGCACCACTACGTCACGGACGAGCGGGGCATCCTCGAGAAGGTCAACCTGGTCGTCGGGACCACCAACAACCACGCTCCGATCAGCATGTCGATCAAGAAGGCCGCCCAGGGCCTCATCACGGCGGGCTCGGAGGTGACCGAGGGCGTCTTGAACAAGATCGAGATGGCGTTTCGCGCCTACGACCCCTGCTTCTCGTGTGCTACGCACAGCCTGCCGGGCCAGATGCCCATGATCGTTCGCGTGCGGGCGCCCGACGGTGCAGTGCTTTCCGAGACCCGACGCAATTGACGTCGGTCGGGTGGAGATTGTCGGGATCCCGGCGTCGGTGGCACCGATCGCGATGCGTTGAGGTACGGTGTCGTCTCCGTGCCGTGAGGAGCGATGATGCGAGCGGTGATCCTGGGCGGGGTCGCATGGAATACGATGGTGAGCGTCGACCGGTTCCCCGACCCGGAGCCGCAGACGATCTTCGCATCCGGCATGCACGAAGCCGTCGGGTCGTCGGGCGCAGGCAAGGCGATGAACCTGCGGACGCTCGGCGCAGACGTCACCCTTTGGGCACTCATTGGAGACGACGAGGCGGGGACCCGGATTCGCACCGAGATGGATCGCCGCGGGATCGAATTCATCGGCGAGATCGATCCGCTCGGTACCGCACGGCACGTCAACCTGATGGATGCCGACGGCGACCGCATCTCGATCTTCGCAAACGCCGGATCTCATTCCTTCGATGTCGATCCTTCCCCGGCGCGTCACGCCATTGAGAGAGCGGACCTCGTCTCGGTGATCATCCACGACCACTGCAGGGCGTTTCTGCCAGTGGTGGCCGGCGCCGGCAAGCGCCTGTGGGTCGACATCCACGACTACGACGGCGACAACCCACATCACCGTGAGTTCATCGACGCGGCCGACTATCTGTTCATGAGTTCCGTGGCGATGGATGACTGGCGAGGCTTTCTCGAGGAGCGTGTACAGAAAGGGGCGACCGTTGCGGTCTGCACGCACGGCGCCGACGGGGCTTCGGGACTTACCGCGGACGATGGTTGGGTGGATGTGCCGGCGGTGCCTGTGCCCGTCGCTGTTGACACCAACGGTGCTGGAGATGCCTTCTTCGCAGGATTCGCGGTGACCTGGTTGCATGACCGGGACCTCCCGGCGGCGATGCAGAGTGGAGCCGAGCAGGCGGCGCGAGCCGTCGGGTCGACCGAACTGTCTCCGTAACGACCGGTCTGCAATGCCGGAACTCGATCACATCAGCGGATGAGCAGAACGGCCCGTACAAAGAAGCGCGAGTCGTCCAGTGGGACTCGGCTACCGCTTGATCTGGAGAGAGATCGCGGCGAGGAGGTTCTCGGGATCGTTGGTCCCGATTCTGAACACGCTGTCGGTTGAGAGTTCCACCTCGACGGCGTCGAGACCCCACACGTTGTACATCCACCCGCCCGTGATCTTGCGGATCCCCCATCCCTGTATCCACGTGTTGCGGACCTGTCGGACGGCCGTGACGTCGGCGAGTTCGATCTCCCGATGTGGACGACCGAAGCCGAACGCGGCGACGATCCGCCCATCGCTCACCGTCACTTCCAACCGGCTGAAGAGGAGGACGACGGCGAGCAGCACAACGATGAACGCAACCATCGCGACGTTGATCGTGACCGACACGTCGTCATCGGCTGCTGCGATCGGGACCATCACTGCGAAGAAGATGATCGTCGGTAGCGCCGTGTATCCCCACTGCGTGTGCCGGTACTCCAAGGTCTGAGTATCCCACTATCTGCGCAAGAGCAGAGAGAATGGCTTGTCGGTCGAGCGGCGAGCCGTTAGAACGGCCAGAAGATGGGGATGAGGATGAGGCTGACAGCGAGGAAGAGAGCGAGCAGCGGGGCGCCGGCCTTCGCGTAGTCGGTGAATCGGTAGCCGCCCGGGGCCATCACCATGAGGTTCGGGGCTGTGCCGATCGGGGTGAGGAATGCGGACGACGCACCAACGGCGAGTCCCATCATGAGCGGGTGAGGGCTGATGCCCAGTCCGGCAGCGGCACCCAGGACGATCGGCACCATCAGCACCGCCGCGGCCGTGTTGCTGATCACCTGGCTGAAGGCCGTCGTGACGAGGAATATGCCTGCGAGCAGTGGCACGGGACCGAGGCTCCCAACCGTGTCGACCAATCCGTCTGCAATGAGTTGAGCCCCGCCCGTGCTCTCGAGTGCCACCGCCATCGGAATCATCGCCGCGATGAGGATCACCGTGGACCAGGAGATCGCCCGGTAGGCCTGGGTCCTCGTCAGACACCCGGTCAGGAGCATCGCCCCGGAGGCCAGCATCGCTGCGATCACCACGGGTACCAACCCGGTCACCATCAGTGCCACCATCGCCACAAGGATGCCGATCGAGAGCCACGACTTCGCGTTCAGTTCGGTGACCTGAGAGGCCATCTCCTCGGGCTGGCCGACCACGACGAAGTTGCGCTGCTCGTCGGCGATCATCTTGATCGCCTTCCACGTCCCCCGAACGAGCAGAGCGTCTCCGAACCTGAGTGGTTCTGTGGTCGGAAGTACTCGATCGCCGCGACGGAGTCCGAGGATCACGACGCCGAACGTCCTACCGACGGCACCTTTGGACACGGCCCTGCCGATGTACGACGAGCGCGGTGTGAGCAGCACCTCTGCGATGCCGATCTCCTGTGAGAGCAGTTCTCCGAGTTCCTGACCGGCGTCGTCGACCGGCAGCACGCCGAGCTGCATGGCCACTTCGAGTTCATGGGCCTGACCGCGTGTTCCGCTGACGATGAGGACGTCGTTGTAGTTGATCGTCTGGTCGGGGTCGGGGAGCGTCGGCGGTTCCGCCGTCATGGCCTCCATGCGTTCGCGAACCGGGGAGGGGAGCGTCTGTTCGAGCAGGTTCGGCTCCCCGGGGTGCGGTTCGATCTGGAGCACCGAGATGCCGAACCGACGTCCGAGGTCTGATTCGCGCAGCGACGAGCCAACGAGAGGCGAGGGTTTGCGAACCCGCATGCGATAGAGGTCTCCGTCGAGGGAGTACAACTCGGCGAGCTCGTCCATCTCTTCTTCGAGGACTGGTGGGGCATCTCCGGAGCGACGGGTTGGGAGCAGACGGCGACCGAGGGTTGCCATGTAGACGACGCCGACGACGAGGAGAGGGATGCCGATCAGAGCGAACTCGAAGAATCCGAACGCCCGAAATCCGGCGGCATGCAGGGCATCGGTCACCACGATGTTGGGTGGAGTCCCTGTCAACGTGAGGAGTCCACCGGCGTTGGCGGCGAACGCGATCGGGATCAGGTAGGCCGACGGGACCTTGCGGACTCCCCACGATGCCAGCACGACGGCCGGCATCAGGGTCGCGACTGTTCCCGTGTTCGAGATGAACCCTGAGAGGATCGCCGTGGCGGCCATGGAGAGCACGAGCAGGCGGAGAGCGTTGCCTCGAGCAGCGCCGATCAGCTTGTCCCCGAAGTAGGCGGTTGCCCCGGTTCGACTGAGACCTTCGCCGACGATGAAGAGGGAGGCGATCAAGACCACGGTCGAGTTGGCGAAGCCGGAGAATGCCTCGCTGAGATCGACGACACCGAACAGGTAGAGCGCCAGCAACGATCCGACGGCCACCAGATCCGGGTGCCATCGGCCCCACATGAACAGCAGGATCGTCACCCCGAGGATGAGGAAAGTGATGGTCATGTCGCTCATGTATGGGCCAATCCTCGATGCCACCGGCGCCGACTGCTTCGCCTCTTCGGCCGTCAACTGCCTGTCCGACCAATGATTACCCGCGGCGCCGACCTACCCAACACCGCATCCCCAGGGTTCATAACGTTCTATATGGTGCCGACAGCCCGCGGAATGGGGCGCCTCGCTTTGGGCGCTCCCGTCTGGTCAGCTCTCGAACTGGACGCGTACGCCTTCGGCGATGATCGGGGCCATGAAGTCGGTGACGACCGCACGGTGCGCCGGATGGTCCCGGTAGGTAGCGAAGTCGTCGGAGTCGGCCACATCGGCGACGACGACGTAGTCCCATGACCCGTCGGTGATCCCTGCGTCGGGGCCGCACTTGTATCTGGTCAGGACATCGATCTGCGACGGCAGTGCCCTGAGGGCTGTGGTGGCGGCGTCGACCTGCTCGGCCGTCGTTCCTTCCTTGAAGCGGAACATGGCTACGTGATGGAACATCGGTCACTCCTTGTCGTCGGTGCTCGTGTCGTCATCGTATCGAAGCACGACGAGTTGGGACACGCGACACATGGGAATGTGGAATCGACCACACCCGTCGCAACCTGCAGGGCGCTGCGGCGGGTGCGATAGGGTGCACCGTATCGCAGATCCGGAGGTCGACCTGATGGAGACGAACAACGACTCGCACAAGGGCCTGTTCGGGCTCATCGGCATCGAGTACGAAGAAGTCGGGCCGGACCGATGCGTTCTGACACTCGACGTCGACGAGCGGCACCTCCAGCCCTACGGCCTCGTGCACGGCGGGATCTACTGTCTCCTGGCCGAAACGGCGGCCTCGGTCGGGGCGGCCGTCTACGCGATGGAGCATGACATGGCCGGAGCGGTCGGTGTCTCTAACTCGACGGACTTCTACCGCCCGATGCGCCAGGGCACCATTCGCGCCGTGGCCACGCCGATCCACCGGGGACGGTCACAACAGGTATGGCAGGTCGAGATGAGCGACCCAGCAGAGGATCGACTCGTCTCTCGCTCCCAGGTCCGCCTCCACAACCTGACCGATTCGGCGGTCGTCGGTGGTACGTCCGGGTAGGTCTTACCGAGGATCAGGGCGCACTCTCTCGCGGGCTTGCAGTTTCGAAAGTGGCCACGCACGATGGACCCATGAGTGATCCGGTTCTCGATTGACTCGCGGTGGCGGATCCTGCCGTTCGCTGGCAAGTTGAGCGAGATCTGTTGGACCGCAATCCCGCGATCTGGGAAGAAACACAGATCCAGGTCGGACTGACCGGCTGGGGGAGGAGGCTGCTGGATGTCCAGGATGCCGACCGTACGTGGGGTGGTGGGCTCTACTCGCCGAAGTGGACCTCGACCACGTACACGCTGTTGCTCCTGCGGAGGCTCGGCCTGACTCCATCCAACGACGGGGCGATCTCGGGATGCGTGAGACTCCTCGACGACGCCACTTGGGTGGAAGGCGGCGTGTCGTACTGGTCGGGTCGTGACCTCGCCGAGCGCTGCGTCAATGGGATGGTCCTGTCGCTTGTTTCCTACTTCGATGTAGAGGATCCGAGGGTCGACTCGATCGCCGAGCTGCTGCTCTCCGTGGTCATGCCCGACGGCGGCTGGAACTGCCGGGACCATCAGGGCGCCACCCACTCATCGTTCCACACCACGACAGACGGTCCATTCGCTCGGCCTATCCTCGGTCGAGAACGGCCCCGGCACCCGGGTCGCGAGTCGGAACTCGATCAAGGAGCCGCACAATGTTCCTCCTCCATCCCCACCATCTTCAGCGTGACTACCCGGACGAACGCTCAGCCGAGGTGATGCGCAAGACCGTCGAGTTCTTCGAAACCAAGGGACTGCGCAGCATCAAGGACGACGACCACGCCGCGGTCTGGTACCAGGACTTCGTCGACTTCCTGGGGAGAGAGCGCATCTTCGCCACGATGTGCACACCGGCCGAATACGGCAGCGACGACACCCGCTGGGACACGTGGCGCAACTGCGAATTCGGTGAGATCCTCGGCTTCTACGGCCTGCCCTACTGGTACGTGTGGCAGGTGACCGTGCTCGGTCTCGGACCCATCTGGATGAGCGACAACGAAGCCATCAAGGAGAGAACGGCTGCGCTGCTCGACGATGGAGCCATCTTCGCTTTCGGTCTCTCGGAGAGGGAACACGGCGCCGACCTCTACTCGACCGACATGACGCTGACTCCCGTAGGCGACGGCACCTATCTGGCCAACGGAAGCAAGTACTACATCGGCAACGGAAATCAGGCCGCCATCGTGTCGACGTTCGCCAAGATCGCCGACACCGGTGAGTACTGCTTCTTCGCCGCCGACTCGCAGCACTTCAACTACCGGCTCGTCAAGAATGTGGTGCACAGCCAGGATTACGTCGCCGAGTACGCCCTGGACGATTACCCCGTCACCGACGCCGACATCCTGTCCAGGGGAGAAGCGGCGTGGAACGCTGCGCTCAACACGGTCAACATCGGCAAGTACAACCTCGGGTGGGGCTCGATCGGCATGTGCACTCATGCCTTCTACGAGGCCATCCACCATGCAGCCCATCGTCACCTCTACGGCATGACGGTGACCGACTTCCCCCACGTCAAGCGCCTCTTCACCGACGCCTACGCACGTCTCGTGGCGATGAAACTCGTGGCGTTGCGAGCCTCGGACTACATGCGGTCGGCAACCCGCGATGACCGTCGCTACCTGCTCTACAACCCGGTCGTCAAGATGAAGGTGACGACCCAGGGTGAAGACGTCATCAATCACCTGTGGGACGTGATCGCGGCGAAGGGCTTCGAGAAGGACGGCTACTTCGAGATGGCCGCTCGCGATATCCGGGCGCTGCCGAAACTAGAGGGCACGGTGCACGTGAACATCGCTCTCATCGTCAAGTTCATGAAGAACTACTTCTTCGCTCCCACCGACCTGCCAGCGGTGGGTCGGCGCAATGATGCCGCCAACGACGACTTCCTCTTCGATCAAGGTCCGACGAAGGGGCTCGGGGGCATCCAGTTCCACGACTATGCCCCGATCTTCGAACGCTTCGATCTTCCCAACGTGAAGGTGTTCGCCGAGCAGACGGCGACGTTCAAGGCGATGCTGGCAGCACAGCCACCAACCGAGGCGCAGTCGAAGGACACCGACTGGCTGCTGGCCGTGGGGGAGATCTTCACGCTCATCGTCTACGCCCAGTTGGTGCTGGAGAACGCCGAGATCTACGGAATCGAGCAGGACCTCGTCGACGAGATCTTCGATGTCACCGTGCGCGACTTCTCGGCATTCGCCGTCGAGTTGCATGGCAAGGCGGCCACCACAGCCGAGCAGGGCGAGTTCTGCATGGCGATGATCCGCAAGCCTGCCCAAGACGATGCCAGGTATCAACGGGTGTGGCGGGACCACGTCTACGCCCAGCGCGACGCCTACGAGATGGCGGAGTAACCGGTCTCGCTTCTCGCGTGAGGCAACCACGCATCGGAGTTCTTGCCGAAGAATTGCTCCCGCGTGTGACCTTGTTCTCTATCGCCTCACGGCGCGGTAGTGCAGTGTTGGAGGGCTGGCGCGTCTTTGGGTACTCGCGCCGGTGAGCGCTGAATGGACACGAGCCGCGAGAGAAATGGAAGGTGTTCGTGATGTTGACGAAACGAAGTGCGCTTCTGATCCTGGCCATGGTGCTGGCCTTGATCATTCCGACTGCAGCACTGGCGGATCCGGGCAATGGAGGCCCCGCCGACACCGCCGAGATAACGGTGCTGCATACCAACGATTTTCACGGTCGTCTAGAGACCGACTACAAGAGCCGTGGCGGCTCTGCCTACATGGCCTCGATCATCAACGACATTCGCTCGTCGGTTGGTGAAGAGAACGTGGCGCTGATGAGCGCGGGTGATGCGTTCTTCGCTGCGCCGGCGATTTCGCAGTTGCTGCTGGGCGAGAGCACGATCGACATCTACAACATGATGGGCTACGACCTCGCCGCTCTCGGGAACCACGAGTTCGACAAGGGCCAGGAGATCCTGGTGGACCGGATCAACCAGTCGGAGTTCCCGTGGCTCGGCGCCAACGTCGTGCTCGAGGGGACCGAGTGGGATATCCCGGAGTGGGCATCTCCGTATGAGATCCTCGACGTCGGCGGGATCAAGCTCGGCGTGCTGGGACTCGCGGGAGAGGAAACCCCCGAAGTCACGCTGATCGGCACGACCGCAGGTTTGGAGTTCAAGGACCTGACCGAGACGGTCCTTCACTATCGGGACATGATCCTCGCCGAGGCCGACGCGCTGATCGTCGTCGCTCACATGGGCACGAACGACAGCGGCCCGTACGACGGACTCGTAACCGTTGCACAGAAGCTGATCGACGCCGGTAGCCCGGTGGATCTGATGATCGGTGGACACCAGCATCAGGCGCTCTTCGATCCCGTCATGGTCGGTGAGACGGCAATCGTGTGTGCCGGCTACTACGGCCGCTGGTTGGGCCAACTCGATCT
>JAYEIJ010000034.1:11894-17751 GCA_034660035.1 Actinomycetota bacterium | reverse complement strand
ACCTTCGGTCGGCTCATACTCCTCGAAGTGCTCTGCCATCTCGTCGGCATGGTCGAGGATGTCTTGGATTGATCTGGGCACAACACTCACCTCAGGAACCCGGGCCTCGCGTGCATGGCATGGACAACGAACTTGACACCTTCAGTCGCGGCAACTCCGATCTCGAGATGACGACCGGTCCGATCTGCACCGATCAGCATCACGACATCAGCGCTCGATAGCGGGTCCCGGTGCTCGACGTCGCCGAGCACTGAGCGAGCAGTCGCCGCACCTCATCGGGCGTGAGCACCTCAGCGGGGTAGGTTCTCCCCTTGTTCGCCGGTGTGCGACCGCGGTGATGGCCCGGCCCGGTGACGTCGATCGCCATTGCAACACCGTACGAGACAACCGGCCCCGTTTCCAGACCCATGATCACCGAACGACGCAGCCGGGTGAGCCGACCACGCTCGCAGGTTCGCTGCACCTCGAGGCGCAGCACGTGCTCGGCTAGGAGTGGGTAGAGCCCACCCCGCGCAGGAAGTCGATGTGGTCCACCCACTCCGGGAAGTCGATCAACGGATTGCGATTCTGTTGGATCTCGAAGATTGACTCGTTGCGGTGGATCTCGTACTCCTCGGGATCGGCTTGTTTCGACCACTCGATGAGCACGTCGATCGCTTCCTGATCCATGACGGAGGGACCCAGCTTCCCCTTGTGAGCGATCAGGAAGTACAGCGTCGCCCGGGCGACGATCGATCTCGATCTGAACGGCTGGAATCGCTTGGGGCCGGTGGCCTTGAGACCGGCTTGGGGGATGTACTCGGGAAGGTTCGCAGGACCGGGGGCAGCGGCGGGGTCGTCATCGAGCATCCGGTAGACCGAATCGCTGCGGAAGTTGTTGGCGGCACCGTCGGCGGCGAACAGATGATGGAGATCGGCCCGGGCAACGGGCTCCTCGTGGAACCACGATTGCGGAACCACATGCTCACAGTTCAAGAACTGGTTGTTCCTGAAGCGGCGGGGAAGATCGTCGGCCATGTCCAGTTCGGTGACGAGATCCTTCAGCAGCAGTTGCTCCGGTGCGATCAAGGCGCCGGTGTAGATGCAATGGAGCATCCGGTCCGGGTGGATGTCGACCCACGTGTAGAGGTGTGAGCGCGAGCGGTCGTACTTGACGTCCTCCAGAACCAGTCTGGATTCGAGACCACGACCTTCCATCGCCGTTCGATGGAGCGACTCGAGGCCCTCGAGGCGTTCCGGGAACGCTCCCGCCACCGTCAAACCGCCCGCTTCGGAGACGCGCTCGTTGAGCTTGTCGTACAGTTCGGCTTCAGAGAGTTGCCCGGCACCCACCTCGGCCGGCAAGTCTCCGTAGTACTCGTTCGTGCGATCGACCCGCTCGGCGTCGGTCGGCAGGTAATCATCCTCCCGCCGCCGCTGCAGGTATGACAGACCCCGCAACACGCTCCGTTGCTCCTCTCCCTTGAAGAGCTCGAACATGGTTGCGCCCGCCGCAGGTTCTCCCCGGCTGGTAGTGATGACGGGTTCGGTTCCTTCACCGACCGTGATGTTGATCGTGACGGACCCGCCGCCCGGCGCCGGCGGCTTGATGTCGATCGGAGCATCGGTAGCTGCCTCGAATGCATCGACGAGCGCTTCGTCCAGCAACGCCCGGGCCTTGCCCGTCATCGATTCGGCCTCTCTGCCGAGCCACGCGACGATCTGGCTGATTCGAATGCCCTCGTTCACGGTCACCGTGCCGTCCTCAGCGTCGCTGCCGCCGGGAAGGTTGCTGCCGAGAGCGTCCCGGTACGACTTGACTTCATCCTCGTCGGTGATCTCCAGGCCTGCGTGGTGCAGCGCCACCACCTCCCACTCATCGTTGAAGACCGGTGATCCGCTCGAACCGGGAGCCGTATCCGTCATGTAGTGCAGGTGTTGGTTGAGGATCAGTGCAACGAAGTTCTCACGCAGCGAGACCTGTTTGGTGCTGCCGCCCGGGTGGTGGATCACGTTGACGCGCTCTCCGGGATGCTCCTTGCCGACCCGGCCCACGAGAGGGGACCAGCCGAACCGGTCGAGATCCACTCCCTTGCTGTTGACCGGCTCGACCGCGACCAGGGCACAATCCAGCTCCTCGATCGGGCTTTCGAGGAAGAACACATCCGGCTGGAACTCGAACTCGACGGGTGCACCCGCAGAACCGTCGGCGTTGGCGACGTAGTTGAACTGCACGAGATTGGTTCGGGCATCTGCTCGATGGCGCAGTACGTGGGAGTTCGTCAGCATCAACCGTGGAGAGACAAGGAACCCGGTACCGTTGGCTCGGCGCTGCGTCCGGGAGACGATCCGTCCGATCGATCGGGCTACCCGGGATCCAGTGTGCATGAACCGGATCGGCATGATCTCGGAGCGGCCGATGATCTTCTCGAAAACGATCTGGCCGGGACGGTTCGACCCGGCGGATGATGGTTCATCGCTCGATGCCATCTGCACGCCATCTTCCAGGGCCTCAGACTCCTCTGAGCGGCGGGCGGCATAGTCTTCAGCCGCGTCGGAGTGCTGGAGGTACTCGAGCCGGTTCACCGTCTGCTCGGGTGTCGCCAGGCTTGCCCAGTCCCCTGCGGCGTAACTCTTGAGTACGTCTCTGCGGGCCTTCGCCGTGCTCTCCATGCGTTTGATGAGCAGTTGCTCAACTCCCGGGTCGTGCACCATGCTGTTCCTCTCTTCCCCGACCGGGACACACGCTCCCGGTCCTGCCCTTCAAGCGTACCCAACCGCCCGGGAGGCGGTCCGGTGCATCGCTCTTCGCCGGAACGGAGCCGGAAACCCCCATGGAGAGCTGTGTCCGATACAGATCGTCTGCCGCAGAGTCCATTCTCGTTTCCCGCTCGTCTCGATGGCACATCAGGCACGCCGGGAGCCACCGGACATCGAGGCAACCGCCGGGACGGTTCTGGACAGGCCGAGTCGACGGCCCTACGTCTCTTTGGGTTTCGGGAAGATCCAGGCTGCCAGCAGGAGTGCAAGCAGAGCGCCGGCGATCTGTGCGGTGATGAACGGGCCCACCGACGACGGATCGATCCCCGTGTACGTGTCGGTGAGGGTTCGTGCCAGTGTGAGAGCAGGGTTCGCGAAACCCGTGGACGACGTGGCAAGCACGATGACCAGCACGATCCCGCCCACGGCCCACGGTATTCCGGATGCCCGCCCGGTGCGGACGAGTGCGAGGATGACGAGGATGAGCAAGAAGGTCGCCACCATCTCGGAGAACCGAAGGACCGGACCCGTCCGGACTGTCTGTGAGATCGTGACGGGGTCGAGACCGAAGATCAGGTTTCCGATGATCACGCCGAAGGCGGCTCCGAGGAACTGCACGACGATGTAGACGGTTCCGGTCGCGAGGTCCATAGAGCGGTCGATCATGTTCACCATGGTCACAACCGGGTTGAAGTGCGCACCGGAGACGGTCACGAACAGCATGATGATCACGGCGAGGCCCACGGCAACCGACACACCGACGATGAACAGTTGAAGAGCGGCACCGACGGAGGTGATCGTCTCTGTTGAATCGTCGGCAGCGATCGGAGCGACCATGATCCCGGTCCCAACGACGACAAAGAGCAACATCGCTGTTCCGAGGAACTCTGCAGCCAGTTTCTTCGCCATATTGACTCCCTCTGCGCCGTCTCGTCATTCGGCCGCATCAGACGGTCGCCCGGTGCCACCGCTCGTCAACGGCAGATACTCATCCGGCGGTTACTCCGTTGATTGCCCCGACGTCCAGAGTGATCGTAGCCTGCACGGAATCGGCATTCCCTCTGCTGAACCGGTACCCCCGGCGAGAGCGAGTCTCGCCTTCAGCCGAAGCAGGCGCTCAGCGGGGAAGGATCCGCAACCGCTAGGAGTGTGTTGAGCAATGCCGTTGCTCAGATCGGCGGCCGGGCGCGCCAGGCGCAAGGATGAGGTTTCGCCACTCCTTGTGTCGGAATGGCGGAGCCGAGCCACAGCGCGTGGGGATGCCCGGTCGTTGAGGTGGGCGACATGCATTGCTCAGCGTGCTCCTACAACGCCAGGTGGAGCCGGAGAGCCTCGTCAACCTTCATCATCAGGGTGGCAGGAACGATCCCGATCTGCTCGGCCACCCGGTCAACGGACACCAACCGAACCTGCTCCGCCTGGACCTTCGAGTCGCCCGCGAGTCCAGACTCATCAGCAGCGAGCAGCACCTGGAAGGGGTACACGCGATCCACGTTCGAGGTCACGGGCGCCACGGTCACAACGCCGCGACCCAGTCGCGCCGCTGTGGCGTTCGCACCATCGTTCGACACGATCACGGCAGGGCGACGCTTGCCGGCCTCTCCCGAACGCGCAGGATCGAGATCGACCACCCGGATCTCCCCACGCAGCATCAGTCGACCGCCGACCCGTCGCCGGCAGTGCCGTCCCACAGGCCGGCGTCATCCGACCCGGACCATTCCTGCCAGGCGTCTGCGTAGGCGTCTCCGAGTTTGGCCGAACGCAGCATACGAACGGCGGTATGCACCACGGCAGAACGCGACCGATAGCCCTGGGACCGGGCGTATTCGTCGAGGAACTCGACATCTTCGCTCGGCAGGCTCACACTCAACTTCATACTCATATGCTACCCCATGTAGGGCATAGGTACTACCCAGTTCGTCACCGAACGGTGCGTCGTGTTCAGCAATGGCGATGCGACGTCCGCATCCGACTCGCTAGGAGATGACCGTCCAGCCCATCTCGCGGGCCTTGCGGTGCTTCTCGCGAACGTACGCTTCGTTGTACGCGGTCTCCCGGGTCGCCCCCATCGACCCGAGATCCGCGAACACAAGCTCGATGGCGATGCCGACCGGTGTCTCGACGTACTCATCGGGACGGTAGAGGTAGGCGTGTCCACTGTGGTCGAGATGGAGGTAGTGGCGGGTGATGCCGTGCTTGTAGTGCTCGATGGTCTCGCCGTGCCAATCCGTGCGGTACATCCACATGAAGCCGTTGCAATGTTCCCTGGGGAGCGCGGCGTGCAACGGGTCCCAGTCCGGATCATCGGAGAGGTGCTCTTCGCGGAAGGCGTCCATCTTGCGGCTGATGTCGAGGATGAATCTCTGGCGGTCCTCTTCTTCTGATGCAGTGGTCATAGCCGCAACGTATGGGATTCGAGACCGCGATGGAAGACTTCCGATCGACGGGATGCCCGATTCGTTTTCGCGACCGGATCGCATCTCCGACGGACCGCCGTTCTCGTCACACCCGGCCGATACGTTGTCGCTATCGCATCCCGTCTGGAGGGGGTACCGTGAATGCTGCAATGCCAACGACCGAATACCTCGACCGAACACCCATGTCCTGGGACGAGTACGAAGCCCTCGACAACGAGGTGCGTGGCGAGTACATCGACGGAACGCTCGTCATGAGTCCGTCACCGACCAGACGCCACCAACACGTAGCTCGCCGATTGGCCCAGATACTCGAAAGCGCCCAGCCCGTCGGCGTCGGCATCGAGACCGCTTGGGGCTGGAAGCCCGTCGACGACGAGTTCATTCCCGACGTGATGGTTTTCGACGAGACCGGAGACGATCTTCGACTCACCGGCACACCTCACCTCGCCGTCGAGGTGCTTTCCACCGACCGGGGCGCCGACCTGATCCGCAAGTACCGCAAGTACGCCGAGGCGGGGCTGCCCCGCTGCTGGATCATCGACCTCGACGAGACCGGGCCCGAGATCGTCACCTACGAACAGCGCGACGGCGTCTTCGTCGAAACCGGCCGCTTCCGTGGCGGTGACGCTGTCACACTCGACGTCGGGCCGATGACCGTCGAGTTCGCCCCCAACGACCTGCTGGCATAGGCGCTCCCGACA
>JAYEIJ010000034.1:0-11794 GCA_034660035.1 Actinomycetota bacterium | reverse complement strand
CCGACAGGGGCAGTAGCACGACGCCGGCCCCCAGAGCGTCGAGTCCGAGGGTCTGCTGCAGGACAGCGACGTTCATCATCGACGTGTCGAGTACGACGATGAACATCGTGAGACAGAGCACCACAAGGGCCCCCCACGACGTCATCAGGCCGCCGCGGTCATCCGTGACCTGTGTGGCATCCAACCCGCTCATCGAGGAGCGACCCTACACATGGCATCGCCTCCAGGAGCGTCGCGGACGTGACGGCTGTTCACCGTTGTCGACCGGGCGATGCCGCCGGTCGCCGGGCCGAATACCTCTGCTACCCGCCGAGAATCGACTCGCCGGTCTCAGCCTGGTGAGGGGAACGGGTCGATCCCCCAGCCCGCTGGATCCGGACACGCCGCTGCGCTTCACGGCCGAGGATCACCCGTGCGAACCACGACCAACCCGACCGGATGAGCAGCACCGACGGGATCGCCACGAGGAGCGCTCCCGCGATCTCGCGAAACGGCTCGACCGGATGCGTGAACGCCTTACCGGCCGTGAGCGGATCGACGGTACCGGCCCAGGGCGTCCTGGCGACCAGGGCCCAGACCGTGAGAACCCCGAGTGCGAGGACCAAGATGGTCACGACCCGTCGTGTGGTCGTCATCGTTCGCTCCCCGCCCGCGCGAACCGCTTGAAGATGAGGCGATCGGACGCGCTGACGATCCATCGCCAGTTGACGGCAAGGTGGATCGCCGTCAGCCAGATCACCCAGCCGACGGATGCCAGATGTAGCCAGAGCCAGAACGCCCCGCCGACCGGAGTGACACCGATCCACGGGAGCGCCACCTCTGAGATGAGAAGCCCCGAAGCGATGATCGACACGAAGCCGATGAAGAGTCCCACCATCAGCAGGTAGTGGACGCGATTCTGCAGAGAGGTCGCCGACATCAAGCGCCGTGTTGTCGTGATCACCCACTTGGCGCGCTGAAGCAGGTGCACGATCAGCGCGATGGCGATCCCGATGCCGAGCCACTCATGGATGGCCAGGCCTGTCAGGGGCACGTTGAGGACGGCGATGAACACGACGAAGAGGAAGACATCAACGGCGAACAGCCGCAGCGTCCGGTGGTTGCGAGCCGGAGATCGCTCCCCCGGTCGCCTCACCTGATATGTCGGACTCATCGTCTTCGTCACAGGCCTCTCCAATGCGCTTCGCCGCACATGGAAGCACCCCAAGATGTGAGCAACCTGGTTGTGGGATGAGAGGGCAATAAGAATCGGCGGGACACGTTCTCATGCTTCTCGGAGGCCGCTCTCATCCTCTCCTCATGTTCGCGAGGGATACTTCCACGAATCGATTCAGTGAGTTATGAAACGCACCCTCAGCCTCATCGGTCTTCTTGTCATCGGATTGTTGCTGTTGTTCAACCCGGACACCGGCCTGGTTACGGCCGTCACCAGCGACATGGCGCTTGCACAGGCGACGCCGCTTGCACCGTCGACCACCACCGGTGAACCGCCTCCAACGGTCGCGCCCACCACGGAAGTCCATCGATCGACCACGTCAACATCGGCTGCTCCTTCATCGACCAGCACCACGATCACGACGCCGGTGAACGGCTCCGCGCTCGGCGCCAGCGTCCCGACGGAGTTCGGACCGTTCCAGGTGGAGGTCATCATCGAGGATGGCGAGATGGTGGACATCGTCACCATCGCAGAACCGACCGATCGGAAGTCCCAACGGATCAACAACCAGGTGATCCCGTTGTACGAAGAGGCTGTGATCAGCACCCAGAGCGCAGACATCGACGCCATCACGGGTGCAACGGTCACGTGGAGCGCCTACACGGCGTCGATCCGGTCGGCGATGGACGAGGCGGGGATCTGATCGACATCCCGTCACCGACCCGCGTGGAGCACGTCATGGGGACGGCCGTCCTGTTCGACATCCGCGAGCCTCAGTTTTCGGAGAGCACACTCGACGATGCGGTTGCGCTGCTGCACCGGGTCGACGCCATGTTCAGTGTCTTCAGACGGGACAGCGAGATCTCGCGAATCGCTCGCGGCGACCTGTCGATCAACGATGCCGACCCGGAGGTCCGGGACGTACTCGCTGCGTGCGATGTGCTGCAACGCGAGACCCGGGGAGCGTTCGATCACCGCCCCGATGGACGTCTCGACCCATCCGGCTATGTGAAGGGCTGGGCGGTCGAAGCGGCCGCCCGGGTCCTCACCGGGGCCGGGATCGATTCGTACCTGGTCTCGGCGGGTGGCGACATCGTTGCTCGTGGGGCCCCTCCCGGGGCGGAGGCGTGGCACATCGGTATCCGGGATCCCCTCGACGCCGAGGCGACGCTCGGCACGGTGGAGCTACTGAACAACTCCATCGCAACCTCCGGTCGGTACGAGCGAGGCGCCCACATCTGGGGCGTGCGAGACCGCGACGAGAACGTGGCAAGCGTCTCGATCGTCGGCCCCGATCTCGGGATCGCCGATGCCCTGGCTACCGCCGTCTTCGCCTCAGGTCTCGGAGATCTTGACTGGCTGAGCCGCTTCCCCGGGTACGAGTTGATCGCAGTGACCACCGACCGGCGGATCCTCCGATCACCGGGGGCTCCGTTCACCCGTCCGTGAAACGCACCGAGCGGTCGCTGCTTCCTATCGGCGGTGCGTGATCTTCCCGACGAGCGCAAGAACGGCGCCGGCGAGGATGTAGACGACGGCCAGCAGGACGAGGGCGAACTTCGGGATCGCCATCAACGCGCTCAGCGGAATCCAGGCTCTCCAGCCGCTGAGATAGGCGAGCATCGCCACGTTCTCGACCAGGTCGAGTGCTCCAGCGATGAGACCACCGGCGGCGATCACGGTCCCGGCCTTCCGACCGAACTCACCGACGAAGTGCCGCCTCGCCCACAGGGATCCGAAGAACAGCGCCGGGGCGTAGAAGAAGATGAACAGGAAGTCCCACAGGATCGCCGACCGGACGACGCCGGGATCGACGCCGCGCATCACGTCGTCTGCCCGATTCGCCGTCCCTGCGAGTTCGAGCTCAACGATCGGGAAGCCCTGAGCGGCTGCGGTGGTGACGGCACCGGCTACGAGTGCCGCGATCGCCCACAGCCACCAGAGATCCACAAGCCGGTGCAGCGTCTTGCCATGCGTCACCGGCGATCAGCGCCCCACCGGGACCACCCGGGTCCCGCCCGCGAAGGTGTCATGCCACCCGATGTTCGCCGGCGACCGGCTGATCGTCATCGCTATGTAGAGCGCCGCCGCGATCTCGCCCAACCCTCCGATGTACGGAACGATGCTGAGGAGGTACCAGCTGTTGCGACGGAACGCCATCTCGAGCGATGGGTTCCCGCCGTCGGGACCGATGGTCTTGAGCTTCAGCAGCATCTTGCCGACCGTTCGGCCGGTGTAGGACTCCATCAGAGTGAAGTAGGCGATGACGATCGCGACGGAGAGGAGACTCACAGTGAAGACACCGACATCGCCGGCCATCCATATGCCATAGACGCTCGCGAAACCGATCAGGAAGGAATCAATGAGCCGGGCCAAGAATCGCGGCCCGAGACTCGCGGCGATGCCCACTCCCGAATCCGCAGTGGGTGTGTCTTCCCAATCCACCACAGTCGACTCCCTCCGGTTCGACGCTTCGCTCCGCAAACGATAGCGACCGCGCCGGTACCCGGCCGACGCGGCGGACCGCCCGTCGGCAGCGTTTCCGTCACACCCCCAAGATACGTTGTCGGTATCGCATCCCGACTGGTGGGGGTACCGTGAATGCTGCAATGCCAACAACAGAACGACTCGACCGCACACCGATGTCCTGGGAGGAGTACCGGGCCCTCCCTAACCACGTCCGTGGCGAGTACGTCGACGGGATGCTCGTCATGAGTCCGTCACCGAGTCGATCACACCAGGATGTCGCGCACTCGCTCTGCGAACTCATCAAGCAAGCCGCGCCCGCCGGCGTGGCGGCCACTCCGGCATGGGCGTGGAAACCGAGTGCCGACGAGTTCATTCCGGATGTCCTCGTCTTCGATGACACCGACGAGGACATCCGTCTCGGGTCGACGCCGCATCTCGCCGTCGAAGTGCTCTCCGCCGGCCGGGGGGCGGACCTGATCCGGAAGTTCCAGAAGTACGAGAAGGCCGACCTGCCGAGATATTGGATCGTCGACCTCGACGAGGCCGGGCCCGAGATCGTCACATATGAGCTACAAGAGGGAGCCTTCCTGGAGACCGGCCGCTATCGCGGCGACGACCGGGCCACGCTCAACGTCGGGCCGATGACCGTGACCTTCGCCCCCAACGACCTGTCGGCGTAGATCCACGTCACGATTGCGGATCAGCTCCCTACACACCGGTCGCTGCCGGTGCGCCCCGTGCAATCCAGAAATCGTTGATCGAAGACTGCATCCGGACGTACCAGACGATGTTGCCGATCAGTGGCAACAGGAACCACAGGCCCCAGATCGCCGTGATCGGAGGTTCCTCGCCTGCATCCTGATACATCTTCGCCACCTCGTCGGCCATGAGGAACATGACGACGGGGCTGATGAAGATCCACAGGACCAGGTGCGCGACGCCACCCAATCCGTCGTGTCGATAGCGCTTGAGATCCTCACCGGTCCAGAAGATCCAGAACAGCGACCAGATGCCGAAGGTGACGAGCACCAGCAGGATGGTCAATCCGGTGGACCGGGCCTTGCCAAGCGGGCGGTCCGGTTGCGAACCGGAGCCGCCGGAACCCGAATACGCATCACTCATGAGCCCGATTCTATCTGAATCCAAGCAGGGTGGACCGAAGAAGAAATCCGCCCGGAGTCGCAGTCGATCCGATCAGCCGCTACGACGTTGGCTTCCCCGAGCCGCAAGGAGATGCCGGTCGGCCGTGATAAGGTCACACGCATCTTCTACGAGGAGGATCGATCGTGACCGACACAGAGCGTCGCAAGCGAACACCGCGAGCGCCATCGATGTTGGACGCTCTCGGCGTCGTCGTTGTCCTCGTCGTGTTCCTCGCCGCCGCCGTCTATCTGTACGGCGGCGATGCGATCGGTGGACCCGTTCAGGTGGCACTCATCATCACAGCGATGATCGCCGGACTGGTCGGCATCAAGAACGGCCACTCGGTCGACAAGATCGGCAAGGCCGCGGTCGACAGCATCTCCACCGCCGTCGGCGCCATCTTCATCCTGCTTGCGGTCGGTTCGCTCATCGGCACCTGGAACATGTCGGGGACGATCGCGACCATGACGTACTGGGGACTCAAGATCCTGAGTCCCAGCTGGTACTACGTCGCCGCGGCCGTCGTCTGTGCGCTGATCGCTCTCGGTATCGGGAGCGCCTGGACCGTGATCGGCACCCTCGGCGTGGCTCTCATCGGCATCGCGACCGCTCTCGGCGTCTCTCCCGAGATGACGGCGGGTGCCGTGATCTCCGGCGCGTACTTCGGGGACAAGATCTCGCCGCTGTCCGAGACCACCAACCTCGCACCGGCCGTTGCAGGCACGGACCTCTACACCCACATCCGATCGATGATGGCCACGACGATCCCCTCCATCCTCCTTGCCCTGGTCCTCTACACCATCTTCGGATTGCGGGCCGACGTCACGGATGCGTTTGATGTCGCACCCGCGCTCGAAGCCATCGAGAGCGTCTTCCACATCGGGATCCTCCCCATGCTCCCGCTGATCCTCGTGATCGTCCTTGCCGTGCGCAAGGCGCCGCCGTCGATATCGATCATGGCCGGGGCGCTGCTCGGGGGCATCATCGCCGTCATCCTCCAGCCGGACGTCGTGCTGGCGTTCGTGGCGGACCCGAGCCTGAGCACGCCATGGGCGATGATCAAGGGTGTCTGGGACGCCATGGCCACCGGCTTCGTTGCAGACACCGGGTTCCCCGGCCTCGACGCGCTGCTCACGGGCGGTGGGATGGCCAGCATGATGGACACCGTCTGGTTGATCCTCTCGGCGCTCGCCTTCGGTGGCATCATGGACTACACCGGCATGCTCGGACGCCTGATCGATCCGCTCGTGAGACGGGCCAAGACCGATCGGTCGATCGTCGCAGCAACGGGCGTCACGGCGATCGGCATCAACGTCATCGCTGCAGATCAGTACCTGGCGATCGTGCTGACCGGCAATGTCTACAAGGGCGAGTACGAGGAACGAGGGATCGCGCCCCAGACGCTGTCGCGAGAGATCGAAGATACCGCAACGGTGACGTCGCCGCTGATCCCGTGGAACAGCTGTGGCGCCTACGTGGCGGGAACGCTCGGCATCGAGACCATGGCCTACTTCCCGTTCGCCTTCTTCAACCTGATCAATCCCCTGCTCTCGTTCATCTACGCCTTCTTCGGGTTCCAGATCAAGCACGTTGAACCCGACGCCGAACTCAAGGCGTCGCCGGATACGGCCGAGTTCTACGGCATCGGCGGCCAGAGTGTCGACGAGGTCCCCCTCAAAGGCGACTAACCGCGAAGCCCGGACACCCGAGCCGTTCGACGGAACCGCGAACGATCAGCGCCTCCGCGTCCCCGCCGGAGATCCCCAACTCGTTCTTGCCGGCAGCCGGTAGCCGGTAGCTCGCAGCTCCCCTCTCAACTCTCAGTCGTACACGGGATCGCGCAGAACGGGACACGTCATGCAGTGTCCGCCGCCGCGTCCGCGACCGAGTTCCGAGCCGTCGATCTCACGGACGGTGATCCCGGCCTTGCGCAGCCGGATGTTCGTCCCCTCGTTCCGACTGTATCCGACGACCACTCCCGGCTCCATCGCAACGACGTTGTTGCCGTCGTTCCACTGCTCCCGCTCCTGGGCGAACGCGTCACCGGCGGTGGGCACGACCCGGAGTTCGTCGAGTCCGAGTGCATCCTGGACGACCTCGAGCCAGCCCCGCTCCTCGATCACAACCTCGGGCGATTCGTCCCCCGGGTAGTAACTGATCGGCTGGATCGACCGAACGGCCGGTTCGAATATCGTGACGAGATCCCGGTCACAGAACGAGAAGATCGTGTCGAGGTGCATGCTTGCCCGGTCGGGTGGCATCTTCGCCGCGATCACTCTCGTGGCCCCCCCGTTCTGGAACAAGGTCCGGGCGAGCTGCCCGACGGCCTGGTACGTCGTCCGCTCACCCATGCCGATGAGCACGACGCCCTTGCCGACCGGCATGATGTCGCCGCCCTCCATCTTGGCTTCGCCCCAGTTGGCGGTCGGCGGGTCGCCGAACCAGATGTCGAAGTCGCCGCCCTTGAACTCGGGGTGGTACTTGTAGATGGCCATCATGTGGAGGGATTCCTTGTGGCGTGCCGGCCAGTACATCGGGTTGACCGAGACCCCGCCGTAGATCCAGGCCGAGCTGTCACGCGTGAACAACTGGTTCGGGAGCGGAGCCAGCACGAACTCCGTGCCGGCCCACGCCTTCTGCGCAATCGCTCTGAAATCGGCGGGGAGGTCGTCGACGGTGACGCCACCGATGAGTGCGGCGACAACCTCGGTCGACTTCATCTCGTCCATCCATGCCCTCAGCTCGAGAGCGCCGTTGACACCGACCTCGTTGGTACTCAATCGGTTGTCGAGCAGATAGGCGCGACCCTCGGGGTCATCGGCAACGTCCGCGAGCAGTTCGTGTACTCGCATGACCTGCACGCCGAACTCCTCTCGCATGAGATCGACGAACGCGTCGTGCCCCCGGCGTGCTCTTCGCACCCAGATCACGTCGTCGAACAGGAGTTCTTCGGCGTTCGAGGGCGTGAGTCGTTCCATCTCGAGACCCGGGCGATGGACGATGACCTTGCGCAGTTTGCCGACTTCGGAATGCACTCCGTATTCCGCCATGGTGTTGCCCCTCTCTGCACCGCGACTCCAGGCCACGGGCACTCGGTGAATGACCGGTCCTCCCCATTATGCCGAATAGCATCGGCAGTTGCGCCGTGTGACAGCCGATGGTCGATCGACCGGAGCATGAGGCCCCGTTAGGGGAAGCATGCTTCGCTATGCTGAAGAGCGGCAAGGTCGCCGGCACGCGTGATACGCAAAGAGCGAGTGAGGGTGGCATCAACGCTGTATGCGGGGAGGCGAACGTGACCGACCGAGAGCGCAAGGACGCACCGGCTGTCGACCAGTCGGCCGAGGAGGAGGCCCCTCCGCTCAAGAAATCGAAGTTCAGTTTCCCGACAGCGTTGACGGTGCTGGCGATCGTCCTTCTGGTCGTGTGGATCGCGGCGTTCTTCATCCCGTCGGGCGTCTATGAGATGGACGAGGCCGGATCCCCCATCCCGGGTTCGTACCAGGAGATCCCGAAGTGCGGTGACGCCGGCGACGACACCGTGTGTGTCGACAAGTCACCCCTCAGCATGTTCCAGAACCTGTGGGTTGCAACGCCGAACGGTCTTTACGGCATCGAGGACGAGGCAGGCACCGTCCAGTCATACAACGAAGGGTTCCTGTTCGGCTCGGCCGAGATCTTCCTCTTCGTGCTCGTGATGGGCGCGTTCATCGCCGTCACGATGAAGACGGGTTCTATCGAACTCGGTATCAAACGCTTGGCGCTGCGATTTCGCAACAGCCCGACATGGCTCATCGTCATCCTGATGGCCGTGTTCGCTCTGGGCGGGACCACCTACGGCATGTGGGAGGAGACGCTCGGTTTCTACACGCTGATGGTCGCCCTGGTGATCGCGATGGGTTTCGACCGGATGGTCGGTGTCGCGATCATCTTCCTCGGCGCGGGCACCGGCGTGCTGGCGTCGACCGTGAACCCGTTCGCCACCGGCGTAGCCTCCGATGCGGCCGGCATCGGGATCGGTGACGGCCTCCCGCTGCGGGTCGTCATGTGGATCGTGTTGGTTGCGATCGCCATCCTGTACGTCCTGCGATACGCCAACCGGGTGAAGAAGGACCACTCGAAATCGATCGTCGGTTTCGACATCGACGTCGAACCGGACGAAGAGGCCGGGGACGTCGCGAAGATGTCGAAGCGACAGACCTGGGCCCTCGTCGTGTTCGGATCGGCGTTCGTCATCATGATCTACGGGTTCATCCCGTGGAACGACCTGTGGCAGGAGATGTTCGGCGGGGACTTCCCGCTGCCGACCATGGCCGATTTCCTCGGTGACTTCTACTTCACCGAGGCCTCGATGTTGTTCATCGTCGCGGCCGTGATCATCGGGATCATCGGTGGCCTCGGAGAGAAGGGCACCGTCAACGCCATGGTCGCCGGCGGGGCAGACTTCCTCAGTGCGGCGCTCGTCATCGTCGTGGCCCGGGCGATCACGATCATCATGAAGAACACCTTCATCATCGACACGATCCTGGACTGGATGGAAGGCATCGTCAGCGGAACATCGAGCGTCGTGTTCGCCGAACTGGCGTTCCTCGTCAACATCCCGATCGCGTTCCTCGTGCCGTCGTCATCGGGGCACGCCGCGTTGGTGATGCCGATCATCGCACCGCTCGCTGACTTCGCGGAGGTCGCACGATCGCTCGCCGTCACCGGATATCAGTCGGCGTCCGGTCTGGTGAACCTCATCACCCCAACGTCCGCCGTGCTGATGGGTGGCCTTGCGCTTGGGAAGATCGGCTACGACAAGTATCTCAAGTTCGTCGGCCCCTATCTCGGGATCGTGTTCGTTGCCGTGATGGTGTTCGTGGCCCTCGGAACTCTGTTCTGAGATAGAGAGGAGACACAGACCGATGAGAGTTGTCGTGGCCCTCGGAGGCAACGCTCTGCTACGCCGCGGTCAGGAACTCACCGACGAGAACCAGCGGGGGAACGTGGCCGAGGCATGCGTCGACCTGGCTCCGATCGCGATGGCACACGAACTCGTCATCTCACACGGAAACGGGCCACAGGTCGGATTGCTCTCTCTCCAAGCTGAGGCATATGCGAAGGCGCCGGCGCTGCCGCTCGACGTGCTCGGCGCCCAAACCCAGGGCATGATCGGCTACCTCGTCGAGCAGGAGCTCGGCAACCGGCTGCCGTTCGGCCAGCCGCTGGCAACGCTGCTCACGATGATCGAGGTCGACCCTGCCGATCCTGCGTTCAAGATTCCGACGAAGCCGATCGGACCGTTCTACGACCCCGACTCGGCTGAGGAGCTACGGCGCTCGAGGGACTGGACGTTCCATGCCGACGGCGACGCCTACCGCAGGGTCGTTCCTTCTCCCCGGCCGAAGCGGATCTTCGAACTCGACCAGATCCGCTGGATGCTCGAGCACGGTGCCGTGGTGATCTGCGCAGGCGGCGGCGGGATCCCCACTATGTACGGCGCCGATCGGCAACTCGTCGGCGTCGAGGCCGTCATCGACAAGGATCACGCCAGCGGATTGCTGGCAACCGGTCTCAACGCCGACTTCTACATCATGGCGACCGACGCGGATGCCGTGTACGTGGACTGGGGGAAGCCGACTCAGCGAGCGATCGCATGGGCACACCCGGAAGCGCTCATGGAGTTGAGCGATCAGTTCCCGGTCGGGTCGATGGGCCCGAAGGTCGTCGCGGCCTGCGAGTTCGCATCCGGGACAGGGAAGAAGGCGGCGATCGGAGGGCTCGCCGATATCGACGCGATGATGACAGAATCAGCGGGAACGATCGTCAGCACCGAGCAGGAGGGAATCGCCTTTCGGGATGACTGAGTACCCCATCGGATCAAGCCGCAGAACAAGAAGACTTCGAACGCAGAAACCAGCGAAGGAGAGGACACGGCCATGGCCTACAACCTGAAGAATCGGAGCTTCGTCAAGGAGCTCGACTTCGAGCCCAAAGAGATGGAGTTCCTGCTCGATCTCTCCACCGCGCTCAAGACGGCGAAGTACGCGGGCACCGAGCAGCCGCAACTATCCGGCAAGAACATCGCCCTCCTCTTCGAGAAGACGTCGACGCGGACCAGGGCCGCATTCGAGGTCGCTGCGTTCGATCAGGGCGCGCACGTCACGTACTTCGACCCGTCCGGTTCGCAGATGGGTCACAAGGAGTCCATTGCAGACACCGGCCGGGTTCTGGGTCGCATGTACGACGCGCTCGAGTATCGCGGCGCATGGCAGAAGGACGTGGAAGAACTCGCTGCACACGCAGGCGTTCCCGTGTACAACGGCCTCACCGCCGAGTGGCATCCCACGCAGATGCTCGCCGACTTCCTCACGATGCACGAAGCGTCCAACAAGCCGTACAACACGATCTCGTACGCCTTCATGGGTGACCTCCGCTTCAACATGGCACGGTCCCACATCGTGATGGCGGCGCTCATGGGATCCGACCTGCGTCTCGGCGGACCCGCCGAACTCGCACCACCCGCCGACGTTCTGGAGGTGGCGAACGAGATCGCCGAGCGCACGGGCGCCACGATCACGGTCACCGAGGATCCCGACGAAGCGGTGAAGGGTGTCGACTTCATCCACACCGACGTGTGGGTCTCGATGGGTGAGCCGAAGGACGTCTGGACCAGCCGGGTTGCGCTTCTCAAGCCGTACCAGGTGAACAGCAATCTCATGGCCGCCTCCGGCAATCCGGCCGTGAAGTTCATGCACTGCCTGCCGGCGTTCCACGACTCGAATACCGTCGTGGGCAAGGAGATGATGGAGCACACCGACATGCCGAACGGCATCGAGGTGACAGACGCGGTCTTCGAGTCCCCGGCGAGCATCGTGTTCGACCAAGCAGAGAACCGTCTCCACACGATCAAAGCGGTGATGGTGGCAACGCTCGCGTGAGGAAGTACCGGGTGGCCCGGTACTGAGTAGTTGCCGGTTGTTGGTGAAGGCTCTGTTCTCTCGGCTACGGCTGCCGACTGGTTGTCTTGCTCATGGCTGGTAG
>JAYEIJ010000033.1:6396-17824 GCA_034660035.1 Actinomycetota bacterium | reverse complement strand
GACTACCGACTACTGACTACCGTCTTCCCCATGGCACGCTACGGCAGCATCGAGGGTGGTGGCACCAAGTTCGTGTGCGCCGTGGGGAGCGCTCCGGACGCTCTCCGGGCCGTGGTCACGATCCCTACGACCACGCCCGAGGAGACGATCGGTCGAGCGATCTCCTTCCTCTCTCAACACGGTCCGCTCGACGCGATCGGCATGGCCATGTTCGGACCGCTCGATCTGAATACCTCGTCAACGACCTACGGATCGGTCCGGGCGACTCCCAAGCCCGGATGGACCGGAGCAGCCGTTGTCGCTCCGCTTCGCCGGGCCTTCGGTGTCCCGATCGGGTTCGACACCGATGTCAACGGTGCCGCCCTTGGGGAAGGCCGTTGGGGGGCAGGCCGTGGTCTCGAAACGTTCTTGTACATCACCGTGGGTACCGGCATCGGTGGGGGAGGGCTGGTCAACGGAGATCCCATGCACGGTCTCGTCCATCCAGAAGTGGGCCATCTCAGGGTCCCACGACATCCGGAGGATCCGTTCCCGGGGTGCTGTCCATTCCACGGAGATTGCCTTGAAGGCCTTGCTGCGGGTCCGGCTCTGGCCGAGCGGTGGGGTCGACCTGCCGAGGAGCTCGGCACCGATACCGAACACGCCGTCGAGTTCGAGGCATACGTACTCGGCCACGCGATGGCGAATCTTGTGCTGACCGTCTCTCCGGAACGGATCATCCTCGGCGGCGGAGTGATGGGCATTCCGGGGCTACTCGACGCCACACGACAGCAGATGCTCGAGTCGCTCGGCGGCTATGTCGATGTCCCCGCCCTCGGCGACGGAGCGAGAAGCTTCCTTGTGGCACCGGAGCTTGGCGATCGCGCCGGTATCGCCGGCGGGTTGGTGCTCGCCGAGCGTGCTGTGCCGGGGTGACTCGATGACGACACCGCTCCCGTAGACTGCGTCTACCCGACCCGGATACACACATGCGTCTTTCCACGAGAACCCTGCTCTTCGCCGCGGCCGTCGCCGTCGTTGCCGCCGCATGCTCTAACTCGTCCGTCGTTGCCACCGTCGACGATGCAACAATCGACAATGCCTCGGTTGTGGCGTTGAGAACGAGTTTCTCCGAGGATTCGAGCTATAGCGCTGAGGAGTATCGCGCCGATCTCACGAACCTGATCTTCTTCGAGGCTCAGAAGAACGCTGCTTACGACGACTTCGGGTTGACCGGCCTGGACGATCCCGAAGCCGTGGCGGCGAAGATCGCCGATCCAGCTCCTGAAGAAGCGGAGATCCTCGCCAACGTTGCGAATACCGAAGACCGCACGGACGCGACGGTCGCCGCAGTTGCCGAACAGTTCATCATCAAGGAAGAGGTCACTGCAGAGCTTGTCGATGATGTCGAATACCTCACCGATGTCTATGACAACCAACCGTTGATGCTGGTCGAGGTCTGTGCCCGTCACATCCTGACCGGGACGCAGGAGGAGGCCCAGGCGGCGAAGGTCCGTATCGATGACGGCGAGGACTTCGCTGTGGTCGCAGCCGAGGTCTCACTCGACACGGCCAGTGTCGGTGGCCAGCTTCCCTGCCCCTCCCCGGCAGGTGGATACGTTCCAGAGTTCTCGACAGCGTCCGCCACGGCGCCGCTTGGTGAATTGACCGAGCCTGTTCCGTCCGAGTTCGGGTGGCACCTCATCATCGTCGATGAGCGAACGGAACCCGAGACACTCGACGAACTCCTCTCCGATCCGCTGGCATACCTGCACCCGACTTTCGTCAATGACCTGTGGACCGGATGGTTCAACGATGCGATCAGCTCGGCCGACATCACAGTGAGTTCGCAGATCGGCACGTGGGAACACGACGCATACGGCATTCTTCCCCCGCCGACTGGATGACGGGCCGGATCTCGATCATCGGATTGGGTCCGGCAGGACTCGATCGACTCCGTCCGGTCGACGTCGACCGGATGATGGATCCTGCTGTGATTGTGATCGTGCGGACTCTCGATCACCCTGCATCCTCCGAACTGGCGGGCATGCGGGCCGTTGTCACGTGCGATGATCTGTACGAGGCTGCCCGTGATTTTGATGCCGTCTACGACGCCATCGTCGACCGCGTCATCACCGCAGCCCGGACCGACGCCGTCGTCTACGCCGTCCCCGGCAGCGCTGTTGTCGGGGAGCGGGCGGCTACGGAACTGGTGGCTGAGGCAGCTCGTGTAGAGATCCCTTGTGCGATCGTTCCCGGGGAGTCGTTCATCGATCTTGCCTGTGTGGCTGTTGGGATCGATCCGATCGCCGACGGCCTTCAGATCCTCGACGCTCGATCGCTTCCGGATCCGTTGTCCCTCCATCTTCCGTCGTTGATCACCCAGATCGACACGGCACTCGTCGCGGGGGACGTTGCTGTGGCCCTCGGTCGAGTTCTGCCGGACTCGTTCACGGTGACGATGCTCGAACGGGTCGGTGATGATGATGCCGGGATTGCGGAGATGACAATCGGAGATCTACCGAGAGCCGATACCGGTCCCCGGTCGACACTCTTTGTCCCGGCTGCCGATGTGGGCTGGCTAGGACTCGTTGCCACGAACCGGATTCTGCGAAGGGAATGCCCGTGGGACGCGAAGCAGACACACCACACCCTCGTCAGCCATCTCATTGAGGAGACGTACGAGACCGTCGACGCGATCAGCGCACTACCCGTCGACGCTCCGGCAGGAGACGTCGACCTCGGTGACTATCTGCTCCTCGAAGAAGAACTTGGCGATCTACTCCTCCAGATCGTCTTCCATGCCGGTCTGGCCGCTGAGGCCGGTGCCTTCGATGTCGATGAGGTGGCCGAGGGGATTCGGCGCAAGATCGTCGATCGCCATCCCCACGTGTTCGGAGATATCGTCGCCACCGAAGTTCGAGAGGTCCTCGCGAATTGGGAGGAACTGAAGAACGCGGAGAAGGGACGCGAGTCCCTCATGGACGACGTGCCGGTGGCCTTGCCTGGAATCGCGCGAGCCGACAAGATTCAGCGGCGTGTCGCAGCGGTGGGTTTCGACTGGCCGGATGACCAACCCGTGTTCGCCAAAGTGAGCGAGGAACTCGAAGAACTCCACGACGTGAGATCCGATCGCGACCTCGCCACGGCCGAACTCGGCGATCTCCTCTTCGCCGTCATCAATCTGGCAAGACATCTCGACGTCGATCCCGAGATCGCCCTCTCCCGTGCCAACGACACCTTCGCCGCACGATTTCGAGTTGTGGAGCGCCTAGCCAGAGAAGCCGGCAGGCGACTTCGCGACCTTGAACTTGACGAACTCGACCATCTGTGGGACGTGGCGAAGACCGAACTATCCGCGACCGAAACCGAATCCTTGTTTACCCTCAAACCCGAAAGGAACGATCCATGACTCTTATCGAGACCATCACAGCTCGCGAGGTCCTTGACTCGCGCGGAAACCCGACGGTCGAAGCCGAGGTGACACTGTCCGGCGGCGCTACCGGTTGGGCGATCGTGCCGTCCGGCGCCTCAACCGGCGCAGCGGAAGCCGTTGAGCTTCGGGACGGCGGTGAGCGCTATGGCGGTAAGGGTGTTCTACAGGCCGTTGGGAACGTGAATGAACGAATCGCCCCCGCTCTTTTCGGGGTCGATGCCACTCGTCAGGAACGCGTCGATCAGATCATGCTTGATCTCGATGGCACGCCCAACAAGGCGAACCTCGGTGCGAACGCGATTCTCGCTGTATCGCTTGCGGTCTCGCGAGCCGCTGCAGAGGCCGTTGGGCTGCCCCTGTACCGGTATCTCGGGGGGACCGATGGTCGGCTTCTGCCGACACCGTGCTTCAACGTTCTCAACGGCGGCGCGCACGCTGCGAACTCGGTCGACGTTCAAGAGTTCATGCTGGTCCCCGGCGGTCTGTCGTCGTACCGGGAAGCGATGCGAGCCGGTGTCGAGACGTATCACGCCCTCAAGAAGGTGCTCGCCGGGCGCGGCCTGACAACGAATGTCGGCGACGAAGGTGGCTTTGCGCCGGACCTCCCCGATGATCGCGCCGTGCTTGACATCATCATCGAAGCTATCAAATCCGCCGGCTACAAGCCCGGCGAGGAGATCTCGATCGCTCTCGACGTCGCGGCGAGTGAGATCCACCAATCCGGTCGCTACCAGCTCTCAGGGGCGGACCTCACCTCGGAGGAGATGGTTGAGCATCTTGCCGGACTCGTGGATGACTACCCGATCATATCGATCGAGGACGGTCTCGACGAAGTCGACTGGGACGGGTGGGTTCTCCTCAACAAGCGGCTCGGCAGCCGGATTCAGCTCGTTGGAGACGATCTGCTCGTCACCAACGAGGAGTTCCTCATGAAGTCGATCGACCTGGACGCGGCGAATGCGATCTTGATCAAGGTCAACCAGATAGGAACCCTCTCCGAGACCCTCCACACGATGAGCACAGCGGCGCTCAACGGTTACGGCCGCATGGTGAGCCACCGTTCGGGCGAGACAGAGGATCCGTACATCGCTCACCTTGCCGTCGCCACGAACGCCGGGCAGATCAAGACCGGTGCCCCAGCCCGCGGAGAGCGGACGGCGAAGTACAACGAGCTTCTCCGGATCGAAGCCGACCTCGGAGACGACGCCCGGTTCGCCGGATGGGCACCATTCACGGTGAGTTGATGACAGAAACGCTCGAGCACGCCACGGAGACCTCACCACCCAGGAAACAACGCTGGGGATGGGTGCTGGCCGTGGTGCTGCTCGGAGCGCTCGCCCTCACAGTCTCGGGGATCTTTCCGTTCCGCCAACTCGTGTCTCAGCAACGTCAGATCGAGCACACCCAGGAGCAACTAGCGGCTCTGGAGAGCGAGAACCAGGTGCTGGTCGAGGACATCGAGATGCTCAGCACCGATGCTGAGATCGAGCGAATCGCCCGTGAGCAGTACGGCCTCGTGCGACCCGGCGAGGTCGGCTACGTCGTTGTGACCCCCAGGGAGACACCGATCGTCGAGGCATCGCCCGACCCGGTTGTGCGATCCGACGTGCGCCCCTGGTGGCGACGGGTATGGGATTTCGTCACGGGGGACGACATCAACACCGATGGATGATCGCAGCGTCGTCCAGGCGCAGATCGGACGCCCGCCTCGCTCGACGATCGACGTCACCGCTCGCTGTCATCTTGGTCTTCCGATCGTTATCACCGTGCCTCCGCTTCTCGATGACGACACGCCGTTTCCGACCCTCTACTGGCTGACCTGCCCGCTCGCCGCCAAACGCATCGGTAGGGTCGAAGCCGGGGGCGGGGTTCGTCAAGCCGAACTGATGATCGCGGACGATCCCGCTCTCGTCGACCGGCATTCTGCAGCTGCAGAGCGATACCGCACGTCGCGAGAGGCGATGATCCCGGATGGATACGTGGGGTACCAACCCACGGGCGGGGTCGGCGGCACGGGAGCGGGCGTGAAGTGTCTCCATGCGCACTACGCCGACACAGCTGCCGGCAACGACAACCCGGTCGGCGAGTGGACCGCAGCGCAGATCGAGCCACTCGACTGTGGGGTCGCCTGCGTTGCTGATGCGGGGGATGGAACTGCCATCAGGAACCCGGGATGGATCGAGCCGCGATGATCGTCGGTGTCGTCGACATCGGTACCAATTCCATGCGTCTGCTTGTGGTCGATGGTGGGAAGGAGCGGCACCGTGAGGTGGAGGTCACGGCACTCGGAGCGGGTGTGGATCGAACGGGACGCTTCGACGAAGAGCAGGCGGCGGCCACGCTCGACGTCCTTGAACGCTACGGAGCGATCATGGATCGTCTCGATGTGCGGCGTCGTCGAGCGGTGGCAACGTCGGCGACACGCGACGCCGAGGACGGTACCGAGTTCATGGAACGCGCCGCTCGGGTCCTGGGAGTGGTGCCTGAAGTGATCTCCGGTACAGAGGAGGCTGAGCTCTCATATCTCGGGGCCACGGCTTCCATCGACCGCCGGTTGCCGACCGTTGTGATCGACATCGGAGGGGGATCGACCGAGTTCGTGTTCGGGAACGGGGCGGTGACGTACGCGACCAGCATCGATATCGGGTCGGTTCGTCTCACCGAGCGCTCGCTGTCGTCCCGACCTGCTTCAGAAGAGGAGGTGGACGCGGCGCGCGCATCCTCCGTTGAGATGTTCCGTGGGATTGCGCTGCCGACGGCCCCGGAGCGTGCGGTAGGTGTTGCCGGAACGTTCACCAGTCTTGCGGCGATGATCCTTGACCTCGAGATCTACGATCGCGATCGTGTCCACGGGACCGTGCTGACGATCACGGTGATCCGGAATCTGATCGAACGCCTGGCTGATCTGACCATCGCCGAGATGGCCGCCATCCCATCTCTCGACCCCAAGCGTGCCCCGGTGATCCTTGCAGGAGCGGTCCTCGCAGAGGCCGCTCTGGCTGCTGTCGGCGTCGATCAAGTGACGGTAAGCGAGCACGACCTACTCGACGGCATGGCGATCGAAGTGCTCAGTAGCCAGTAGTCCGTAGTCCGTAGTCAGACCTCGCCCGAAGCTCTCCCCCGGCTACTCCGCTACTCCTCTTCCAACTCCTTCACCACCTGATCCGCCATGTGTGACGGCATCTCCTGGTAGTGATCGTGAACGGCGCTGAAGTGGCCCCAACCCTGGGTCAGGGAGCGCAGATCGATCGCGTAGTTCATGATCTCCGATGTTGGCACGAGAGCCGTGATCAGTTGCCGTCCGCCGGTGGCAGCCTCGGTTCCCTGCAGCTGACCGCGGCGTGACGACAGATCGCCCATCACGTCGCCCTGGTAGTCGGCGGGGACCGTGACTTCAAGCCGGGACACCGGTTCGAGCATGATGGGGCCCGCCTGCTCCATGGCAGCCTTGAATCCGAGGCGTCCGGCCATCTTGAAGCTCATCTCAGACGAATCGACCGAGTGGTACTTCCCGTCGTAGACGGCGACCTGGACGTCCACAACAGGGAAACCACGGATTCCCCCGTCGGCCATGGTCTCCCTGACGCCTTTCTCGACGGCCGGGATGAACTGACGGGGGATCGATCCACCCTTGATCTCGTCGACGAACTCGAAACCGGTGCCACCCGGCAGTGGGCTGACGCGGAGGAAGCAGACCCCGTACTGCCCATGGCCGCCCGTCTGCTTCTTGTACTTGCCCTCAGCCTGAGCCGAACGGGCGATCGTCTCACGGTACGGCACCTTGGCCTTGGTCGTCTCGACCTCGACACCGAACTTGCGCTGCAAACGCTCCAGGGTGATCGTGATGTGCATCTCGCCCATGCCCCACAGCAGTGTTTGCTTCGTCTCACTGTTGCGTTCAAGGCGGAGAGCCGGATCCTCGGCGAGGATACGGCGAAGTGCGTTCGCGAGTTTGTCTTCGTCAGCCTGAGTCTTCGCGGTTACTGCGGTAGAGAGAACCGGTTCAGGCCGGTCGACGGGTGGAAGCGTGACGGGCTTGTTCTTCGGAGCGAGAGTGTCACCGGTGTCCGTGTCCGACAGCTTGGCGACGGCAACGATATCTCCCGCCGGGGCAGATGCCACGAGTTCGGTCTCCTTGCCGATCATCGTGGCGATCTTCGCCAGCTTCTCATCTGATCCGGAGCGGCTATTCGAGAGCGTCGTCTCAGGCTTGAGCGTGCCCGAGCGGACTCTCATCAGCGAGATCTGTCCAACGTACGGGTCGGCGATCGTCTTGAACACGAACGCCAGAGGGTCGCCCGATACGTCGGAGACGACCTCGAAGGTCTGGTCGCCGGCCGCGACCACCATCGGGGGACGGTCGGTGGGCGCCGGACCCAGTTCGGTGATGAAATCAGCGAGGCGATCAACGGCGATCGGACCGGTGGCGGAGCCGCACACAACCGGGAACACGGTCGCCTCAGCGATCCCCTTCGCCATCGTATGCTCGAGTTCGGCTACGGAGGGGATGTCACCCTCGAGGTACCGCTCGAGCATCTCGTCATCGGCGACGACGATGCCTTCGACGAGACTGTCATGGATCTCATGCTCGCGACTCGACATCTCCTCAGGGATCTCCACTTCTTCTGCTTGACCCGAGTCGTAGATGTGGGCCTTGTCGCGGAAGAGGTCGGCGATGCCGTGGAAGGTCTCCTGCTCACCGATGGGCAGTTCGATGGGAGCGATGCCGGCGCCGAAGCGTTCACGAAGCTGGTCGAGCGTTCGGTCGAACGAGGCTCGTTCCTTGTCCAGCTTGTTGATGAAGACCATTCGAGGTACACGGAGGGCATCGGCGACATTCCATGCGTACTCGGTCTGGACTTCGACGCCGTCGACTGCAGAGACAACGAAGATGGCGAGATCGGAGACGCGCAGCGCAGCGTGAACGTCACCGACGAAATCGGCGTAGCCGGGTGTATCGATCAGATTGATCTTGAAGCCCTTCCACACGAACGGTGCGAGGGCGAGAGAGAGCGACATCCCGCGGGCGTGTTCCTCTGGATCGAAGTCGGTCACGGTGGTGCCGTCCTCGATCTTGCCGAGGCGTTGAATCGTGCCGGCGCGATAGAGGAGCGCCTCGGCGAGTGTGGTTTTGCCGGCACCGGAGTGTCCGACGAGGGCGACGTTCCGAATCTTGTCCGGTGGGAACACTTTCACTGCGTGAGCCTCCATGTTTTCGGTCAACGCCTAGATGCTACTCAAGGTCGCGTCCCATGCCATCTAGGACACCGACGGTTTGGTCGCTACGCTCGATCCAGACCGTGCTGGGCGAACATGTGATGCCCGGCACGCTCCTTGGCCCGGGTGGCGGAATCGGTAGACGCGGCGGTCTTAAACACCGCTGTCCTTCGGGGCGTGGGGGTTCAAGTCCCTCCCCGGGCACACTTGATCGGCAGCTTCGCCGGCGATGTAGTCAGTATTCCGTACGGACTCCACTACGGACTACGTATTCCCGATGCCGAAGACAGCGGCCTTGTCGGCGGCGAACTCCTCGTCGGTGATTGAACCGGAATCGTGTTCCGCCGTCACGCGGCGTATCCGGTCCATGGCTTGACCCGTGGCGGTCGAGTCGTTCTGATCGGGCCCCATCGCCTGAGCAGGGGGGCGAACGACGGCGTAGACCAGCACGCCAATGTACGGGATGAGTATCACGATCGCCGACCAGATGCCCTTCCACCCGATCGAGAGGTCGTTCCGCTTCACGACGATGTTGAACAGGGAGAAGATCCACATCGCTACCAACGGGACCAGCACGATCCCGATCGCGATGATCGGCCCGGCGTCTCTCACTCCGGACCGGACCCGAGGAGCTTGTCCTTCTCCCGCTGGAACTCGTCGTCGGTGAGGATCGACTTGTCGCGGAGATCGGCGAGGCGTTCGAGTTGGTCTGCGACGTCCGCGGCTCCTGGTGGCGAAACGGCGGGATCGGATGGTTCGACCGGAGTCGATGTCGGCCGATCTCCGACGGCCGGCGCCGTTGGTTCGCGAAGGAGGAAGTAGACCAGCATGCCGATGAGAGGAAGGAGCACGATCGCAATCGCCCACAACGCCTTCGCGATCCCACTGAGATCTGCTCGTTGGAAGAGATCGACGAGAGTGAAGACCCACAGCATGATGAGAGGTACGAAGATCATCAGCATCAAGAACACTTGCCAGAAGGTCATGTTCGCTCCCTATCGAGACATCTCAATCGTAGTCGGAGAGAGTTGGTGGGTCGTCCGTAGTCCGTACTCCTGTTCTTGGCTCTTGCTGTCTGCTGTCTGCTGTCTGCTGTCTTCTGTCTTCTATCTCTCATATCTCACGCCCTATCCCTACCGTTCCCCTCGTGATCCTCGTCCGTGACCTCGCTGTCGACGCCGGTGCACGGCGCCTTCTCTCCGATGTGTCCTTTTCCGTTCAGGCAGGGGACAGGATCGGTTTCGTGGGTCCCAACGGTGCCGGAAAGACGACTCTCATGCGCACGCTCGCGGGATTGCACGAGCCGGCTGAGGGATCGGTGGTGCGCAGCGGCAACATCGGATATCTCTCCCAGGAAGCAGCTCTCGAGGATCTTGACGATCCGGACGCTACCGCTCTCGAGCGCGTGCTGATGGCCCGCGACATCGGAACGATCGAACGACAGATGGAGGTCACCCGCCAGCGGATGGAGAAGGCCGATGGGGTTGATCGCGATCGACTGATCCGTCGATTCGGCCGACTTGACGATGAGTTCACCGCGCGAGGCGGGTACGTTGCGAAAGCGGAAGCCAAGCGGTTCGCATCCGCACTCGGTATCGGAGCGACTGAACTCGACCAGCCGGTAGCCACGATGTCCGGCGGACAGCGACGGCGTGTCGAACTTGCCCGGATTCTCTTCGCAGAGACCACGACGCTGCTCCTCGACGAGCCGACGAACCATCTCGACATGGACGCCAAGGCCTGGCTCGTGGGGTTCCTCGTCGACTACGAGGGCGGACTCTTGATCGTCTCGCACGACCTTCCTCTGCTGGATGAATCGATCACGTCGGTTCTGGCAGTCGAGGGTGGCCTCATCGAACCGTTCCGAGGCAACTACTCGTACTACCTCGAAGAGCACGAGCAGAGGAGGAACCAGCGCCTTCGCGAGCGACGCCAGCAGGAGGCGAAGATCGCACGCCTCGAGGACGGTATTCGGCGATTCAAAGGGTCGTCTGAGAAGATGGCTCGTCGTGCTCGGACATGGGAGACACGAGTTCGGAGGATGCAGGACGATCTCGTCGAGGTACAGCGTGCTCGCAGGCGAGTGGCGTTGCGATTCCCCCAACCGGTCCCTTCGGGACGTACCCCGCTGCGGGCGGAGGGGCTCGCCAAGGCATACGGGCACAACGTCGTGTTCATCGACATCGATGTCGACATCGATCGCGAGGAGCGGTTGATCATTATGGGGCTCAACGGTGCAGGTAAGACGACCCTTCTGAAGATCCTCGCCGGCGTCGAGGAACCGGATCTCGGATCCGTTGAGACCGGCTACCGGGCGGCCCCGGGCTACTACGCCCAGGAGCATGAGGACATCACCGCAGGCGTTGCGGTGCTCGACATCATGAGGGGAGCGAGCAGGCTGCCGGATCGGGATCTGCGATCCGTCCTGGGCCATTTCCTCCTTGCCGACAAGGTCGATCAGGACGCCGGAACCCTGTCGGGTGGCGAGAAAACGAAGCTGGCATTGGCCCGGCTGGTTGTCGCCGGCCACAACGTGTTGCTTCTCGACGAGCCGACGAACAACCTCGATCCTCAGGCGAAGGAGGCGCTTCTGGAGGCTCTCATGCAATACGAGGGAACGCTTGTTCTCGTCAGCCACGACACTGATTTCGTTGCGGCCCTGGAACCGGATCGGGTCGTCCTGATGCCCGAGGGAGATCAGGCCTACTACGACGAGTCGATGCTCGACCTGGTCGCGTTGGCATAGCTTGAATGGAGTAGCGGAGGGACACCCTTCACTGACTACTGACTACTGAC
>JAYEIJ010000033.1:0-6296 GCA_034660035.1 Actinomycetota bacterium | reverse complement strand
GCCCCGGCTCCGAGCGATCTCCGGCGGTGAGTCCGGTGACGGATTCGTCGACAACGATGGCCTGATCCTCCGGCCAGAGACCGGCTTCGATCGCAACCGTTGAGCGGAGGTGACCGGTCGATCCCCATTCCAGGTAGTCGATGATGGCCTCAGGGTCTCCGAAATTGCCGCCCTCGTAGAGACCGATCTCGCCGGAAGCGCTCTTCAGCGTCGGCAAGAGGCCCGCCGCGGGGATGACGAACTCCGGATCTGCGTCCTCAGCGAGACTGACGATGAGTGCCTTGCCTGGAGCGAGGATCGTTGACGGTAGTTCCAGGTAGTACGGATGCATGGCGATCCAGAATCCGGTGAGATCACCGGTGTCGGGTCCGAGGTTCCCAACTTCGATCGTTCCCTCGTCGCCGAATACCACGCTCCCGATCACGAATCTGGCGTTGCCGGTGACGATCGTCGTCGACGTCGTATCGGGCACCGTCGTCTCCTGTGCGCTGCCCGCTGCAGTCGTCGTCGATTCAGGGGTGACCGGTTCGAGCGGGGAGGTGCCGTCCACGTCGGACGACGTCCCGCCGCCGGTGCAGGCGGAGAGTACGAGTACGAGAGCGATCGTGGCGCGTTTCACGAGCGGAAGCCTATCGCTCCCCGGGTAGATGCACTGCTCGCTGATCGGAAGTGAACAGCGTTCGGCTCAAGCCGAGTGCCACGGTGCTCGCGGAGACCGCCACCGAGCCGAGGACGAGGTACATGACGACAACCTGTACCCGGACGGCTTCCATCGGATCGACCCCGGCGAGGATGAGACCGGTCATCGCTCCGGGAAGGAACACGATGCCGACGGCTTTCGTCGTCTCGATCTGCGGCACGAGGGCGGTCCTCAGTGCAGAACGCAGATAGGGACGAAACGCGTCGCTCGCTCTGAATCCCAACGCCAGCCGGACCTCGATGAGCGGACGTTTCTCCTTGAACTCGGCGACGATTCTCGTTGCCACGAGGACGGTTGCCGTCATCGAGTTGCCGATCATCATCCCGGCGAGAGGGACGAGCGTGCGGGGTTCGAGGGGGAACACGTGGAGACCGAAGAGCAGTCCGAGGATGACGAGCGACGTGATGCTGAAGGCGGCGAGAGCGAGCCAGCGAACCCGTGGTACTTCCGGAGCGCGGCGGGCAACCACGTCGGCTGCGAAGGGGAGCATCGCGATCACCCAGGCGACCGACCACCAGAGGGACTGCCCTGGGCGGAGGAGAATCGCAAGGACGACGCCGACGGCGAGAAGCTGGACGAGGGCCCGGATCGAGGCCCACAGGATCTGACGCCCGAGACCCAGTCGCTGCCACATCGACAGGCCGATCGCCACGACCACAAGCGATGAGGCGAGAGCGAGGCCGATGAGGGAGACGTCTGTGGCCATGAGCACGAGTATTGACGATATTGTGGGGCTGCGACAATCAGATCAGAGAAACTACGAAGGAGATCAGAGTGATCGATCAGCCCGAGGCGCCGTTGACGGTCTCCGACCCACCGTCCGCGTACCCAAAGGAGTGGGTGCAAGACGCCGTGATGAGGGGTGGCGAGACGATTCGCATTCGTCCGATCGCTCCGAGCGACCGCGACGTGCTCCAGGCGATGGTCCGGGGACTCTCGCGCCAGAGCACGTACTTCCGCTTCTTCCGCGTGAAAGACGAACTCGAGCCGGAGGAACTCGACCGCTTCACGCAGCTCGACTACAGGGAGGACATGGCGTTCGTGGCGATCCGGGATGGTCGTCTCGTCGGCGTAGGCCGCTACAACACGACCGAGGACGATCCGACGATCGCGGAAGCAGCGTTCGCTGTAGCGGACGAGTATCAGCAGAAGGGCATCGGAACACTGTTGCTCTACCGGCTGACGGCGTACGCCCGCACGCACGGGATCACCGGATTCCGGGCCCATCTGCTCGCCGACAATCACGTGATGATGCGCGTCTTCCGGGCATCCGGGTACGGCGTGACGCGAAATCTCGACGAGGGCGTCTACACCGTTGCGTTCCCAACTGAGGAATCCGACGACAGTACGGCTGTTCGCGACGATCGTGAGCAGCGGGCGGCGGCACAATCGATGATGCCGCTCATGGCCCCGCAATCGGTCGCGGTAATCGGGGCGAGTCGTGACGCGTCATCGATCGGCGGGCGCCTCTTCAACAACCTCATCAACGGCGACTTCAGCGGGCCGGTCTACCCGGTCAACCCAACATCACCGGTCGTGCGATCGGTTGCGGCGTACTCAACGGTCCTCGATATCCCCGGCAACGTCGACCTCGCGTTCATCGTCGTTTCGTCGAAGCACGTGATCAAGACCGTCAAGCAGTGCATCGAGAAGGGCGTGCGTGCCCTGGTCGTGATCTCGGCGGGGTTCTCCGAGGTTGGGGGCGCGGGTACCGAACTCGAGGCTGAGTTGCTCGATCTCGTGCGATCCGTGGGGATTCGCATGGTGGGGCCGAACTGCATGGGCCTGTTGAACACCGATCCGGCGATCAGCCTCGATGGCCAGTTCGGGCCGATCCGTCCACCCCGCGGCAACGTTGCCCTCTCGTCCCAGTCGGGAGCTCTCGGGCTGGCGATCCTCGACTACACCGCCCGACACAACATCGGCATCTCGACGTTCGTGTCGGTGGGGAATCTCGCGGACGTCTCCGGCGACGACTTGTTGCTCTATTGGGAGGACGACCCATCGACCGACGTGATCCTCCTGTACATGGAATCCTTCGGGAACCCGAGGCGATTCGCCCGGTTCGCGAGACGGATCGCGAGGAAGAAACCGATCGTGGCCGTCAAGTCGGGTCGCACCGCTTCGGGTGCCCGAGCTGCGAGCAGTCACACAGGCTCGTTGGCAAGCCTCGATGTCGCCGTCGACGCGCTCTTCCACCAGACCGGCGTGATCCGCGTCGATACGCTCGAGGAGCTGTTCGATGTGACGAGCCTGCTGTCGAACGAGCCGGTCCCCAAGGGGCGACGGGTCGGTATCGTGACCAACGCCGGCGGACCCGCGATCCTCGCGGTAGATGGGCTCGAGTCCCGGGGACTGGAAGTGCCGCTCCTCTCGGATGACCTCCAGCAGCGGCTGCGCGATCTCCTTTCGCCCGAGGCTGCTGTACGGAACCCGGTCGACATGATCGCTGCAGCAGGCGCAACCGAATACCGGAATGTGCTCGAAGCGATGCTAGAAGCCGACGAACTCGATGCGGTCATCGCCATCTACATCCCGGCGTCACCGGTCGGCGTCGCTGAGATCCAGAGCACGATCCGTGATGTCGGAGAGGCGCGCGAGGACGACAAGACGTTCCTTGCTGTGTTCATGCAATCCGGCAAGGTCTCGGACGATGCCCCGAAGGTGCGGTCGAGCGTGCCCGAGTTCGCGTTCCCCGAGCGTGCGGCCCGGGCACTCTATGACGCGGTCCGATATGGTGAGTGGCTCGCTCAACCTGATGGCCAGATCCCGGAGTACACGGATCTCGATCCGGAACGAGCCCGAACCGCGCTCGACGCGGCCCTCGCCGACATGGACGACGAGGGAGATTGGCTCGACCCCGATACCGTCGACACGGTCCTCGAATCGTACGGGCTCCGGGTCCCTGCCTCAGCGGTGGTCACGACCGAAGACGAGGCGATCGAACGAGCCGCTGCGATCGGTGGTCCTGTGGTGCTCAAGGTCATCTCGCCATCGGCACTCCACAAGTCCGATGTCGGAGGTGTTGTGCTCGATGTTGAGGGAGAAGAGGCAGTGCGCGCCGCGTACCGGCAGGTCACGGCGGCGGTTCCCGATCCGGAAGGTGTTCTTCTCCAGGAGTTCGTCTCCGGCGGCCATGAGATCCTGATCGGCATGGTCGAGGATCCCAACTTCGGCCCGCTCGTCGTGTTCGGTCTCGGCGGTGTCTTCGTCGAACTCATCGGGGACGTGGCGTTCCGCATCCATCCGCTCACCGACTTCGATGTCGATGAGATGTTCTCATCGGTGAAATCGGCTCGGTTGCTCGAGGGGTACCGCGGTGGGGAAGCCGGCGATATCGACGCCGTCAAGGATGCGCTCCTTCGCGTCTCGGCCTTGATCGAGGATCTGCCGGAGATGGTCGAGATGGACATGAATCCCGTCAAGGTGGGTGCTCCCGGTGATGGGGTTCGTGTGGTCGACGCACGGATCAAGGTGAAGCCGGTCGCCGGAGCGTTCGATCCGAGTCGAGCCGATTTCCCAACGGCGCTGTGAGGAAACTGCAACAATGACGCTCGACGCCGACGAGAGGGACGAACAGTGCAGGTCGTAGACCTGATGACCACCGATGTGATCACGGTTTCTAGCGACACCGGGATCCGCGATGCGGCTCGCCTGATGTTCAGGAACCGTGTCAGCGGCCTCCCCGTCACGACCACTGATGGGACTCTTGCCGGGATCATCACGGAAGCCGATTTCCTGCGTCTCGAGGTTGAGCGCCAGGAGGGAGAGACCGAACTGGGGGAGACGGTCGGTGACGTCATGTCCCCGGGGGTGGTGACGACCGGCCCGGACACCGAGATCTGCGACGCAGCGAAGATGATGACGTTCCAGGACATCAAGCGACTCCCCGTCGTCGATGACGACTCGCGACTGCTCGGCATCATCTCGCGTGCCGACATCGTCTCCGTCTTCACCAGGCCGGACGATGTGATCGAAGATGAGATCCGGGAGGATCTGCTTCGGCGTGTCTTGTTCATCGATCCGGATCAACTCAATGTCAGCGTTGCCAATGGCGTGGTCACCTTCGTTGGAGAAGTTGGTACCAGGAATGAGGCTCGCCTGCTGTCCGAGCTTGCGTCACGTCTGGACGGCGTACTCCATGTCGAGAGCCGGCTTGCCTGGAGGTACGACGACGGGGACGAGTGACCGGTCGACCCATCGCATCGCCCGGCAATGACCCTGTTCGCACACTCCCCGCCGCCCGGTAGCATCACGCTTCGATGATCCCCGACCGATACCTCGATCTTCATTCCGCGTTCACTTCCGGAGCAGACGGTCTGCGGTTCGCCGTGATCCCCGTCGACGTCGAAGCGTTGTCGTTCGTTCGCGCTGCTGCTGAACTCCTCGAGGGCGCCTTCTACTTCTCTTCCCCCGAAAGTTCTTCGGTCGGGGGAGTGGGGATCGCAGCGAAGGTGTCGGTATCGGGGACAGACAGGTTCCCCCGTCTCCGAGCAGCCGTTGATGCTTGGATGCTCCCCGACCCGTTCCGGGCTTTCGCCGGGTTCTCATTCTCTCCCGACGGGCCCACGTCAGAGCCGTGGGAATCGTTCGGGTCGGCCGAAGCGGTGCTACCGATTGCGACGCTTCTGAACCACGGCGATGACCGGCACCTGCTCATTGCGATCCCGTCGGGAGTCGACGTGGACTCGATAGTCGAGCGTCTCCGTTCGCTCGAGACGCCGGGAGATCCGGCATACCCCAATCTGGGAGATCACACGCTGGAGTCCTGCCCATCCGTATCCGAGTGGACGACCGCCGTCGCAGGGGCCGTCGACGCCATCCAAGATGAGGCGATTCGCAAAGTTGTGCTGGCACGGTCGGTGATCGTTCGATCAGATGCTGCTCCCGACGGCTTCGACGTTGTGAGCCATCTCGAGCGCTCCTATCGACAGTGCTTCGGATTCGCATGGCGGGTGAACGGTGCGACATTCGTGGGGGCCAGTCCTGAGTTGCTTGTCCGCTCCTCAGAAGGAGTGGTGACGTCGAATCCGCTCGCCGGAACCGCTCCTCGCGGTGAAGGAGAGTCGGAGGATCGAGCGCTCGCCGAGGCGTTGTTATGTTCGGAGAAGGACCGAATCGAGCACCGGTACGTCGTCGATGATGTCGCGGATCGGCTTGCGCCGTTCGTCGATGAACTGGACGTGCCCTCCGATCCGTCGTTGAAGCGGATGGCCACCGTGCAGCATCTCTCGACACGCATTGCCGGCACGACCCGGCCCGGTGTTCACGTGCTCGACCTCGTTGATGCGTTGCACCCGACGCCGGCGGTCGGTGGCACACCCAGAGATCCGGCGTTGGCGTTCATCGAGAAGGCCGAGCAATTCGATCGCGGTTGGTACACGGGTGGGGTCGGATGGCTGGACGGGACCGGTGACGGTGAGTTCGCGATAGGACTTCGTTGTGGATTGCTTGAGGGGACGAGTGCCCACGTTTTCGCAGGTGCGGGGATCGTCGCGGATTCAGATCCCGACTCAGAGTTGCTCGAGACACGATTGAAGTTCCGACCGATGCTGGAACTACTAGCAGCAACGTAGGCCGCCTTCGGCGGCGCACT
>JAYEIJ010000032.1:5742-18034 GCA_034660035.1 Actinomycetota bacterium | reverse complement strand
CGATCGCGGTAGCGGGTCTGCTGCATCTTCTCTCTGCGGTAGTCGACAGATGCCATCGAGGCTTCTTTCATGGCCCGGTCGTATGACGCTTCATCCGGGGCCCAGTCGACGACGGCGCCCTTTCGGATGCCCATGTTCTGTGCAACGGACCACGAGTCCTGGTTCGCTCCGAGGAACACGAACTGCCAGCCACTGTCCTCGGCCTCGGTGATGAGGTCGAAGACCTGCCGGGCGGTCCATCGCTGTGACATGTTCTCCATGCCGTCGGTGAGGATCACCACGATGATGTCCGACGGGCGGTCGTCCCCGAGGGTCTCGAGGTACGCCCGGGTCTTGGTCACCGAGCGGCCGACAGCGTCGTACAGGGCGGTCATGCCGTGGGGGGAGTAGTCGTCTGCGAGGGGTCGCACTTCGGCGCCGGGGATGACGGCGAAGCGGGTCCGGGGGTGGTTAGCGAAGGTGGTGAGTGTCCACCACGTGGGGCCACCGTGGGCGACCTGCTCCTCGAGGTACTCGTTGAAGCCGTCCCTGGCGGCCTGGGCGATGCGGCCCATCGAGCCGGATTCGTCGAGGATGAACGTGATGAGTGCGGAATCTTGTTGCATGGCGCCTCCTTGGTGCGTTGACACTACAGAGTATATTACTCCAAGAAGAATAACTATGCAAGGAGTAATTCTGTGGTAGGGTGAACGCATGTCTCCCGACCAACTCAGCAGCGACCCGGCGTTCCTCGCCGCCTACGGCGCCGTTGTTCGCCAGATCCGGGAGGACCACGGACTCGATCGTAAGGAACTCGCCGAGGCGGCAAAGATCTCCTACTCGTACCTCTCAGCGATCGAGTCGGGTCAGAAACTGCCTTCGACAGCCGTGCAGGACGCCGTCGCCGGTGAACTCGGGGTGGAGGCGTCGGAGCTCCTCGCCAGGGCGAACGGTGAAGTCGAGGCAGGTCCACTGCCGGCTGTGCAGCCGGACACGTCGGTGCGGGCCCACATGGTGCTGGCCGACGAAGTACCGGTGCGGGCGTCTCTGGCCGGTCCGATGGCACCTCCGACGGGGCAGATGGTATCGAGTCCGCCGGATCACGAGCCGGGGATCAGCCCGACGGGGGCGCTCGCCGAACTCCAGGCGCTCATCCCGTCGCTGTCTTCTGAAGACGCCGCGATGGTCGTCTCGATGGCCCGTCGTCTTTCTGGAGATAGCGACACACGCCGGCGCACGTCATCGGATCGTCGCTACCGGGGGAGTTCCGGTCGCGGTCTCCGTACAGAGATGTACCTGCACTTCTGGACGATGTACCTCGAGGCGCTGGAGAGCCGAGGGCTGGACTGGGGGCATGGACGCCGACCCGAGCCTCGCAGCTACTTCACCACGCCGTCGGCGATCCGGGGCGCTTCGCTGTCGGCATCGTTCGCCCGCAATCGCCTCCTCCGGCACGAGCTCTACGTGAACCGGGGGAGCCGGACGGCGAACCTCGAGCTTCTCCACGAACTCGAGGCGAATCGGAACATCGTCGAGAAGGTGTATGGGCACCCCCTCGAGTTCGAAGACCCCGGCCGGGAACGCCGCGCCGTTCGCATCGCCGAGTATCGCGACGGGCACATCTCACGCACCCACGAGTTCGACGACTACATCGACTGGTTCATCGACCGGGGAGCCCGCATGCGCGATGCCATCGGGACGTATCTCGGCGCCCGGTAGCCGCCGACCTCCCGGGCATCGAGCTGGAGCCACGGCACTCACCACGCAAGCGAAACGCCGGGCTGACCACGGCCGGCGTCGCCGGAGTTGGCGCGTCCGGCCCGACGAGCAGAGTCACGAACAACCAGGGAGGTCCGATGCACGATATCGACCACGCCGGCACCGGCGACCTCGCCCGGTTCTAGGAAACCACCGATCGGCCATGTCGAGGACCGCTCCGTCGAGATCACTGCGCGACCGTCGGCAACGGCACGGAAGGAACCGGGACTGAGCGGTGAGTTGCGGTCTTGCCGCTGGCAGCCCCGGCCGATGGTCCGAGCCTCTCCCAGACACTTGAGAAGCATTCGTCATCGCATGCTCACGCGTGATCGAAGTTCGCCACACTGCTCGACAGCGAGAGTGCTCTACTGAGTAGGGTGGGTGGAGTCAGTGACGACCTATCTCTGGGAGGAATCTCGTGAAGTCCCGTCGCACGTTTTCGATGCTCGTTTCCGTGGCGCTCGTCGCGTCAGCGCTGACCATCGCCGTGGTCCCGGCGGTGGCCGATCACACCCCCGATCCGGCGTCTGTGACGATCGCCGGTTCGCTTCAGGATGAGCTCGGCTGCTCGGGTGAATGGCAACCCGACTGTGCGGACACCCACATCGGCTACGACACCGATGACGACGTGTGGCAGGGCACGTTCACCGTCCCGGCGGGGAGCTTCGAGTACAAAGCGGCGCTGAACGACTCCTGGGACGAGAGTTACGGCTCCGGCGGCGGCAACATAGCGCTTACCACGGCTGCCGAGACGGACGTCAAGTTCTACTACGACCACAAGAGCCACTGGATCACCGACAACGTCAACTCGGTGGTAGCGACCGCGGTCGGCGATTTCCAGTCCGAGCTCGCCTGCCCCGGCAATTGGCAGCCGGAGTGTCTCCGGTCGTGGATGCAGGACGCCGACGGTGACGGCATCTACGAGTTCGCAACCGATCAGATCCCCGCCGGCGGCTACGAGGGCAAGGTAGCTCTCGACGAGGCTTGGGCCATATCCCACCCGGCTGCCAACATCCCCTTCACCGTTGCAGACGGCGAGATCGTCACCTTCACATACGACACGGCTACAGATGACGTCAACGTCGCCGTGGATCCACCTCCTCCGCCCGGGCCTGCCTCGGTGACGATCGTCGGTTCACTTCAGGATGAACTCGGCTGCCCCGGCGATTGGCAACCCGAGTGCGCTTCCACCTATCTCGGCTACGACACCGATGACGACGTGTGGCAGGGCACGTTCGCCATCCCGGCCGGCACCTGGGAGTACAAGGCCGCTCTGAACGACTCGTGGGATGAGAACTACGGAGCAGGGGCGGTGCTCGACGGCCCGAATATCGTTCTGACGTTGGCGGCCGATACGGATGTGAAGTTCTACTACGACCACAAGACCCACTGGGTCACGGACGACCTCAACTCGGTGGTAGCGACCGCGGTCGGCGATTTCCAGTCCGAGCTCGCCTGCCCCGGCAATTGGCAGCCGGAGTGTCTCCGGTCGTGGATGCAGGACGCCGACGGTGACGGCATCTACGAGTTCGCAACCGATCAGATCCCCGCCGGCGGCTACGAGGGCAAGGTCGCTCTGGACGAGGCATGGGATATCTCGTTCCCCGGTTCCAATGTTGCGTTCGCCGTCCCTGCCGACGGCAATCTCGTCACCTTCACATACGACACCACCACCAACGACGTCACCATCGACGTGGAAACGGGCGGCCTGGAACCCGGTGATGCAGACCTCGTGCGAGCGCCCGCGCGAACTCCTGCCGCAGACGACACCATGTACTTCGTCATGCCGGATCGCTTCATCAACGGAGACCCAGGCAACGACGCCGGCGGGGACCTCTCGGGCGACCCACTCGTCAACGGTCTCCTCCCAACCGACAAGGGATACTTCCACGGCGGCGACATCGCGGGCCTCGAAGCGAATCTGGACTATCTGGCCTCGCTCGGCATCACCGCCATCTGGATGACTCCCCAGTTCACCAACAATGCCGTCCAGGGTGACGGGACGATCGGCGGATCCACGTCGGGCTACCACGGATACTGGCAGATCGACTACAACGAGATCGATCCCCATTTCGGATCCAACACAGAGATGCAGGATCTCATCGATGCCGCCCATGCCCTCGGTATCAAGGTGTTCTTCGACATCGTTGCGAACCACACGGGCGACGTCGTCACGTACGAAGAGGGCGTGTTCACGTATCGCAACAAGGATGACTACCCGTACGCCGACGCCGACGGAGTGGAATTCGACGACAGGGACTACGCGGGGACGGGGGCGTTCCCCGACCTCGACCCTGCGACGAGTTTCCCGTACACGCCGGCTTTCATCGATGCGGGTGACGATACCGCGAAGGCTCCGGCATGGCTGAACGACCCGATCTACTACCACAACCGGGGCAACTCCACCTTCACCGGGGAGAACTCGCTGTACGGGGACTTCTTCGGGCTCGACGATCTCTTCACGGAACATCCCGTGGTTCAGGACGGACTGATCGACATCTTCAAGGGAATGATCACGGACTTCGACATCGATGGGTTCCGGCTCGACACGGTCAAACACGTCAACGACGAGTTCTGGGAAGCCTTCGTACCGGCGATCGAATCCCATGCCGACACGCTCGGTAAGCCAGACTTCTCGGTGTTCGGCGAGGTATTCAGCTCTGACCCTGCGTTTGCATCGAGATACACGACCGAACTCAGCTTGCCTGCTTTGCTCGACTTCGGGTTCGCTGAATCATCACGGAATTTCGCTGCAAGCAGCGCAGCGACCGATGAATTGCGTGACCGATTCGCCGACGATGACTACTTCACAGACGAGGACAGCAACGCGTCGTTCATGCCCAAGTTCACGGGCAACCACGACACGGGCCGCATCGGGTACTACATCGACATCGCCAACCCCGGCGCAGACGACTCTGAGCGACTGGCGCGCACGACGCTCGATCACGCCCTCATGTACTTCACCCGTGGCTATCCGGTGGTGTACTACGGCGACGAGCAGGGTTTCGTCGGTGACGGTGGTGACAAGGACGCCCGCCAGGACGTCATGCCGAGCCTCGTGCCGAGCTACAACGATGACGATCTGATCGGTACCTCGAGCACGACCGCAGACGAGAACCTCGACGAGGCCCATCCGCTGTACCAGTCCCTTGCGGATTTCGCCGGGTTGCGTGCCGCACACGTGGCGCTGCGTCAGGGTGCCCAGATCCACCGGTACAGCGAAGGATCGGCCGGCATCTACGCGTTCTCCCGCATCGAGCGGGGCGAACAGGTCGAGTACGTCGTGGCCCTCAACAACAGCGAAGCGCCCGACAGCGCAACGTTCGGGACGGATACACCGAACGCCACGTGGACGGAGTTGTATCCCGGCGGCGGAGCGTCGCTCGCATCTGATGCAACAGGTTCACTGAGCGTCGACGTGCCTGCACTCGGCTTCGTCGTCTACCGGGCGGACACCACGATCGCACTGCCGGCAGCGGCACCTGCCATCGCGATCACGGCACCTGCGTCGGGAGACGAGGTGACCGGTCGTGTCCGGGTCGCAGCCGACGTCGGTGGCGGGAACTACGCCGAGGTCACCTTTGCCGTCTCGATCGACGGCGCTGCATTCGAACCGTTCGCAACAGACGACAACGCACCGTACGGCGCGTTCTACGACGTGTCGGATCTCGCGGCCGCTACGTCGGTCGTCTTCAAAGCCATCGTGGCCGATGCCGCGGTGAACCTCAACGCCGACAAGGTGACCGTGACGGTCGGTGACCAGACCGTGCCCGGCGATGACGGTGCCAGGTACGCCATCGTTCACTACTTCAGGGACGACGGCGATTACGGGGACCACACCACGGGTGACTACAACGACTACTGGGGTTTGCATCTGTGGGGCGATATCGACGAGACAATCGAATGGACCGCTCCCAAGCCGTTCCTCGGTGAGGACGAGTACGGGCGCTTCGCCTGGATCGAACTTGCACCGGATGCGACGGACGTCGGCTTCATCGTCCATCGCGGCGACGTCAAGGACGGCACACTCGACGACCGGTCCTTCGATCCGTCGGTCATGCCCGAGATTTGGCTCCGGCAGGACGACGCGACGACGTACACCAACCAGGCCGATGCTCAGGGGTACGTGACGATCCGCTACCACCGCGACGACGGTGACTACGGGGACCCGGCCTCGCCGGACTACAACGACTACTGGGGCGTGCACCTCTGGGGCGACGCCATCGATCCCACCGAAGGCACCGAATGGACGGCACCGAAGCCTCCGACGGGCATCGATGACTACGGGGCATACTGGAACATCGTCACAGCCGATCCGTCCCAGCCGGTGAACTTCATCATCCATCGGGGCGACTCCAAGGATCCCGGCCCCGACCAGAGCTTCGTTCCGGTGGAGAACGCGACCGTCTGGATCCAATCGGGTGACGAGACGATCTACCCGCAGCGAGGTGCGGCCGAGGGGATGGCAACGCTCCACTATCACCGGCCAGACGGTGACTACGGAGATCCCACGTCCGATGACTACAACGACTTCTGGGGCCTCCACACGTGGGGCGGCGCCGACGATCCCGGGTGGACGACTCCACGCAAACCTGTCGACTTCGATGTCTTCGGTGCTGTGTTCGATGTGCCACTGTTCGAGGACGCGTCCAACATCGGATACCTCCTCCACCGTGGTGGCGAGAAGGACCCGGGGCCCGACCAGTCTCTCTCCTTCGACGAGTGGGGCTACGAGGTATGGCAGCTACAGGGAGCCGATCCCGAGGCGCCGTACGTCCTTCCGATCACATCCGGCGATCCCATCAGCAAGGGCAATCTGTCCGAGCAGCAGGCACACTGGGTGAGCGAGGACACGATCGTGTGGGCCGCAGCGACGGACTCGGGAGCCACCTATCGACTCCACTGGTCACCCGGCGGCGGCCTCTCGTTGTCGGACGACGGTGTCTCGGGAGGCGACTCCGTTGCCGTCACCGTATCGGGCACGTACACGGAGCCAGGTGACGTGGAAGGATTCAGGCACCTCGAGGGTCTTCCGACCCTGCAGATCGACTCCGCAGATCTCGCCACGATCCCCGCGATCCTCCAGGGCCAGATCGCCGTCGCTGCAACCAGCGGCGCCGGTATTCGCATCGACGCAACGGGACTCCAGATCCCCGGCGTGTTGGATGATCTCTACGGCTTCGACGGCGATCTCGGCGTTGTATGGGACGGTTCGACCCCAACGCTGCGGCTGTGGGCACCCACGGCGCAGGACGTGAACCTGATCCTGTTCGACGACGCCGATCCGGCAACGACCGGGACCTCACAGGAGATGGTTCGTGACATCGCATCCGGAACCTGGTCCGTCACAGGCGACGCCTCCTGGGACCGGCGCTACTACCTGTACGAGGTCGAGGTCTACGCGCCTTCGACCGGGCAGGTCGAGATGAACCTTGTCACCGACCCGTACTCGCTGTCGCTGTCGATGAACAGCGCACGGACTCAGATCGTCGATCTCACCGACGAAGCGCTGGCGCCGAACGGCTGGGATGCAGTGGATAAGCCGCCGCTCGCCCAACCCGAGGACATCGCTATCTACGAGCTGCACGTGCGCGACTTCTCGGCGAACGACCCGACCGTTCCCGACGAGATGAAGGGAACGTTCAAGGCCTTCACCCTGAACGATTCCCAGGGGATGAGTCACCTGGCGGGCCTGGCCGACGCGGGCCTCAGCCACGTCCATCTGCTCCCGACGTTCGACATCGCGACGATCAATGAGGACAAGGCGGAGTGGCAGGCGCCTGATCACAGCGTCCTCGCGACCTATCCGCCCGACTCTGAGGAACAGCAGGCACAGGTCACGCTCACCGAGGACCTCGACGGATTCAACTGGGGCTACGACCCGTTGCACTACACGACGCCCGAGGGCAGCTACTCGACGGATCCGGACGGCCCGACACGAGTCGTCGAGTTCCGCGAGATGGTGCAATCCCTCAACGAAGCAGGTCTTCGCGTTGTCCAGGACGTCGTGTACAACCATACGAACGCGTCCGGCCAGGCGGAGAAGTCGGTTCTCGACCGGATCGTCCCCGGCTACTACCACCGGCTCGATGACAAGGGCGCCGTCACGACGTCGACGTGCTGTGCGAATACGGCGACCGAGCATCAGATGATGCAGAAGTTGATGGTCGACTCCGTGGTCACATGGGCAAGGGCCTACAAGGTCGACGGCTTCAGGTTCGATCTGATGGGACATCACTCGAAGCAGAACATGCTTGACGTTCGCAGCGCACTCGATGCACTGACGGTCGCAGCAGACGGTGTGGACGGTTCCGCGATCTATCTCTACGGCGAAGGCTGGAACTTCGGGGAGGTTGCCGACGACGTCCGATTCGATCAGGCGACGCAACTCAACATGCGCGGTACCGGGATCGGCACGTTCAGCGACCGGCTCCGTGACGCGGTGCGCGGTGGCGGGCCGTTCGATTCCGGCGATGCGCTGCTGCTCAATCAAGGGTTCATCAACGGGACCTGGTACGACCCGAACGAGGCCGTCGTCGCCGCCGGGGTTCCGGAGCAGGATCAGCTCGACGAGCTGCTGCTGTCCGGTGACCAGATCAGGGTCGGATTGGCCGGGAACCTTGCCGACTACGTGTTCGTTGACCGGAACGGCGACACGGTGGCCGGCTCGGAAGTCGACTACAACGGTTCACCCGCCGGCTACACGGGTGATCCGCAGGAGAACATCGTCTACGTTGCGGCCCACGACAACCAGACGCTGTTCGACATCAACCAGTTCCACAACCCGGTGGCGACTTCGATGACCGATCGGGTCAGGGTGCAGAACCTCGGCATCGACTTCACCGTCCTCGCCCAGGGTGTTCCGTTCCTCCACGCAGGCATCGACATGCTGAGGTCGAAGTCGCTGGACCGCGACTCGTACAACTCGGGGGACTGGTTCAACCGGCTCGACTTCGACTACCGGGACAACACCTGGGGTGCGGGCCTGCCGGTGGCGGGGAAGAACGCGGACAACTGGCCGTTCATGCAGCCGCTCCTCGCCGACCCGTCTCTGAAGCCGGAGCCGGAGCACATCGCAGTGGCGGTGACCCATGCGCAGGAGATGCTCGAGGTGCGCTCCAGTTCACCGCTGTTCCGTCTCACGACGGAAGCCGAAGTGATGGAGAGGGTGGAATTCCACAACACCGGCCCGAGTCAGATCCCGGGCCTCATCGTGATGAGCATCACCGACACCGTCGGCGAGGATCTCGATCCGCGTGTCGAGGACATCGTGACCCTGTTCAACGCCTCGGACGAGGAACAGACGTTCACGCTGAGCGAACTCGCGGGACGGTTCTTCTCTCCGCACCCGGTGCTCGCCAACTCGGCGGACGCGGTGGTTCAAACCGCGGCGTACGACAAGGCGACGGGCACGTTCACGATCCCGGCTCGGACGACGGCGGTCTTCGTCGACGATGCTATTCCGCCCGAGGTCGGAGCGGGCACCGAGCCACAGCGGGGTGGACCGGAGGTCGCCTGGTTCACGGTCCACTTCTCGTGCACGGACGCGGACCCGGACACCACCACCGTCGCCGACATCAACGGTGTACCGGTGGAAGACGGCCAAGACGTGCGTTTGATCCACCACCCGAGTCGTACGGATCATGTTCAGAAGAAGCATCGACTCGATATCTACGGGCAGGAGTTCCTGCTCACCGTGACCTGCACCGACTCGTCGGGCAATTCCACCACCGTCGAAGTGATCCCGGGCTTCCCGCAGGGGGGTGAGATGCCCTGAGAGCGTGATCGGATCGTGTGATCAGGCCCCTGTCCGAGCGGATCACATGTGTGCCTCTTCGGCGGTGCGCGTCCGCCGCGACGTCTGAGATGAAGAGAGGAGTTTCCCATGGAGTATCAGGAACTCGAACCCATCGACCCGCGCGATGCGTTCACCGTCATGCCGAGCGCCGATGTGGAGTCAACCCAAGCAGCCGCTGCTTCTCAATCGGCACTGCTCCTTTCGGCGCGGGCCGGCGTGTTGGGCGTGGACGACGAGGCGGAGTTGTGGAAGGAGGACGCCGCCGACTCAGACTTCGCCATTCCGGATCTGGAGGCGCTGAGGAGGACACGGCGGCTTCGCGTCGACGAGGCGACCGAGCCCCTCGGCGTGTCGGCCAGGGAACTCGAACAGCAGGACGCTCCGGACCTTCAGGACGAGATGGTCAGAACCGTCAACCACCTCTACGAGCGTCCGTCGGTGGAGGGCGCTGCTGCTCTCTTCGAGGCGGCCATGTACAGCCCGCACCCTCTCGTCCGGGTGTCCGCCGCAGCAGGGGCCAGAGAGACGACCCGATTGCGCAAGCGGATCCGTTACACACTGGAGACCGGAGCGGAGTCCGAGGGTCCGCTCGTGGCCCGGCTCGCTCAGACTGCCCTCGCCAAGATCGATCCGGGGGATCCCCATGTTCAGAAGCGGGTGATCCCGCAGCCGGACTCGAAGAAGCACCACCGCGAATCAAGCACCGCCGTGGTCACCCACGGGACGTTCGCCGCCGACGCCGACTGGTACCAACCGGGAGGGGGCTTCTATGAGGCGCTCGCCGTCAACCGGCCCGATCTCAAGCCGCATGACGAGAGCTTCAGGTGGACCGGGGCCTACTCCGATGCGGCCAGGCGAGCCGATGCGCTCCTCCTGAAGCAGTGGATCGACGACCAGGGCCTTGACGAACCCGACTTCTTCGCTCACAGCCACGGCGGCACCGTCGCCCATCACGCGACGAAACGGAAGGCCCGATTCAATCGCCTCGTGTTGATGGGGTGGCCCGTGCACGAGCGCTGGTTCCCCAAATTCCGGAACGTCCAGCGGATCATCGATGTCCGGGTCAGACTCGACCTCGTGATCATCCTGGACCGGGGAGGACAGCGATTCCGCACTGACGACTTCGACATCGAGGAGCACCGCCATGGCTGGTTCGACCACACGTCGACGCGCGAACCGGAGTACTGGGATGAACACGACCTCTGGAAAGTGCTCTAGGACGTAGGCTGGACTCATGAGATTCGGCCGCTCCGCCAACGTGATCCGCGCCGGGCTCGCATGGCGCGCCTTCGGTTCGAGTGGCGCCGGCGCCACCCTGCTTGAAGCCATGTCGGGTGCGGACGAGCAGGAGAGGATGCTGGCCGGAATGTCCCTCGTGAAGGCGGGGGAGCGTTCTGTCGACCTCATCGATGAGGCGTACGCATCGCAGCAGGCCACGGCGCCGATGGTTCGACTTCTTGCAGACCTGGGCGGGCCCCGGTCGCGCACGCTGCTGACCGAGATCGCCGCAGAGCCGGGGCCGCTGGCAGGAGCCGCCACGGACTCGCTCGACCTCCTCGACCGGATCGACGCGCTGGGCGAAACCGACTAACCGGAACTTGCCCGTGCTGCGTACTCGGGCCGCTCGAACGGCCACGAGTCTCCGATCCACTTCGACAGGGATCGGTGCACGACCACGTCCATCTCCGTGCGGCTCACCCGGACCCACGACCTCACCGAAGCGTCGTGACCCGGTGCATCCGACGGGTAGATGTAGACGCAGCCGATCACGTCGTCACCGTCGAGGATCGAATACGTGAAGCCCACCCGATTCTCGAAATCCTGAGCATGCCCTTCGAGATCCGCAAGGTTGGCCTCGAGACTCATCGGACTCGGCCAGGGATGGGGCGGATGGAAACCCGGCGTTGCATGGATGTGATCGATGCTCGACATCCACGCTTCGTGGTCGCGTTCGTTGTGCTGGGGACCGAGCGGCTCCAGGTGGAATCCCGGACCGTCGAAACCGGTCGGTGCCTCGAAGCCCTCAGGGACGAACGCGTGCGACATCGCGCCAACCTAGCGCCCGGACGTGTCAGTCTTCGTACTCGACCAGGATGTCGCCGAGTGGCTTCCGCTCCAGTTTCGGGACCACCGATCCAGCAGCCGGATATCCGATCGGGAACAGGATGAACGGCCGTTCATTCTCCGGCCGGTCGAGCAGTTGCGAGAGGAAGGCCATGGGGCTCGGGGTGTGTGTCAGCGTGGCGAGGCCCATGGTGTGCAGGGTCGTGATGAACACTCCTGCAGCGATGCCGGCAGATTCCTTGACGTAGTAGTGCTTGCGGCGAGAACCGTCCGGTTCGATTCCGTAGCGCTGCTCGAACAGGACAACGATCCACGGAGCTTCTTCGAGATATGGCTTCTGCCAGGACGTGCCGAGACGGGAGATCTCCTCCTGCCAGTCCTCCGGCATGCGGCCGTCGAGGTAGTTGGTGCGTTCCTCTTCCTCTGCCGCGAGCCTGATGCGACGCTTGACGTTCGGATCGCCGATGACCACGAACGTCCACGGTTGCTGATGTGCCCCGGACGGCGCCGTGCCGGCGGTATGGATGGCGGTCTCGATCAAGTCTCTCGGGACGGGGTCAGCGCTGAAGGTTCGGATCGATCGCCGCTGTGACATGAGTTCGTAGAGAGACAACGCTCGCTCCCGCATCTCCTCTTCCGAGAGGCGCGGGCGCTCGTAGGGCACGAAGTCCCCATCGTCGGTGTACGGATAGT
>JAYEIJ010000032.1:0-5642 GCA_034660035.1 Actinomycetota bacterium | reverse complement strand
AAGGTTCGGATCGATCGCCGCTGTGACATGAGTTCGTAGAGAGACAACGCTCGCTCCCGCATCTCCTCTTCCGAGAGGCGCGGGCGCTCGTAGGGCACGAAGTCCCCATCGTCGGTGTACGGATAGTGGTCTGCGCTCACGGGTCCTCTTCAGCGATGTGGCCGGTGCGGGTAGCGTGTGATCGATGATGGCATGGCTACGACTCAACCCGACCGGAACGAGACAGAATGGGAGTTTCTACTCGACCGGTACCCGGGCGATCGCCCGTCCCGGCTGGCGCATCGTCATCGGCGGCACGCCGATCCCGTAGGTCACGAAGCGGCCGACCGGTGCGATCCTGATGACGCACACGTCGCCCATGTCCTCGATTCCGTGGGCCAGTTCCTTCTGCAGATCCGGGACCACGTCGTCGAACTCCACGATCGTGGCGTGCCCGGCGAACGTGATCACGGCGGGTGGAATCGCCCGTACCTTGATCGGGAAGCGCTGCACAGGGACCGTGACCGATACGTGCGGGTTGCTGCGGATGTGGCGCACCTTCCACGTGTCGGGTCCGGTGATGACGTGCAGGACCCTGTCCCGCACCTTGTACATCACTCCGGCGGACCGGGCCTCGCCCGCCGGGTTGACGAACCCGAGGACGGCGAACGGCCACTTCTCGATCGTCGGCCAGACGTCATCGGCGCTTGTGGGTAGCGGCATCGTTCCTCTCCCTCGTGGTCGGGACCATCTGATCGTGGCAGGCGCCATCGGGTTCGTCCACAAGTGTGTCGAGAAGTTTGCGGACAGGTGCCGGGACCGATGACCAAGTGCTCTGCGAACCCTGAGCTCGCAGGTGCGAATAGGTGCTCCGCCGGCCCGCAGTTCGCAGACTCCCCACCTAATCACTGATCTTCTTGAATAGTGCCGTCTGGGTCCCGGTTCGCGCCCGACGGATTGGGGTTGTTCCGTCCGGCTCGCGTACGCTGGTCCCATGACCTGGCATGAAGGACCGCTCGCCGCATTCGATCTGGAAGCAACAGGAGTCGACACCCGCGTGGCCCGCATCATCGAAGTGGGACTGTTCCGGTTCGGGGAGGACGGGTCATTCGAACCGCTCGTCGATCGGCTCATCGACCCGGGGGTCCCGATTCCCTCCAAGGTGACCGCCCTGACCGGTATCGGACCAGACGATCTGACATCGAAGGGGGGCATCCCCGCCGAGGTACTTGCCGAGACCCGGGCAGCATTCGTCGCACTCGTTGACGAGGGGGTGCCGATCGTCGTCTACAACGCGACCTACGACTGGCCGCTACTGACCAACGAACTCGCCCGCCACGGTCTCCCGCCGCTTCCCGGCGTGCCGCCGACGATCCTCATCGACCCGCTCGTTCTCGATCGACACGTCGACCGCTACCGCAAGGGGAAGCGCACGCTCGGTACCGTCGCCGACCACTACGGGGTACCGCTTGAAGGCGCGCATCGCGCCGCCGAAGACGCCGCAGCAACGGTGGCCGTGGCCAGAGCGATCGCCGAGCGCTATCCGAAGGTCCATGTCGACGGATCCGATCTCGTCGAACTTCAGGTCAAGGCACACACGGCGTGGAAGGACTCGTTCAACGCCTATCTCACCAAGGTCGGTGCGTCCCGGCCGCCGATCACCGAGGTGTGGCCGACCGGGTAGCCCGGACCTCGCAGGCAACCATCCCCGTACGCCGATGGGTACCGACGTAGGATCGGGACATGATCCGTGCACGAGTTCTGGTCCTTCTCATTCTTGGAATGGTGTTCGTTGCCGCTTCGTGCAGTTCCGTGGATCCCATGTCGGACGATGCTCTTGCCGAATGCACGGAAGCCGCCCGTGCCCATGGATCGATCGGCGGAAGCGCAAGTCTGCTCCCCTCTTTGGTTCTCCGACTTCCCGACGAGGCCATCGCCCCCGAAGGATCATCCGACGACGAGGTCGAGGCCGCTTTCGACGCGGCCTTCAACGAGGTCTACGGAATCCACGTTGACGAGTTCCTGGCGCTCCGTGACGACGCAGATGCAGCGACGACGGCACAGCACGGCGAACCTCCGGCTGTCGGGGAGCACGTTTCGGACGAGTGGTTCGTGCAGCGAGACACCGAACTGACGCGACTGTGGAACGAACGCCACCCCGAAAGCGCCCGGACGTTGTGCGAACTCGTTGCGAACGACGCGAAGACAACGCCGTAGGGAGTCCGGTCCGATCCGATGTCTTCGTGACGGCGAGAGCGGCATCCACCGAAGACGCGACTCCGTATTCGGTCACTCTCGCCGCCGCTCCCCGGCCTGGGCGTTGTGTCAGTCGTCGAGGGGCAGCACCTTGTACCGTCCGTCCTCGGCGACGACCATGACCCGGCCGTGCGTCTCACCGTCCAGAACGGAGAGAAGGTCGTCGAGTGTGTCCGCCTCGGTCTCCTCGCCCGCCACCCGTAGCGCCTGCACACGAACACTCGTTCCGCTGATAATCGCATCGACGGTCTCGCTGTCTCCGACGACGACGACCTCTTGCAGCGTCGGGAGTTCCTCACGAGGAGTGATCGCCCGATCCTCGCGGAACACGGCGAAGTGGTACCACGCAACGGCGCCGGCGGTGATGATCAGCGACACGGGGACCGCGATGGAGTTGATCGTGGCACTGCCCAGATCCCCTTCCAGGAGATCCTCGACGGCGATGAACACGAGGATGATCAGCGAGATCACCGCGACGAGACCGGTGGCGCCGAACAGCATGAACAGGTAGACACGCCGGGTGATCGACGACACCTCTTCGTCGGGCCGGACCGCCCGGAAGCGGCGGATCACCGACCAGTGTCTCCACCACAGCGGGACACCGACGACGAGCAGGGTGATGGCGACAGCACTCAAGCTCCCACCGGAGTCGGCGATGGGTTGACTCCCGAGAGCATCGAGTCCGATCGTGATCAGCGTTGCGAGGCCGCCGGCGGCAACCAGCAGACCCGCTCCGGAGAGGAGGTAGTCGTACACGCGGTCGACCTCGGTGCGGTTCTCTTGGGTGCGGCTGCCGAGCACGACGCGGTGATATCCCCACGACCCGACACCGACGAGGAGTGCGGCTACTGCACCGGGAATGAACGCGAAGTGGACACTTGCCGCGGTCGATCCGACGTCACCGATGAGCCAGTCCAGAACACCGAACATGAACGTTCCTGCGCCGACAACGGCGGTGATCACACCGCCCAGGACACCGATGAGCAGGACATACGTGAGCCACAGCATCGAGCGGGCCGTGCTGCGAGCGTTGACGATCCAGTAGAAGAACCACACGAGTGCCCCGATGACGAAGAGCACGACACCGTTAGCGATAACCTCCGCGTCTGAGCCCACGGCGGTCACGGAGAGGACAGCGTCGTAGATCTCTCCGAGTGCGGCGGCGATCGCCACGCCTGCACCGATCGCGAGCGTTATGAGGCCGGCCGCCGAACCGGCGAGGAGATGGAGTTGCATCTGACTCTCGTCTGCGGTGCGACGCGCGATCCACCAGTGAGCGAACCACACGCCGCCCCACACGAACATCGAGATGAATGACATGGTCTCGAAGTCTCCATCGGCGAGCAGTTCGCCGATGAATGCGATCGAGAACGACATCACGAAGATGAGCGATCCGATGAGAGCGAACGTGAGGTACCCGATCCATCCGAGCGAGTGGCTCTCCGATGGCGTCGACTTCAGAAGACGGCGCGTGTAGAAGGCGAGTCCGCCGAAGACTGGAAGTCCAACGACGACGAACGCGATCGAACGAGCGATCGCAGCGGTGTCCCTGGTCACCGTGGGCTCGGCCGATGCGATGGCATCGAGGATCCCGATCACGCCGAACGCGGCAACGGCCAGCGTCACCAGCATGATCGAGTACTGGAAGAATCGCCGGATCGAGATGCCGGAGCCTTCGGCCGAGGAGGACCCCCTCTTCGTAACGAGCTTCACGACGAAGACGATCAGCCCGATGAAGACCGCCAGTTGAACCAGAGACGCGAGGATCGAGATTGCGGCTTCCATGATTCACCCTCCCTCGTGACAGAGCATGTTGATGGGCCAGGGTATCTGGGAGATCACCCAGGTCTCGCCGTCTCGGGTCATGATGAGTGTCTCGTCGAACGTGTTCGATCCGCCCCCGAATGGCCCCTCGCCCCACGTCTCGGTGATCACAACGTCTACGCTCGCTTCGTCGCCGTCGATTTCGGTCTGCTCGATCACGACACGGGCGCTGTCAGGCGTGACGTATTGGAGTTCGTGTGTCGAGCAGTCGGTGGTGAGATCTTCTTCGAGGTATGAGAGAGCGAGGTCCTCGTCCCCGTCGAGGATCGCCTGGAAGTACGCCTGGACGGTTCCTTCCGGTGTTCCCGGATCGAACTCGTGAGGCGGCTGGACGGCCACCACGATGGCGACAGCGATCAGGACGATGGCGACTCCCCCGATGATCATCAGAACGATGCGACTGTGCCGATCCATCTTCATATACATATCGTCCGTCCGCCGCTGCCATTTGTCCATAGGGAAACGCCCCGATGGACAGGCAACTATTCACCTCCTCCCGCCAACGTTCGTGTCTAGGGCCAGGACTATCCGTGCTCTAGGTACAAACGACAGGGGCGGTCGTGGGGATGGCGGACGTTCGTGTCTAGGGCCAGGACTGTCCGTGCTGTAGGTACAAACGACAGGGGGCTGATCACTTGAGAGATGGGGCCGATTGGCACGCATCGAAGGGCCGAAACTCCCTAGCGGTGCCCGGTTCGGTGCGGGACACTCGACCGAGTGATGAACGCTATCGCGACGCGCGTGTTCACCCGACTCGATGGGAGACCCCCGGTTTCGGAGGGCGCATCGCACTAACAGGAGGAAGCCAGGTATGTCGGAACGAGTAGCTCCCCGAGGATTCGTGGTGCTCGGGGCGGTGCTGATCCAGCTCTGCCTCGGTGCCATCTATGCCTGGTCGGTGTTCACGCCCGGGCTCAAGGACTCGGGATGGTCGAACACGCAGACGCAGATCGTCTTCGCTGTGGGTCTCGCGACGTTCGCACTGGTCATGGTGTTCGCCGGCCGTAACCTTGCCAAGTTCGGTCCACGGGCACTCGCGATGGCCGGAGGTATCACACTCGGTCTCGGTTACATGATCGCCTCGATCGGCGGCGGAACGAACTTCTGGACCGTGCTGCTCGGCGTCGGACTGATCGGTGGTGCCGGAATCGGCCTCGCCTACGTGGTGCCGATCGCCGTCGGCATGCGCTGGTTCCCCGATCACAAGGGAATGATCACCGGACTCGCCGTCGCCGGGTTCGGGTTCGGAGCGATGGTGTGGGTCAAAATCGCAGGATCCTGGGGCAACCTGATCGACAACACCAGCCTCGGAACCACCTTCCTGGTCTACGGAATCGCATTCGCCGTGATCGTTCTCATCGGATCCATATGGATGGTCATGCCGCCCGCCGGCTGGCTGCCAGCAGGGTTCACACCACCGGAGACAGCGGGCGCCGGCACCACGGACTTCACGCCACGCGAGATGCTTCGTTCGCCTCAGTTCCACCTCATCTCGCTCACGTTCGCGGTGAGTGCAGGGGCCGGGTTGATGGCCATCGGGCTCATGAAGCTCTACCCGGTCGAAGCTCTCACCGAAGCGGGCG
>JAYEIJ010000031.1:0-5057 GCA_034660035.1 Actinomycetota bacterium | reverse complement strand
CGTAGGAGTCTGGGCCGTGTCTCAGTCCCAGTGTGGCTGATCGTCCTCTCAGACCAGCTACCCGTCTTTGCCTTGGTGAGCCATTACCTCACCAACAAGCTGATAGGCCGCGAGGCCATCCCGAAGCGGCAGACCATTTCCTCAGTAGACCATGTGGTCCAAAGAGGGTATCCGGTATTAATCCGGGTTTCCCCGGGCTATCCCGGTCTTCGGGGCAGGTTCCTCACGTGTTACGCACCCGTTCGCCGGTTTCCCCAGCCGATCCTTACGGAACGACTGGTTCTCCCTCGACTTGCATGCATTAAGCGCACCGCCAACGTTCGTCCTGAGCCAGGATCAAACTCTCCATCGAAATGATGGGAGAAAGAGTTCCTGATCTCGCTGAGATCTGGAGATCGATCTCTCAAAGGGTGGTCACATCGGGGACGGGGGTCCCTTGCTGATATGACCGTTGTTTTGTACGCGTTCTTCCAGCCTTCACCGCGAACGGTGTCGACGGGTCGAACGCCCATTGGCTTTTGACACGCTGTTCAGTTGTCAAGGAGCCCGGATCCCCTCTCGTGCACACGCGTGCGCCCGAGGTGGGGGGCCTCACAGTTTAGCACCGCTAGAAGCTAGCGGCGCAGAACACCGACCGGATGGCCGGCTGGAATTGGTATTCAAGCACGTTCCCGCTGTACCGCAAATCACACGGGTGGTTTTCATCGCCGATCGGTAGGAAATCCTCGCGCCTGTGGCGAGAACAGTATCAGCGCTCGTCGTCGACCCGACCCTTGAGCCAGATGAACAGCGCGACCAGCGCTACGACCACCAGGATCCCACCGATCGACATCGCCGCGATGATGTCCATGAATATGCTCAGGGCCCAGATGATCGGAAATGCGAGGATGATGATCGAGACGACGATCATCCAGGTCGGGAAGCGGTTCGTCGATGCGGATGTCATGAGGGTCCTTTCACGTTCGATACGGGACGATAGCGCAGCCGCGCGCGCTGCCACTCACCCTCGTACGATGCGAACGAATCGGCGCTTACCAACCTGGACGACTGAGTCGACAACATCGGCAGAATCAATGAACTCCGCGTTGACGGGTTCGCCATCGATCTTGACCGCTCCTTGCTTGATCATCCGTCGGCCCTCGGACCTGGATGCCACGAGACCGGAGTCGCCCAGAAGAGCAGGGAGAGACAACTCCCCTACTTCCGAAATCGCGTGGATATCGAGGTCCTCGGGCGGTTCGTGAGAGCGGAACAACCGGTCGAAAGCTGCCTCGGCTTCGAGAGCACTCTCCTTGCTGTGGTGCCGGGCAACGATGCGGCGACCGAGTTCCCGCTTCGCCTCACCCGGGTGGACGGAACCGTCGGAGAGGCCCTCCTCGAGCGCCTCGATCTCATCGTCCGTTGCTCCGGCCGCCAGTCGGTACCAGTCAGACATGGCTTCATCGGGGATCGACATGACCTTGCCGAACATGTCGGAAGGCTCATCACGGACCGAGATGTAGTTGCCGAGAGACTGGGACATCTTCTTGATGCCGTCGGTTCCGACGAGCAGGGGAACGGTGACGACGGCCTGTCCTCGTTGATCGCGGCGTTCCTGGAGATCTCTTCCGACAAGCAGGTTCCAGAGCTGATCCGTTCCGCCGATCTCGACATCGGATTGAATCGCGACCGAGTCCATGCCCTGCAGCAACGGATAGAGAAACTCGATCATCGAGATGGGCTGGTGAGCCTCCCATCGTTTGGTGAAGTCGTCCCGATCCATGATCCGCGCCACGGTGAATTGCGACGTCAACTCGAGGACGTCCCTCATATCCATCGATGCGAGCCACTCCGAGTTGTATCGGATCTCGAGCCTCTCGGGCAGGAGCTGGCTCTTGATGACCGGGAGGAGGTGGTCTGCGTAGCCGCGCACGTCCTCGGCGTTCAGGCGCTTCCTGGTCTCACTCTTCTCTGAAGGATCCCCTACCTGGGCGGTGAAGTCTCCGACGATGAGCACGGCGGTGTGCCCCATGTCCTGGAAACGGCGCAAGAGATCGAAGACGACCCCCCAACCGAGCGTGACGTCCGGCGCCGTCGGGTCGACCCCGAGCTTGACCCTGAGAGGGCGATTCTCCTCCAGGAGTTCAAGGAGCGCCCCCTTGGGCAGAGAGACGTCGACCGTTCGTGTGATGTATTCGAGCTGTTCGTGAGCGGGTTTCATGTGTGACGCAGGCTAGACCGGCCGGCGGTTCGTGCGACGAACCTCCAGGGGCGGTCGGTTGCTTTCGTGATGCCTATCCGCGGCCCTGCGTCGATCATGGCGGTGTGCGGCAGGCCATCGCTGACCAAGCGGACGGGTCCGTCGATGAGCGACGTTCCATCGTGTTCTCCGGTGATTCCCAAGGCGCTGCACAGTTTCCCTGGGCCGTCCGTGAGGTGATCAGCACGGCCCCGTCGACTCTTCATCGTGTCGATACCGGCGACCGGGACGCCGCCTCGCAGCAACACGGCCGATGGTTCACCCTCCAGACCGGTAACGATGTTGGCGCACCAATGAACGCCATACGATCGGTAGACGTAGAGCGTTCCAGGTTCCCGGAACATCGAGTCGTTCCGCTTCGTACGACCGCGGTAGGCGTGACTCGCCGGATCGTCTGCTCCCCCGTATGCCTCGACATCGTCGATTGCGACCTCCGTCGCCGTCCCGTTGAGATCGGTGACGAGCCGGCAGCCGAGCAGTCCACGTGCGACGCTCAAGACGTCGCCCGCGAGTACGTCCTCTATATCGCGAGGACGTGCAGCATCTTCGGTCACACCGACCCGCGAAGCGTTCCGCCCGTTGCCACCTCAACTGCCTCAACGATCGCCCTGCGAATCGGCGCTACGTCCTCGTCACTCAGCGTGCGATCGGGAGCGCGCACGGTCAGATTGATCGCGATGCTCTTGCGTCCTTCGGGAATCGGGTCCCCTTCGTACACGTCGAAGAGCGTCCGTTTCTCGACCATCCCCTTGCCGGCCTCGTCCACCGCAGTGAGAACGTCTCCTGCGGGAACGTCAGAATCGATCTCGAATGCCAGATCGAAGACCTGGGGCGGATAGCTTGACGGAACGTCGAACTGCCAGGGATCTCGTGCAGCCAGGAGCGGATCGACCTCCACCTCTCCCGCGATCACTCGGCCTTCGAGTCCATGGGCTGCAGCTACTGCTGGGTGTATCTCGCCGACGATCCCGATTACCGCTCCGTCATACATGATCTCAGCGGCTCGTCCCGGGTGGAACGGAGCGCGTTCCGTCGGTCGCAAATGTGTGTCCTCGAGACGCATCGATCGAGCGATCGTCTCCCAGATGCCGGTGGCGTCGTAGACGTCGTAGCCGCGACCTCCACTATCCCACGTCTGAGTCGCTCCCCCGGCTGCAGCGAAGCCCAGCCGATCAGGTTGGTCGGGAAGAACATCCTCCCCTGGAAGGAACACTTTGCCGACTTCGAAGATCCTTACGTCATCGACGCGTTTCGCGGTATTGGAGGATGCGGCCTTGAGGAGCCCCGGCAACAGCGTGGTCCTCATCACCCCTTCCTCATCACGGAGCGGGTTCACCACCGTGATGCCCGTCCTCGCCGGGTCGTCTCCCGGGAGGTGCAGAGCATCGAGGTCGGCGGCGCCTATGAAGGAGAAGCTGAAGATCTCGTCGAATCCGGCGCCCGTCATGACGGATCGCAGAAGTCGCAGACGCTGCTCACGCACGGGCAATCCCAATCCGTCGCCGAAACGCAACCGGCCGGGGATGTTCTCGAACCCGTACAGGCGAGCGATCTCTTCGATGAGATCCGCCGGACGGTGAACGTCGGGGCGCCGCGTGGGGACTGCGACGACAAGCGGATCTGTGCCGGTCGTAGCGAAGCCGAATCGTTCGAGCAACGCAGCGGCCACATCGGAGTCCATCCCGATTCCCAAGAGTCGATCGATCTCACTCATGTGAAGCTCGATGGTCTTCGGTGCGGGCGGTGCCGGGTACTCGTCCACGACTCCCCCAACGGTTCCACCTGCAGTCTCGACAAGGATCTGTGCGACGCGATCGGCAGCGAGTCTGCAGAAACCGGGATCCATCCCCCGTTCGAATCTCGCTGAGGCTTCGGATCGCAGCCCGAGTCGCTTCGAAGTCATCAGCACACTCGGTGGTTCCCAATAGGCAGCCTCGATGAAGACATTCCGAGTCTCGTCATTGACCTCGGTGTCGGCCCCGCCCATCACGCCGGCGATCGCGACGGGCCGCTCACCGTCCGCGACGACGATGTCTGACGCGTCGAGGGTTCGCTCGAGGTCATCGAGGGTTGTGATCGGTTCATCCGGTTGGGCGCGGCGGATGATGACTTTCTCACCAAGGCGATCTACGTCGAAGGCGTGCGTCGGATGCCCGAACTCCATCATCGCGTAGTTGCTGGCGTCGACGACGTTGCTGATCGGCCGAACACCCGCGGCAACCAACCTCGCTCGAATCCAATGGGGCGAGGGACCGACTTCGATCCCGCGAACTTCGCGTCCCACGAACCGTGGGCAGGCAGTGCTATCAAGGATGGTCACGGACGTTGCCGCGTCTGCGCCCGGAAGCTCGAGGTTCGGTTCTACCAGCCGAACCTCGTAGAAGGCCGCCAGTTCGCGAGCGAGGCCGTACACCGACATGCAGTCCGGTCGGTTCGGAGTGATCGACACGTCGAAGACGATGTCGTCAGACGGGAGAAGCTCTGTGAAGTCCTCCCCCACCCGATCGGTGGCTTCCGGGTAGTCGGTGTCGAGCACCATGATGCCCGCGGCATCCTCTCCGACCTCGAGTTCGGACTCCGAGCAGATCATCCCGTTCGATGTCACGCCGCGGATCTTGCGCTGTGTGATCTCGAAGTCGCCCTGGAGCACCGCACCCGGCTTCGCTACGGGGACGACAGCCCCCGCCTCGAAGTTCCAGGCTCCACAGATGATGTCGAGGACTTCGTCTCCGACGTCGACCTTCGTGACACGAACCTTGTCGGCGTTGGGATGCGCACCGACCTCGAGCACCCGGCCGATGACGACACCCTCGAATCG
>JAYEIJ010000030.1:0-5069 GCA_034660035.1 Actinomycetota bacterium | reverse complement strand
GGGTGGAATACGACGGTCAGCCTGGTCCTGTTCTCCTCGATCCCCGTGGTCTACTTCCTCCTTGTGGCGCTCCTCAAGTCTGACTCCAGGACCAGAGGTGACGCCGGGACACTCGACTAGCCCCACCCGCACATATCGGCATCACCTATGTGTGAACGAGTTGCTGTTCAGGGTGTCAGCTGTGTGCCTCGGTCTGAAAATGGGCTGTTCATACATGTGGTGGTGGACTGATAGTCCTCGGGTGGCCAGTTCGCTCGACGAGTTCGTGGCTGAAGGAGCCCGGCAGGTGTTGATCGCTGGCCTCGAAGCTGAGGTCGCTGATTACATCGAACGCCACCAAGGGTTGGTTGACAAGGCCGGGCACCGGATGGTGGTGCGCAACGGCAAAGCCGCAGAACGAAACCTGATGGCCGGTGCTGGAGCATTGAGGGTCCAGGCTCCCATGGTCAATGACAGCCGGGATGGCCACGTGTATTCGTGGATTACGAACTCGTTCCTACGTGGAATGAAATGGCTTCCGGAAACAGGCAGCTGAACAAGAAGCCCCGGAGATCCCCGGGGCTTCTCTGCGTCTTCAGGTATGAACGGTCAGTCGTCGAGCACGAAGGTGAGCTTCATGTCAACGCGGAAGTGTTTGATGGTTCCGTCTTCAGCCAATACGACCTTCTGCTCCGAGATCCAAGCCCCTCGAACATTGTCGATGGTCTTCTGCGCCTTGGCGATGCCTTTCCGGATAGCGTCTTCGAAGCTACCCGGGGACGTGGAGGTGATCTCAACTACCTTCGCAATCGACACGAACGTGCTCCTCTTGTTGCTGCTTCCCAGACAGTTTACACCACTTGTGAATCGAACATATGTTCGATAGGATGTCCTGCCCGGTTGAACAGGAGAAACGGCGTGACGGCAGACCGGCTTCAAGCTTCAAGCTTCAAGCTCCAAGACGTAGACCCTGCATCGGACTTGCAGCTTGAAGCTTGCAGCTTGCAGCTTCCTTCCGTGGGCCCCGGGCAGGTCGCTGTGCTCTCAGGGGAGCCGGGGCTTGGGATGACACGGCTCGGGCTCGTCATGCTCTCCGGATACACCGACGGGACGGTCGCCTATCTCGACGTGCGCGGATGGTTGAGTCCCGTCGCGGCATGGGAGGTCGGGATCGACCCCGACCGGTTGGTGATCGCCCGGTGTCGTGAGGTCGTTCGGTGGGGGCGGGCTGCTGCCGCCCTCCTCGACGGTGCGGCGGCGGTGCTGGCCGAGGTTCCCGTCGGGGTGAAGGATGCACCGATCCGCAAGCTCGCTGCACTTGCCAGGAATCGAGGGACCCCTCTGTTGCTTCGCCCCATCGACCGTGCAGCGCCCATCGGTGTCGCTCATCTCGTGCTCGAAGCTCGCGAGATCGCGTGGAGGGGCGCCGGGGATGGTCACGGCCGGATCGAGCAAAGGAGGATTCGGATCACCGCTTCTGGAAAGGCCATGAAAGGGATGTCCCGGACGATCGAGATGGAGGACGATGGCTCGAACGCTCTGCGTGTGGTATCCGGAGTGGCCGCTACGGAAACCAGAAGCGCCGCAGGATGAGCCCGGCCAGGCGGTAGGCGCCGACGGTCGGGTCCAGGCAGTGAACGCCGCGGCGTACGCTGCCGGGATTCGTCGTGGGATGCGAAGGGGTGAGGCGGAGGGGATCTGTCCTCAGGTCACAACGGTTGAACGAGATCATTCGGCGGAGATGGTCGCGTTCGAGCGAGTCGTCGCCGAGATCGAAGCCCTCGTTCCGAAGGTCGAGGTCGTCGAACCAGGATTGGTCTTCGTTCCGGTGGCCGGCGCCGTCGGTTACTACGGCGGTGAGGGTCCGCTTGTCGAGCGGATTACAAAGGAGATCGACCGGGTGGCAGGAGACGGGTACCGGATCGGTCTCGCCGATGGTCCGTTCGCCGCGCAGCACGCCGCTGCCGGAGCTACCGGTGATACTCCAGTCCATATCGTCGGAGATGATGCGGCATTCCTGGCATCGCTCGACATCTCGGCGATCGGCCGTGAGGAGGTGGTCGCGACGTTCCGCTGGCTCGGGATCACGACGCTCGGTGAGCTCGCCCGGCTTCCCGGCAGCGCCATCGCTTCTCGTTTCGGGGCCGTGGGTCTTGATGCGCATCGTCTGGCTTCTGGTCGAGATCGCCTCCCGAATCCCCGAGATCTTCCCGTCGATCTGACCGTTGTGGAACGGTTCTCGCCTCCACTCGAAGACATGGAGCAGGCAGCGTTCGTTGCGCGTGCGATGGCGAGCCGGCTGGTTGAGGCCCTTGCATCCGTCGGAGCGGCACCGTTTCGGATCGTGGTCGAAGCGGAGGCCGTGGACGGCACGACCCGGTCGCGAACGTGGAGAAGCGCAGATCCGCTTGACGATCGGGCGATCGCCGAGCGGGTGAGATGGCAGCTCCGTGCCTGGATCGACGGTGTGGGAGCCGGTATCCGAGGTGGGCTTGCTGCGCTGAGGATCGAACCAGCCGACCTTTCAGGAGTGGGGCGGCAACTCTCTCTTGGAGAGGATGCAAGAGCAGCGTCTGAGACCCATCGGGCGCTCGCAGAGACCCAAGCGATCGTGGGTCTGGACGGATTGCTCCAGGCTCATCCGCAAGGAGGGCGCGAACCGGGCGAACGGGTCGTGTGGCACCGGTGGGGCGAGACACCGGTCCGGCTACGGAATCCAGAGGCACCATGGCCCGGTCGGGTGCCGGGGCCGTCGCCGGCACTCGTGCCGCCGGACCCACAACCGTTCCATGTCGAGTGGGACGGGGGAATGCCGGTACGGGTTCGGCTCGGAAGCCGGTGGGTGACGGTCCGGTCCTGGGCCGGCCCGTGGCGCCGGGTCGGGCGTTGGTGGAGGGGCGAGGCGCCGGGAGATCAGTATCAGATCGTCACGTCGGCCGGAGCATTCCTCTGCGAGATCAGAGATGGCCAGACATGGATGGTGGGGATCTATGACTGACCAAGTAGAAAGTAGAAAGTAGAAAGTAGAAAGTAGAAAGTAGAAAGTAGAAAGAGGGAAGAGGGAAGAGGGAAGAGGGAAGAGGGAAGAGGGAAGAGGGAAGTAGGAAGAAGTTGGACCGGTCCGTGCCGCTCTCTTCACTCCTGTCTCTCTACTTTCTACTTTCTACTGTTTTCTCAGATCTTCGTAGACCTCGCCCATGTCTTTCCGCATCTGGTCTGTCACGGATCGAATCTGGTCTGGTTCGATGTTGGCGCTCGGAACCGGGGGGAGGATCCTGACACGTGCGCGGCCGGGGTAGATGAGCTTCGATCCCGGAGGATTGATGTCGAACGACCCGGAGATGACGACCGGCAGAAGGTCTGCCTCGTTGTCGCGGGCGATCCTCACCGCGCCGGTGTGGAAGTCGGCCATCTCTCCGGTCCGGCTCCGGGTCCCTTCGGCGAAGACCATCAGGGAGTAGCCGCGCCGGTACGTCTCACGCGCCGCCGTGTTGACGGCCTCTCGAGTCGATCGGGCACCACCACGGTCCACCTTCACGATGCCGGCAGTATCCATGCCGGGACCCAACAACGGGATCTTGTACAGTTCCTTCTTGGCGAGGAAGCGGATCGGTGTCGGGATCGAACGGAACAGGACCGGGATGTCGAAATTGGAGATGTGGTTCGACACGACGACGTACCGCTGATCCGGGTCGACGTGTTCGCGCCCTTCCACCTCGATCTCGACGGGCGGGATGCGGAGGAACTGTCGTGCCCATGTCTGGATCGTCTGCTCGATCTTCGGGGACTCCCGGTTCCGTTTCCCGACCCAGATCACGTATCCGGCCTTGAAGATGGTGTACACGAAGAAGAGCGGCACGAGCACGATCGTGCGAAATGCGGCGCTGAGTGTTCGAGCCATGGCCGGGTAGCGTAGCGCCCGCGGAGGAGCGATCACGATGAAAACTCGCACACTGACGAATGACCAGGCGCGCAGGATCGCGCTCGGTGCTCAGGGCTTCACGACACCTCGGCCCACAGGCCGCGTCGACGTGCGTCATTTCCGCCGGGTGTTGGACCGGGTCGGGTTGCTGCAACTCGACTCTGTGAACGTCCTTGAGAGATCGCACTACCTTCCCATGTTCTCCCGGCTCGGCCCGTACGACCGCGCCGCTCTCGATCGGTGGACCGTCTCGTCCGGTGAGCTCTTCGAGTACTGGGGACATGAGGCATCGCTGATCCCCGTCGATCGATATCCAACGTTCCGATTCCGGATGGATGAGATGAAGCCGTGGGGGAGCGTTCGGAGACTCCTCGATGAGCGACCGGGCTACATCGAGGGCGTGCTGGAACAGGTCGCGCAACGGGGACCGCTGACGGCGGCCGACCTGGAAGACGCCGGTGAACGCGGTGGACCCTGGTGGGGGTACGCACCGGGCAAGCATGCCCTTGAGTGGCTCTTCGCCTCCGGTCGGGTCACCGCCTTCCGATCTTCGTCGTTCGGCCGTCGGTATGACCTCCCGGAGCGAGTGGTCCCGGCATGGGCGCTCGACGGATCGCCGCTCGATCAGACCGAGGCCTACCGCACATTGCTGGTCGATGCCGCTCGACACCATGGCATCGGTACCGTGGCCGACCTCGCTGACTACCACCGACTCCACAAACCAACGGCTCGACCGGTTCTCGAGGATCTCACCGCCGAAGGCGCCGTGATCCCCGTGACCGTGGAGGGGTGGCGACATCCTGCCTATCTCCATCCCGATGTAGTGATGCCTCGTCGCGCAGGGGGCACCGCACTTCTGAGTCCGTTCGATTCGCTGATCTGGAATCGGGATCGCGTCGAGCGGATCTTCGGATTCCGGTACCGGATCGAGATCTACGTGCCGAAGGAGCAACGGCAATACGGGTACTACGTGCTGCCGTTCCTGCTTGACGGCGATCTGGTTGCGAGAGTGGATCTGAAGGCCGATCGGAAGGTGCGACGGCTCCTCGTCCAGGCAGCCCATCTCGAACCCGGCCACGAGGCGTCGAGGGTCAGTCCGTGGCTGGCCCTCGAACTCCGGGAGATGGCATCGTGGTTGGGATTGGACGAAGTTGTCATTGCCGACCGC
>JAYEIJ010000029.1:0-18201 GCA_034660035.1 Actinomycetota bacterium | reverse complement strand
TGCTCGCGAGCGGTCCTGTACCGACGGCTCCTCGCACCTCCGTACCCGGAGGCGCGGTCCATTACTTTGCGGCGCTTCTTCTTCGCGTTGACTGAACGCTTCACACGTGCCATTGCTTGACTCCTAGCTGCCCAGCAGGCGGTTCATGCGCTTCTCGTTGCCACCGTCGAGGACTTTGTTGCCCTTGACGCGGCGCCAGCGCGAGGTTGACTTCTTGTGGCGGTTGTGCCCGCGCCACGCCTTTGTGGTGCGAACCTTCCCGCTGCCGGTGCGTTTGAAGCGTTTCGCAGCACCTTTGTGCGTCTTCATCTTCGGCACGTTTCCACTCTCCTACTCATCCGCTCCGTCACCGACGAGATCGTCGGGTTCGGAGGTTTCGATGTCCTGATCGGGCCGTTCGGATGAGCGCACCGGAGCGAGCACCATCGTCATCTGCCGTCCTTCAAGCCTTGGTGGGGTCTCGATCTCGCCGTAGTCGGCGACGCTGTCGCGCAGTCGGCTGAGAATCTCGTTACCGATCTCGGGGTGCGTGACCTCACGTCCCCGGAACCGCATCGTGACCTTCACCTTGTCATTATCTTGCAGGAACCGCACAACCCGCTTCCGTTTCACCTCGAAGTCGCTCGCTCCGATCTTCGGCCGGAACTGCACCTCTTTCACAACGGTGCGGGTCTGCTTCTTGCGGGCTTCTCTCGCCTTCACGGACTGTTCGTACTTGAACTTCCCGTAATCCATGAGACGAACAACGGGTGGCCGGGCTTCTGGGGCAACCTCCACGAGGTCGAGTTCCAACTGCGCTGCAAGCCACCGTGCTTCTTCGATCGGCTTGATGCCGATCTGTCCACCGTTCGGGTCGACGAGGCGAACCTCTTTGACTCGAATCTTCTCGTTGACCCTGGGCTCCTTGATCGGAGTACCTCCTGCTCGTATGTGTCGACGAAGCAGGCGCCCGATGCCAAAACAAAGGCAGCACGACGCGGGTGCTGCCTGGTAGCGCGACCCGGCACACCTGAATCGGTGACAGGGTGGGAAGCAGGCGCCTCCGCTTTGTCGGTTGTCGGGGAGAGACTAGGAGATGCTGTCGCGTACTTCAATGTGAACACGCGCGACTCGTAGCGGAGTAGCCGAGTAGCGGAGGAAGCACAGCCACATACGCCTGCATCATCATCTGGCAGAGAAGGATCGCCTACTCTGCTACTCGGCTACTCAGCTACTCGCTTCAACAGATTCGCGGTCCGAACTGCCGCTTCGGCTGCCTCGCGACCCTTGTTCTTCTTGTCGGGGGCGCTTCTGGCAAACGCGTGGGCGGGATCCCGGACCGTCAGGATGCCGAGACCGACCGGGACGCCGGTGTCGAGCATGACCCGCATGAGTCCTTCTGAGGCGCGATGAGCGATGTGTTCGTAGTGATCGGTCTCCCCCTCAACAACCGCGCCGAGGACAACGATCGCGTCGTAGCCATCCCGGGCTATCTGTTGCGCAACGAGGGGCGTCTCGAAGGCGCCTTCCACATCGACCACGGTAACGCCGTGGGCGCCTGCTTCTCCGAGAAGCGCAAGGGCCCCGTCCAGGAGACCGTCGGTGACCGTTCGGTTGAACAGGGAACGTACCACGCAGACACGAAGATCTGTCGCGTCGACATCCCCGCGGAGTCCTTCGGTCACGGCGTCGAACCGATATGGCCAAGCTTCGTCTCCTTCGTCCGGAGGTAGAAGCTGTTGTACGGGTTCTCGCCGATCCACAGCGGAATTCTCACTCCGACATCCACGCCGAACATGCGAAGCTGATCGATCTTCTCGGGGTTGTTCGTGAGGAGCCTCACGCTCGAAACCTTGAGATCATGGAGGATCTGCGCATCGACTCCGTAGTGGCGGCTGTCCACGAGATGCCCGATCTGCTCGTTCGCCTCCGCCGTATCGAATCCCTCTTCCTGTAGCCGATATGCAGCAAGTTTGTCGATCAGTCCGGTCCCCCGGCCTTCATGCGTGGGGTTGTAGACGATGACTCCCTCGCCCTCTTCGGCGATCAATCTCATGGATTCCTTCAACTGGACCCCACAGTCGCACCGCAGGCTCCCGAAGACGTCTCCGGTCAGACAGACCGAATGGAGTCGTGTCAACACGTCTTCTCGGCCCGCTACGTCACCGAGCACGAGAGCGATGTGCTCCGAACCGGTGTCCTTCGACCTGTACCCGATCGCTCGGAAGTCACCGAGGTCCGTGGGAATCGAAGCTTCGGACTCCCGCGTCACCAGCGCCTCCTCACGCCACCGGTACGAGATCAGATCTTCGATGGTGATGATCGCGATGCCGTGTTCGTCGGCGAACGTCATCAAGGATTCGCCTCTTGACATGCTGCCGTCGTCGTTGACCACTTCACAGAGGACACCGGCGGGAGTGAGTCCCGCCAGACGAGCAAGATCGACGGCCGCCTCGGTGTGACCGGGCCGGACAAGCACCCCGCCCGCCTGATACCGGAGAGGGAACACATGACCCGGTCGATGGAACTGCGTCTCCGTCGCCGACGGATCCACTGCGGCGCGAATCGTCTTGGCCCGATCGGACGCGGATATTCCCGTGGTCGTGCCATCGGCGAAGTCGATCGACACGGTGAACGCCGTCTTATGCGAGTCGGTGTTCTCGAGCACCATGAGGGGCAATGCGAGTTCGTCGAGTCGCTCTCCCGTCATCGGCAGGCAGATCAGACCGCTGGTGTACCGCACCATGAACGCGATGTGCTGGGCCGTCACCTTCTCGGCGGCAACGATCAGATCTCCTTCGTTCTCTCGATCTTCATCGTCGACAACGAGGACCATCTCCCCCCGTGCGACCGCCGCGATCGCTTCTTCGATCGGCGCGTAGTTCATCCGCGTGCCTCCATCAATCGTTCTACGTACTTGGCAAGGATGTCTGCTTCGAGATTCACTCGATCTCCCACTGCCTTCTGGCCCAGGACAGTGACATCCAGGGTGAAGGGGATCAGGGCGATCTCGAACCAGGGTTCGTCGGACGCGACGGCCGACACCGCCGTGATCGTCAGACTCACGCCATCAACTGTGACCGACCCCTTCTCGACGAGATAGCGTGCAAGAGTGGGAGGTGTGCTGATGCGAAGGCGCTTCGACGATCCCTCGGCGTCGATCCGGCGGACGACACCCACACCGTCGACGTGCCCCTGTACCACGTGACCGTCGAAGCGGCCGCCGGCGACCTCCACAGGTCGTTCGAGATCCACGGAGGACCCGGTCTTCAGGTCTCCAAGATTGGTGCGCTGCAACGTTTCTGAGATGGCCTCGACCGTGAACCGGCCCCCTTCGACGGAGATCGCCGTGAGGCATACTCCGTTGACCGCGATCGAGTCACCGATGGTGAGACCAACGCAGGTGGCCGGTGCGTCCACACCGAACACGGCGCCCCCATGGGTGCCCTCTACGGCGCCGACGGTCCCGAGTTCGCTGACGATTCCGGTGAACATCACATCTCTCTTTCGATTGTCACTTCAACCCTGATATCCGTACCAACTGCCGTCACCTGGTCGATCGTCACCGCTTGAGCGTCCGTGATCGTTTCGAACGTGCCTGTGATGGCGGGCAATCCCGTACCGAGGCCCAGTTTCGCTCCGAAGTGGAAGATGATCCGGTCGACAAGGCCGGCTCGCAAGGCGGCGCCTGCGATGGTGGGTCCTCCTTCGATGAGCAGGGCGACAACGCCCTCCGCCCCGAGATACTCGATCGCCGCTCCAAGGTCGACGCCGTCTGGACCGGGTGCCGCAACCTGCTCTACATCCCCCAGGCCGGGCTGATCTGAACCGCTCGTGAACAGGATCGGATCCCTGGCGAGGAGGGCAGCATCCTCCGGGATCGGACGCCGTCCCGCCACGATGACAGGGCGCGGCTGGCGACCCCGGTATCCGTCGATACGGACATCAAGGCGTGGATTGTCTGAGATCACCGTGCCGGCGCCGACCATGACGGCGTCGCTCTCTGCGCGCAATCGATGCCCATCCTCCCGGGCCTCGGGTCCGCTGATCCATCGTGACGTGTGGTCCGCCGCTGCAGCCTGTCCATCGAGCGTCAGCGCGGTCTTCAAGGTCACGAGCGGGAGTCCGGTGGAGCGATGGTGGAAATACGCAGGATCATTGGCGCGCACGGCGCCCTCTTCAATGCCGTTGATCACTTCGATGCCGGCGTTTCGGAGTAGTGCGATGCCCCTGCCTGCGACTCGGGGATCGGGATCAGGCGCGCCGATGATCACCCGTGCGACACCGGCTTCGATGATCGCCTCGGCGCATGGAGGCGTTCTCCCGTGATGAACGCACGGTTCCAGGGTGACGACGACGGTGGAGCCTTCGGCCGCGGATCCGGCATCGGCAAGCGCTTCCGCCTCAGCGTGGACGCTTCCGGCACCGGCGTGGGCGCGTTCAGACACGACCTCCCCATCCGGGGTAAGCACGATGGCACCGACTCGCGGATTCGGATGCGGCATCGTGCCTTCGGTGAGCCCGATGGCACGGCGCATCAACTCGTCCGCGCGGTGCGCAGGGAACAGATTGTTCTCAACGCGGCGCGTCACACGCCCTCCTTCTCCCATCCGGACTGTCACCGTCGGTCCCGGAATTTCACCGGGTCAACCCTTGAACGGGTTCGCGGACTGTCACCGCCGGTCGGGAATCTCACCCTGCCCTGAAGGGGGCTTTCCTACCGCTCAAGTGTACCCGAACGCGTTCGGTGTTGATCCACCTTGGGACGTACTCCGTATCCCGTACTCCGTAGTCCGACACACGAGCTGGTTGATCGTCGGAATGCGGGATACGGAATTCGGAGTACGGACTACGGACTACTGGCGCCGGTCTACCGAATACGTCGAACCCGGCTGCCGTTTCGCGAACTCCTTCATCTCTGAGGCGATCGCCGAGGCTTCCCACTTGGATTCGATCACTCGATTCTGGTTCGTCACAACCCCCATCGAGAACGACACGATCGGAAAGGCGTGCTGCTCTCCCCTTCGATCGGTCACCTCAACGTAGCCCCGCTCGGCGTCTGCAGTGTCGTAGAAGGCGAGGATCCCGTCATCGAAGTTCCGTATCACGGTGGTGCAGAAAGCCTCAACGACATCCGGAGCGATGAGAGCGATGAAGTCATCCCCGCCAACGTGACCGACGAACGCGTCGGGATCGCCACACGACGAGGCCGCCTCCATCATCGTGCCGGCTGTGAACTTGATAACCGTGTCGCCCCGCATGAAGCCGTAGTGGTCGTTGAAGGACTTGAAGTTGTCGAGATCGCCGTAGATGACCGCGATCGGCGCTTGCTGCGCGATGCGCCGCTCCAGTTCATCGGAGATCCTGAAGTTCCCGGGCAGCCCTGTAAGTGGTGAGACGTCTCGCATCTGCCGCGCCCTACGGATCACGGTTCGTACCCGGGCTACGAGTTCTTCCACATCGAATGGCTTCGTGATGTAGTCGTCGGCCCCCAGATCTAGACCCTTGATGCGATCCCGGGCGAGCGCTCGTGTCGTGAGCATGACCACGGGCACGCTGGCCGTGGACGCTTCGTTGCGCAGTCGCCGCAGCGTGGTGAATCCGTCCATTTCCGGCATCGTCTCATCGAGGAGAACGAGCGTCGGGGGCTTCTCCGAAGCTCTCGCGAGCGCGTCGACTCCGTTCGAGGCGGTCTCGATGTCGAAACCCTCTCGCTCCAGGATGGTCGCCACATACTGGAGCATCTCCGGGTCGTCATCGACGACGAGGATCCGATCTTCCATGGTCCCTCTACTGGCCGATAGCGGTTCTCAGTTCCTGGACGGCGAGCACCGGGTCGGGCGCTCGGAACACCGAGGTCCCGGCCACGAACACATCCGCTCCCGCATCACGCGCGAATCGGATCGTGCCCGCGTCGATTCCACCGTCGATCTCTATATCGGTCGACAGTCCCGCGGAATCAACGTATTTCCTGATCCGCTCCAGTTTCGGCAGCACCGCCTCGATGAACGCCTGCCCACCGAAACCGGGATGTACCGACATCACAACCACCATGTCGGCCAACTCGATGAAGGGTTCGATCGCTTCGAACGGTGTCGGCGGGTTGATGACAAGTCCGAACGAGAGGCCAACGTCGCGAGCGATCGCCGCAACCTCACGGGGGTCCGGGAACACCTCGACGTGCACGGTTGCGATATCCGCCCCCGCCTCCCTGAGCGGCTCCATGTAGTGATCAGGATTGAGCGTCATCAAGTGACAATCGAGCGGGAGGTTCGTCACCTTCCTCAGTGAAGCGATGACAGGCATCCCGATCGACACATTGGGCACGAAGTGGCCATCCATGACATCGACATGCAGCAGGTCAACATGGTCCTCGATCCGCGCGACTTCGTCGGCGAGGAAGGCGAAGTCCGCGGCAAGGATCGAGGGGGCGATACGGGGTGGTTTGATCACGGGAGCCGATTGTATCTACTTCTTGGTCGATTGAAGTGGAAGAATCACCGATCGATCACGGCGATGAACATCCCGTCCGATCCGGTGACGTGCGGAGCGAGGAGGACTCCTCCGGCGATCTCGGATCCGGGCAGACCCTCCGGCGCACGGGCGTCGGTGTCTGCCACCACATCGACCGTCTCTTCCGGTGTCACAGTGCAGACCGAATAGACCAGCCGGCCGCCGGGACGAAGCAGCATGCTGGCCGCTTCAAGCATCTGTCTCTGCAGACGTCCGGACGCCGCGGCGCTGTCGGGACGGATCCGGTGGCGGATCTCGGGGCGACGGCGGAGCGTTCCGAGGCCGGTACACGGCGCGTCGAGGAGGATCCGGTCGAAGCTGCCCGGTTCGAACGGCGGTGCGGTTGCATCGCCGATGATCCAGCGCACGTCTACGCCCAGTCTGAGAAGCCTTCGCCGAGCCGTTGCGGCCCGTCCTGGGTGTCGATCCATCGCGACGATCGTGCCGTCGCCCTCGATCATGTCCCACAGATGTAGGGTCTTCCCTCCCGGCGCTGCGGCAAGGTCCAGGATCCGATCTCCCGGTCGGGGCTCGAGTGCCTCTGTGACCGCCGTAGATGAGGGATCGGCCACGACAAGATCGCCGGACGCTATGGATTCCCGGTGGGGTCCGACATCGTCGAGCAGATAGGCATCCTCGATTCCCGGAATCGCCTCCCCGGGTGCCTCGCCGCGTCGTCTGCGCACGCCTACGCGCGTCGGTTCGTTTGATGCCTCGAGGAACGAGACCGCGGTGTCCGGACCGTAGGTTCGTGCAAGATCCTCGTAGAGCCAGAACGGCACGCCGAGTCTCAGAGCTTCTCCCTCGGGGCCGCTTGGAAGGGGCGGCTCCCCGTTCCGAACGACGTTCCGGAGCACGCCGTTCACGAAACCCGACGCACGGGGGTTGCCGCCGACGCGCACCGCCTCTACGGCGCTGTCAACCGCTGCGTAGGCGTTGCCGTCGCCGAACAGGATCTCGGAGACGCCGACCCTCAGAACGGCTCGCACGTCGTCGTCGACCCGACGCGAGATCCGTGCATCGATGGTTCGATCGATACGATCCAGATACCGGATGGTCGTGTACAAGAGACGCTGAACGAAGAGAGCGTCTCTCCGCTCCAGGTCTTCTGTACCCGTACGCACGACGATGTTCGCGTACGCCCCCTCCTCGAGGATCCGTCGCAGGAGTGTGGCCGCGACAACGCGCGTCTCGACACCCTGTTTCATTCTGCCGGTGGGTCGATGTAGCCGCCCTCACCACGCCGCCCGTTGAGCCACGCGGTTCCGCTCATAACCGCCTTCCCGGCGGGCTGAACCCGTTCGAGAGCAAGGCTGCCGCCCTCCAGACCAAGCACCGCCACACCGTTGAAAGCGGCGATGGCTCCAGGCGTGACGGCCTCATCTGAGTACGACGCCTGGTGCACCCGGCACCTCGATCCTTCGATCGAGAACCATGTACCCGGGCGCGGACTGAATGCCCGGATCGCCCTCTCTGCATACGCCACAGTCCATGAAGCGTCGATCCTTCCTTCAGCACGATCCAGTCGCTTCGCGATGGTGACTCCCGTTCTCAGTTGCGGCGCAGAATCGAGTCGGCCTGCGAGCAGCTCCGACATGGCGTCGTCGATCAGCATGCCTCCGAGATAGGCGAGTCGACCGGTCAGCGAGCCCCCGGTCTCATCGGGAGCGATCGGGGTCTCCACCGCAGCGATCACCGGACCGGTGTCGAGCCCCTCGTCGAGTTGCATCAGCGTCACTCCGGTCGATGCATCACCTTCGAGAATCGCTCTCTCCACCGGGGCAGCACCGCGCCACCGGGGCAGGAGCGAGAAATGAACGTTCACGAAGCCCGCCGGCGTCGACGCCAGGGCTGCGGGCGTGAGTATCCGACCGTACGCGACAACGACACCGACGTCGATCGGGGCGTCCTGCAAGATGCGTTCGAGTTCGCCGCGGGTCTCCGGCTGGGCGACGGGTAGACCCCATTCCATCGCAGCGATCTTCACCGGCGAAGGGGTCGGCTTCCCCGACCGACCTTTGGCACTGTCCGGGCGTGTCACAACCACGTCGACGTCGACTACGTCGATCAACGCGGCGAGGCTCGGAACGGCCGCAGATGGAGTACCAAGGAACGCTGCTCTCATCAGGATCCTCCGATAGGGTGCGTGCTGCGAAGATCGCTGAGCGCTTCCTTCCGGAGGCGCCTCGGAAGTCGCTCGAGGAGGAGCATTCCGTGCAAGTGATCGATCTCATGCTGAAGCAAGCGTCCCATCAACTCATCCCCTGCATACTCGATCGGCTTGCCATCGACATCCAGTCCGCGCGCTCGGGCGAACGCCGGGCGATTGAACTCCCACCACCGTCCCGGAACCGACAAGCAGCCTTCCTCGAACTTCCACTTCCCCGACGTCTCCACGATCTCGGGATTCACCATCATGAAAGGGCCATCGCCGACATCCGCGACGAAGATCTGTTTCGAGATACCGACTTGTGGCCCGGCGAGGCCGACGCCGGGGGCCTCGTACATCGTCTCCAGCATGTCATCGACCAACCGGGCAAGGCTGGGCCCGAATTCTGTAACGGGCGTCGTCGAAAGGCGCAGCACCGGGTCGGGGAAAACGCGGATGGGGTAGATCGGCATGAGGACGCAGGCTACCGGTTCGGCTGCGTGGAGACCACATGGAACAGGATCACAAGTCCACCGGATCGACGTCGACACGCACCCGTGCGCCGCCGTCCCTCAGATGCTGCACCGCTGATCGCAACCTCAGGCGCACCGCCGATAGGTCGCGACCCTGGATGAGCCAGCGATCGCGATCTCCTTCCCTCGCCGGGCCCAGCAGTGATTCGTCTCCCACGGCATCGACGAGGGTCGGGCCCGCGTCGGTTGCGTCGGTCTCGAGAGCGATGAGATCGCCCACAGGCGGGAAACCGCTTCCCTCCCGTCTCTTCAGGGTTTCCGTCATGAACGCGATCGGGCCGCCGCTGCGGAGCGCTCTCATCACCCGGTGGTCCGGAAGCGATGTCTGTACGAGGGCGCGACGACCGCGACCCGGACGGGCTGTCAGCACGGCGCGTGCCAGGAGCCGCAGAGCGTCTTCGTCGGCGCGATAGTTCGGCGCGAGTATCCCGGCATCGGGATCGATCACGACCACGAGGTCCACTGAGGACTGACCAACGAGATCCCGCTCGGTTCCCACAACGATTCGACGACCCGAACCCACAGGGCCCACGTTGTTCCCGAAGATCCGCCCGAGATCGTCGGCGATACGAGACACTCCCCCTCCGAGCGCCTCGAAGCGCGCTCCGCCACAGGCGAGGCACTCCGGGAACGCACGACCACATCGAGCACACGTTCCGGTTCGGCCGAGCATGGCATCGCAATCCGGGCATCTTCTCAGTTCGCGGCATCGGGAGCAACGGAACGTGCCGCCCCTCCTGGGCACGAGCACGAACACTGTCGCCGTATCTCCGAGTGCGGCGATGGCGCTACGAGCACGCTCTCCCACTGAGCCGGAGGCTCTCCCGTCCTCAGAGCGATCGACCACTTCTACGAGCGGCCAGACCCGGCCTGCGGGTTCGACGATCTCAACGCCACCGGAGAGAGCCTCCGAAGTTGGGACGGGACCTGTGAGCAGCAAGGAGAATCTCTCGATGGTCGAACGCTTCCTGAGCACGTCCCGCACGTGGAAGGTCGGTGTCTGCGGAGACTTGTACCCCCTCCGTCCTTCGTCGAGGACGACGGCGAGGCCGAGATCATCCACGCCCCAGAACGCTACCTCGCGGGTTCCGACCACGATCGACCCTGTGCCTGACGCGATCTGGCTCCATGCCGTCGTTCGAGAAGCCGGGGACTCCTCGCTCGTCGCCAACAGGACACGATCGCCGAGCACCAGGCGCAATCTGTCCGCGGCGGCGTGTGCTTCGACGACCGTCGGAGCGGTCACCATCACGTTCTTCCCACCCCGGAGAACAGGTGCAATGGCGGATATCACCGCCGGCAGCGGATCACCGGTGAGCAGATAGGCGGGCCGAGATCGGCGACCGTCAGCCTGCCGTTCTCCCCACTCGGCAAGTATCCCGGGGGCTGCGTCGAAAGCATCTTGGTTGACGCGAGGCTTCCTGCGTGGAAGGTTCGGAGGAGCGCACCGGGCGAGAACGGTCGACAGCGGGGCAACGTAGTGCGTGGCGGCCCACCGCAGCGAACGAAGCATGGCCTCATCGAAGACCCCACGTCTTCCCGACCGGGTAGCGATCGGCCGGAGCGAGCGCTCGGGCGTGCCGTCGGTGACATCGGTCACGTATCCGCGGACCTTCCGGCCACCGAGTGGGACCCGCACGATGTCACCAACGCTGATCTCCGGCAGCGCCTCCGGAATCTCGTACGCGAAACCGTCATCGACGGCGAACGACGGAACGTCGGGAACGACTTGTGCGATCCGCGTCAGTTTGAGGTTCCTTCACGCTTGCGCAGTTCGGCGATCCGATCCCAGAGCCGTTCCGCGACTTCGGACTTGGACATCAGGCTCCATGGATCGGTCGAACCATCCGGGAGAACGACCGTCACCTGGTTGGTCTCCGTGCCGAATCCCGAACCGGGCGCTGTGACGTCATTGGCAATCAGCAGATCGACGCCCTTGCGGCGGGCCTTGGCGATCGCCTCGTCGAGAGCACCGGTCTCTGCTGCGAAACCGACGAGGAACGGGCGATTGTCCATCTCGGCGATACCAGCGAGGACGTCGGGTGTCGGTTCCAGATCGATGGTGGGAGGGCCATCGCTGCGCCGCAGTTTGCCATCCACCGCATTCGCCGGCCGGAAGTCCGCTACGGCGGCTGCCATCACAGCAACATCGGCATCTTCGGCGGCCGTCCACGCGGCTTCAGCCATGTCCGCGGCGGTCTCGACCGGTACCACTGTGACACGGGGATGATCGATGCCGGGTCCTGCAGTGATGAGCGTAACGTTGGCCCCCCGACGGGCGGCCTCCGCAGCGATGGCATTTCCCATCTTCCCGGATGAATGATTCCCGAGGTAGCGAACGTGATCGATCGGTTCTCTCGTCCCGCCTGCGGTGATCAGAACCTCCACGCCGATCAGCGGGCCCCCCGGAAGGACACCGGCAACGGCGCCCGCGATGAGATCGGGATCGGCGAGGCGCCCGATGCCGACGTCACCGGCCGCGAGCGCTCCCGACTCGGGTTGCACGATGTGATATCCGAACGATTCCAGCTTCTCGACGTTCGCGACGGTCGCCGGGTGCTGCCACATCTCTGTGTGCATCGCGGGGGCGATCACGACGGGTGCAGTTGTGGCGAGCACGGTCGCCGAGACGGCGTCCTCTGCAAGACCGTTCGCGATCCGGGCGAGCGTGGCCGCGGTCGCGGGGGCTATGACGAGGGCGTCGGCCCATCGGCCGAGCGTTGTGTGCGGACTCACGTCATCGGCGTCGAACAGGTCAACGACCGGACGTGTTCCCGTGATCGCAGCGAGTGTGTGGGGTCCGAGGAACTCGGTAGCCGATTCGGTCATCACGACGCGAACCGCCGCGCCGCGTTCCATCAATCGGCGAGCGAGGTACGCGGCCTTGTAGGCGGCAACCCCACCGGTTACACCGAGCACGACGCGTCGCCCGGCGAGCATCGCCTACTCCTCGATGGGAGCGACGACGACCTTGTCTTCGAAGATCTCTTCGAGCGCGATCGAGAGCGGCTTGCGGGAGAGGCTGTGGACCTGTGGCGGTACGTAGCCGCCGAGTCCTTCGCCGAGTTGGTTGAAGTAGGCGTTGATCTGCCGTGCGCGACGAGCCGAGAGCACGACGAGTGCGAAACGGGATTGCGTCTTCTCGACAACGGCGCCAATCGGCGGCTCGGTCATCATTCGGTGTCACTCCTGGTTGTTGCAGCGTTCCCGGCGGTTCAGAACGCGTCTGAAACCTCGTCCGAGGTGGCCGGTCCTTGGAGTATAGAGACAACCTGAGAGATCGCGGTCTCCAATTCGTCGTTCACCACCAGATGGTCATAGTGCTCGCGGGCATCGAGGATCTGCTCGTCGGCGACCCCCAGACGCCGTTCGATGTCGTGGTCCGTCGTGTCGCCCCTGCTCCGCAGCCTCCGCTCGAGTTCGTCGCGTGATGGCGGCATGAGGAACACGAGCACTGCCATCGGATATGCCTGTTTGACCTGATGGGCGCCATCGTTCTCGATATCGAGAACGACATGGACGCCACGATCGAGCAGGTCGACAACCGGTGCTCTCGGTGTTCCGTAGCGGTATCCGCCGTACTCGGCCCACTCCAGCATCCCGCCGGACCGGACGAGGTCGGAGAACGCATCCTGGTTCACGAATCGGTAGTCCCGCCCATCGATCTCTCCGGACCGGGGTGCCCGTGTGGTTGCGGAGACCGAGAAGCGGGCACCGGTCCTCTCTAGGACGGCGTCGATCACGCTTGACTTGCCGACCCCGGAAGGGCCGGAAACAACCAAGAGCTTCCCCTCAGGCAAACGACTTGAGGAGGTCTTCACGCTGGCGCGAACCAAGCCCGCGGATCTTGCGATTCTCAGCGATACCGACATCCTCCATGAGGCGCTTCGCCTTGATCTTTCCCATGCGGGGCATCGAAGCGAGGAGCGGGTACACCTTCGTGCCTGCCACGATGTCGTCGGTCTCTGCCTGTTCGAACACCTCACCGAGGGTCAGGGATCCGGTCTTGAGGAGCACCTTGATCTCGGCACGCTTTCGTCGGGCGGCCCCGGCCTTCTCGAGGGCCCGGGCTCTCTGTTCTTCGCTCATCGGTGGGAGGTTGTTGGTGGAATCCATGAGGGGACTCTATCAATCCGAGGAGCGAGCGGCTTCCACCTCGGCCGCGATCGCAGCGGCCGCCTGACGGGGTTCGTCGGCTGCCGTGATGGGCCGGCCCACGACGAGCAGGTCCGCTCCTCTCTCAACGGCCTCGAACGGCGTCATGGTCCGCGCCTGGTCATCGTCGCGATCGATCGGCCGGATCCCCGGTGTGACCCGCAGCAGGTTCGGAGCTACGTCGGCAACCACGATCAGTTCCTTCGGTGAGGACACGACGCCTTCGCACCCGGAAGCGTCTGCGACTTTCGCCATGCGGGAGACGAGTTCGCCGGGGGTCCGATTGATGCCAACCCGGGCCAGCGAGGGCTCGTCCAGAGAGGTCAGCACCGTCACTCCGAGGACTCCCGCCGGTGCTGCCCCGGCTCCGGCCCGGAGTCCCCGAACCGCGGCTTCGAGCATGTCTTGTCCCCCTCCAACATGCGCCGTCACCCACCGGGCGCCATGCTCACCGAGACGCCGGGCTGCCACCTCTACCTGTGAAGGGATGTCGTGGAGCTTCGCATCCGCGAAGACGGGCTTGCCGAGAGCTACCAGTGCGGAGATCAGCAACGGACCCGGTCCGTGGAGCAGTCCCAGGCCGATCTTGAAACCGGCGACGTGATCGGCGACGTCTTCGGCCATGGCGACCGCGCCTTCGGCACTGGGAAGATCCAGGGCGACGATGACTCCCCTCACCACAGTTCGGCCGCTCCAACGAGTTCCTCAACTCTGCTGATTCCGTTGCGTGTCATGTATCTCTCCAGTTGCTTGATGATCCGTCTGCCGATCCGCGGTTCGGCGAAATGCGCTGTGCCGATCGCAACCGCCGATGCGCCGGCGAGGAGGTACTCCACCACGTCGTCGCCCGATCGCACGCCTCCGCAGCCGAGGATCGGGAACTGAGGAAGCGCCTGGGCCACCTCCCAGACGCATCGCATGGCGATCGCCTTCATCGGCGCGCCCGAGTAGCCGCCGACGACCGTTCTCAGCTTCGGACGCCGCGTGTTCACGTCAAATCCGGCGCCCCAGACGGTGTTGGTGAGCACGACCCAGTCCGCTCCGACTTCCTGCACCGATGCGGCGATCTCGACGATGTCGACCGCATTCGGAGAGAGCTTGGCGCCGACAGGCAGATCCGTCGATGCCCGAACAGCAGCCACAACCTCCGCCGACGCAGTCGGGTCGAGAGCGAAGAGATGCCCGTCATCGAGATTCGGACAGGACAGATTCACTTCGATCGCATCCACGCCTGCCGATTCGAGTCCGATCGCGACCTCGGCGAACCCCGCCGCGTCGTGACCGACCGCCGATCCCCACACCGGAACTGGAACGTTGGCGATGCGCGGGCCGATCTGGCGTTTCCACTCCTCGATGCCCGGATTCTGGATGCCGATGGCGTTCAGCATGCCCTCCCCCGATGACGACAATCGGGGGGTGTCCCGCCCGGGCCACGGATCCGAGGACACGGACTTCGCGACCGCTGCGCCGTACACGCTGAAGTCGCCCGCACCCGCGAAATCGACCACGGATCCCACGGTTCCGGAGGCGGCGACGATCGGACTCCGCAACGAGACGGGCCCGAGGGTGGTCGCAAGATCGACGGTTGATCGCCTCATGAACGACTCGCCTTCAGCGCTGCGGGCATCTCCATGCCCCTCACCCCACCGGGGTGCCATGGCGAGCGGTCACTTTGCCCCGGTAGATCGTTGCGGTCACCTTGCCCCGCAGTGGCAGACCGAAGTACGGGCTGTTCTCCGACTTCGAGACGGTCGTCGACGGGGTCCATTCGACCGCAGGATCGAATACCGTGAGGTTCGCCGGGGCGCCCTCAGCCGGCAGGACGCCATGCCCCTCGATCTGCCCGATGCGGGCGGGCGCGACCGATAGCCGTTCGTAGAACGCGGCCTGGTCGAGCGCTGAGAACGTGTTCGCGACCGCGGCCGCCCATTCGAGACCGAGAACGCCGTTCGGCGCGTGTTCCCACGGCACCTCTTTCTCGTGGGCCGCGTGTGGCGCATGGTCGGTGCCCACGATGTCGATGGTTCCGTCTTCCAGGCCCCGTTGCAGCGCTTCGCGATCTTCCGCCGATCGAAGCGGGGGCATCATCTTGTATGCCGGATCGGTTGTCTCGACAGCGCTGTGGTCGAAAGCGAGGTGATGGGGTGTCACCTCGGCGGTCACCGACAGGCCCTTCGCTTTCGCTGCTGCAATCAACTGGACACCGGTGGCGGTCGAGAGATGCTGTACGTGGTATCGGGCTCCGGTCATCTCAACGAGTCGGATATCACGCGCGAGGATCACGTCGTCGGCGGCCGACGGTATCCCGTACATGCCGAGCAGCGACGAGACGCTCCCCTCGTGCATGAACCCACCGCTCGACAACCCCACATCGACAGCGTGCTGCGATATCACGCCGCCGCGCGCTGCGAGGTAGTCCATCGCCTGACGGAGCAACCCGGCATCTGCGACGACGTCGCCGTCGTCAGAGAAGACCCGCACACCCGCCGCCCACAGTTCGTCGAGATGTGCCAACTCCTTGCCGGCACGGCCCTTCGTGATCGCTCCGACCGGGAGCACATCGACCAATCCAACCTCGGCGCCGCGGTTCGCAACGAATCTGGCGACATGACCGGAATCGGTGGCGGGTTCGGTGTTCGGCATCGCAAAGACGGCCGTGTAGCCACCGGCTGCGGCTGCTCTCGATCCGGATTCGATGTCTTCTTTCCACTCCTGGCCCGGTTCGCGGAAGTGGGCGTGCAGGTCGACCAGACCAGGTCCAATCCAGGCTCCTCCACAGTCGATCGTCTCGCCGCCTTCGAGGCCAGGCCCGATCTCGTTGATCAGGCCGTCACGAATCCGAACATCCGTCTTTTCGATGCCCTTCGCCGCAAGCACGGTTCCACCCGCGAGGATCAGGTCATTCATTGCTCTCACCTCCGAGCAGTCGGAACAGGACGGCCATCCGAACGGCGACTCCGTTGAACACCTGGTCGAGGATCAGGGCCCTCGGGTCGTCGGCAACCGAGCCTTCGATCTCGACGCCACGATTCATCGGCCCGGGATGGAGAACGATCGCTTCCGGCTTGAGCCGGGCGAACCTCTCTTTCGTGATGCCGTATCGGTCGGTGTACTCGGCAAGCGAGGGGAACACTGATGCCCCACCTCTCTCGGCCTGAACGCGCAGGACGTAGACGACATCGAAGTCTCCGACAACCTCGTCAAGGTCTTCGCTCGATGCCGCACGGAAGACATCAGTGTCGATCGGAAGGAGCGTTCGCGGAGCGACCATCGTTACGTCGGCACCCATTGTCGAGAAGGCCTGGATGTCGGAACGGGCGACCCGGGAGTGGCGGATGTCCCCGACAATCCCGATCTTGAGCCCTTCCAGGGTCCCGAAGTGCTGCCGGATGGTGAGCGCATCCAGCAGCGCCTGCGTCGGGTGTTGATGAGCACCGTCACCGGCGTTGAGAACGGGCTGTTCGATCCACTCAGCGATCCGCCACGGAGCGCCGGTCGCCTTGTGGCGAACGACCATGGCGTCGGTTCCCATCGCCTTGATGGTCAGAACCGTGTCCTTCAGGCTCTCGCCCTTCGAAAGTGACGACGTCCCCGGCGAGAAGGACATCGTGTCGGCGCTCAACGCCTTCGCTGCCTTCTCGAAGGACATCTTCGTCCGCGTCGACGGTTCGAAGAACATCGTGGCAACGGTCTTGCCCCGCAGTGCCGGGACCTTGGGGATGGGACGGTGCAGTACGTCAACGAACTCGTCGGCATCGTCGAGCAGTCCGTTGAGATCATCGGCGGTGAGGTCCTCGATGGTCAGGAAGTGGTTCATGTCTCGTCCCTCGACTCGATGACGACTCCGTCCTCTCCGTCTCTCTCAACGAGGCGAACGGAGACACGCTCGCTTCGCGAGGTCGGCACGTTCTTCCCGATGTAGTCGGGCCGAATGGGGAGTTCGCGGTGTCCGCGGTCGACGAGAACGGCGAGCTGGATGCGGCTCGGACGTCCGATGTCGGCAAGAGCGTCGAGCGCCGCCCTTATCGTTCGCCCCGTGTACAGCACGTCGTCGACCAGGATCACGGTCTTGCCACCGATCGGACCAGGGACGGTGGTGCTACCCAACTCCGTCTTCGGACGTTGGTCGAGGTCGTCGCGGTACATGCCGATGTCGAGGCTCCCCGAGGCCACCTGTGTGTTCTCGATCTCTCCAAGTGCCTTGGCGAGACGTTCGGCTAGAGGCACTCCCCTCGTCTGGATCCCCAGAACCACGAGATCGTCGGACCCACGGTTCTTCTCGAGCACCTCGTGGGCGATCCGCCGGATTGCCCGATCCACGTCACCCGCATCCATCACGCGCGCCATGCGTCGCACCTCCAAACATGAGAAAAGCGGCGGACGGTTCCGAAGGATCCGTCGCCGCCTTGGGCGTCGTACATGCTGTCTCCTTCCTTCCCGGCCTCGCAGGACCGGCTTAAAGGTTGGCTTCGATTTGCGAGCGCGACGCTAGCCGAAGACGGGAACCCTAGCGAATCATTGCGGTGCTGACAGGGGACAAGAGACAGCAGACAGCAAACAGCGGACAGCAGACAGCAGACAGCGAACAGCGAACAGCGAACAGCGAAGAGCGAAGAGCGAGCCACATACATGTCCCCCCGACCGCCAACCGGGGGGACGCGGATTCGCTCCCGCGAATCCGCAAGGGGGCTCTGGGAGCTTGGATCGGTGGAGATGAGGCCGGCCGGAAGCAGTTTCAGAAGATGCCGAAGTTTCTTCGAGAAATCTGTCCCAACGAGCCGTTTCTTGTCACACGCCCTTGATACGTTGCTCATATGGATACGACGACCATCCTCACGATGGACACGATCGAGCAGCGACTCGCCGAAGGCG
>JAYEIJ010000028.1:0-5137 GCA_034660035.1 Actinomycetota bacterium | reverse complement strand
CGGGCTGAGAGGCCTACAAGACCGTGAAAATCTATCGTTCGGGGGTTGACTCGGCCGACTGCCGCGGAGGGGTGGTCTCGATGGATGGACGGGGCGCCAATCGGATTCTCTCTCGGTGGGCGCGGATCACCGACCGTCGCATCCGGGTACATTTGCGCTGTCGTGAGATCGGACGTTCAGTGTCGTCTGAGTGGCAAGTGAACAGCAAGATGTGCAGTTGCCCTTGCCACCGCAGGGGTACGGATGTCCTCTTGACGTGCGTTCAGCATGCGTCCGATCGTGGATCGACAGCGAGCCGATGTTGATGTGCCTGACTATCCCGATCAGTTGGCCTCACGGCTTTCCGATCCGCAACGACGCATTTCGCGTGGGGCGCATCGGTGCTTCGACAGGTGCGGGACGGTACGCGCGCGATCCGCGCGGTCACAGACTTGTGGACTGGGGTGGCGCCTCCCGGGCATGCAGGCTCGCGAAGTGCGATCACGTGTCGTCCGGTTCCCATCACCAAGGCGCTCCTCTCCTCAAGAACTCCACGTACAGCCGATCTCCACTGGTTTTCTGCGCCCGTGTCACGTGGTGATTCCGTTCGAGGCCAAGGGGATCTGCGTCGGGGGTCGCCCATCTCACGGTCGCAAGGAAACCTCTACACCGGCAAGGCGAGGCGCGTAGGGTTGAGGCACAGGGGAGGGGACGGCGGTGTCCGCGAAACAGCGGCACGGCAAGGAGAGTCCACATGGCTACGCAGAAGCCCACGGCCAAGAAGTCCACAGCCAAGCGGAGGACCACGAGTCAATCCGGGCGACGACCCGATCTCCCCGACCTCGTCTTCGCGAACGCGTCGCCGCTGTCGATCGGGGGTGCTTCGCTGTTCGAATCACTTCGACCCGTCACGGCCGGTGATGCGATGGCGTATGCGTCAGATGAATCGGTCATCCGCAGCGCCGTTGCCCGACTGCAGGCTGCGGGCTTCCAGGTGTTGTCGATATCGCAACAGACCATCAACATTGCCGGCCCGCCGAAGCTGTACGAGGACGTGTTCAACACGAAGCTCACGACGGAGGAGAGGCCGGTCATCAAGGGCGGCGCTCTCGAAGATACCGCGGCGTTCGTCGAGTGCCCTGAGACGGATATCCCAGGGTTGATCGAGACGACCGGGACGAACTTCGGCGACGTGTTGGAAGGCGTCGCGATCGAAGAGCCGGTCTACTTCATGGAGTCGCCCCTCGCTCCCCTGAAGGAGTACTGGCACCTCCGAGTTCCGGGGGACGTCTCTCTCGGCGTTGACGCCGACCGGGCCCATCGTCGGGGATACACCGGCAGGAACATCAAGGCGGTGATGGTCGACAGCGGTTGGTACCGGCACCCGTATTTCGTCGGTCGCGGATATCGGTCCAATCCGGTGGTATTGGGTCCAGCCGCCGCCAACCCGCTCCAAGACGAGTCGGGTCACGGGACTGGGGAGTCGGCCAATCTGTTCGCCGTCGCCCCGGACATCGATTTCACGATGGTCAAGATCAACTTCGTCAACTCGTTGGGGGCGTTCAACGCCGCCGTAGCGCTTGGGCCCGACGTCATCTCGTGTAGTTGGGGTTCCAGTCGGAAGAACCCGCCCCTGAGCGCAGCGAACCAGGCTTTGGGGGCAGCCATCGCACTGGCGTGGAGCAATGGCATCGTTGTGGTCTTCTCGGCGGGCAACGGTCACTGGGGGTACCCGGGCCAACACCCCGACGTGATCTCTGCCGGTGGTGTGTTCCGCAAGCGCGACGACAGCCTGCGCGCTTCGGACTACAGCAGCGGTTTTGCGAGCAGCATCTTCACGGGTCGCAACGTCCCGGACGTGTCCGGACTCGTCGGGATGCAGCCCGGCGCCTCATACATCATGCTCCCGGTCGAGCCCGGCGACGGTATCGATACGGGCAGGGATGGGGGCACGCACCCGCCGAATGACGAGACGGCACCCAACGACGGCTGGGCTGCATTCAGCGGAACGTCCGCGGCAGCCCCGCAAGTCGCCGGTGTCGCGGCGCTCATGAAGCAGGCCTGCGGCCACCTGACGCCGAACCAGGTGAGGTCGATCATCATGTCCACGGCGACAGATGTCACCACGGGGACGTGCCACCCGAACCAGAACAACGCTGCGGGGCCGGGGTTCGATCTTGCGACCGGTGCCGGCTTGGTCAATGCGAATGGGGCTGTGGCGAGAGCACGACTCCGGTGCGTGATCGGGCCGATCGCGCCGATCACTCCTGTAGGACCGATCGCGCCGGTCGGGCCCGTGGGACCGGTCGGGCCCGTTCCGCCGCCGATCACTCCGATCCAGCCGGTCGCCCCAGTAGGACCGGTCGCCCCGGTCGGGCCTGTCCCGCCGCCGATCACTCCGATCCAGCCGGTCGCCCCGGTTGGACCGGTCGGGCCGGTCATACGGCGTCGCGTCCCGGCGTCTCTCGCCGAAACGGTCAATCAGATGCTGGCGGCCGGCTACACGCCTGACCAGGTAGGCACGTGGCTCGCTCAGCAGCATGGGCAGGTCCAGGGCGGCATCACTGCGGAGGAGTCGGCCGCCCTCGAGGAGGCGATACTCGCCGGCGAAGATCTCGATCTCTAGGGAGACTCAGTTGTCGGAGCCGAGCGGGCCATCGGTGCTGCTGATCAGCATGCCGTTCGGAGCGCTTGAGCGGCCTTCGCTTGGGCTTGGCCTGTTGCAGGCTGCGGCGGCGCGAGATGGGTTCCTGTGCCGAACGATGTATCTGGGCTTCGATCTGGCAGATCGGATCGGTGTTGAGACCTACCGTTGGGTACATAGCCTGCCGTACGCAGCCTTCATCGGCGAGTGGCTGTTCACTGAAGCGTTGTACGGTTCGCGTCCAGAGGCCGATCGGCAGTTCCTGGGTGATGTGCTGGGCGCCTACTGGCATCTCTCGCAAGGTGACCGGCGCCGCCTCGCGGTGGTCAAGGCAGCCTGTACGTCGTTCGTGGAAGAGACTGCGTCTTCGCTCGATTGGGCGCAGTACGACGTCATCGGCTGGACCTCTACTTTCCACCAGAACATCGCCTCATTGGCGCTTGCGGAGCGGGTGAAGAGCGCAGCCCCGAAGTCGACCATCTGTTTCGGTGGCGCCAACTGGGAGGGTGCGATGGGCCGCGCTCTTCTCAGCGAATTCGGATTCGTGGACATCTGTTTCTCTGGAGAAGCGGACGTGTCGTTTCCGGCGATGCTGCGCGCGCTGAGATACGACGGATCGCTGGCCGACATACCCGGCCTTGCATATCGGGGCGACACGGGCGAGGTCGAGGCCACCGGGGCGGGCGCTACGGTGACCGACCTTGACAGCCTGCCGGTGCCTGACTTCGCTCCGTACTTCGAGGCGCTCGCGCATTGTCGTGATGGCGAAGAGATAGAGTCGCTGCTGCTTCTGGAGACGGCACGGGGATGTTGGTGGGGAGCACGATCGCATTGCACATTCTGTGGCCTCAATGGGGCATCGATGGCATTCCGAAGCAAGAGTCCGGATCGGGTGCTGGCGGAGATCAAGGTGCTCGCTGGGGACTACGGCATCCCCATGTTCGTCGTCGTGGACAACATCCTTGATATGCGGTATTTCAGATCGGTCTTGCTTGAACTCGCCGAATCCGATGAGTCGTACGGTTTCTTCTGGGAGGTCAAAGCGAATCTCTCTCGATCTCAGGTGCGCCTGCTGTCCCGAGCGGGTGTCGACCACATCCAGCCCGGGATCGAGAGCATGAGCGATCGAGTCCTCGACCTCATGCGTAAGGGCACGACTCGTTTCCGGAATGTTGCCCTTCTGAAGTGGTGCATGGAGTACGGGGTGACTCCGGAGTGGAACCTCTTGTACGGCTTCCCCGGCGAACAGGTCGAGGACTATCGCGACATGGCCAACCTGTTCCTGAAGATCCGCCACCTCGCGCCGCCAAGCGGGCAGGGCTCTGTGCGTCTCGATCGGTTCAGCCCGTACCACAATGACCCGGCTGCATACGGCATGGTCAACGTACGGCCGGTTCAGCCTCTCCGCTTTCTCTACCCCAATGCCGGCCAGAGACTGGATGAGATCTCGTACTACTTCGACTTCGACTACGCAGATGGCCACGATCCGGACGCCTGCGCCGCTCCGGCGCTGGCAGCCATAGATACATGGAAGAGATCCCACGGCTCGAGCGGACTCTGGGTCGTCGAAACTCGACCGGGTGAGATCATGATCATCGACGAGCGCGCAGAGCTGAGGAGGACGGCAACCGTGGACGGTTGGAAAGCGTCGATCTATCTTGCGTGTGATCGGGCGCGAACCCGCGAGGAGTTGGGGCAGATGGAGGCAATGGAAGTGGTGACGAATGAGGCGCTCGATCGGTATCTCGATCGATGCTTGGCAACCGGGCTGATGATCACGGACGGACTCAGCTATCTGTCGCTCGCGGTGCACCAACCGCCGCGTGAGGACGCTACGGATCTGGTCCGGCGGATTCCCCTCGCCGGGGTCGAGCCAAGATGAGTCCGCCCTTCCGGTCGGACCCCGGTAGCGAGTCGGACGATCGCGTACTCTCGGCCTCGGTTGCCATGCGGCCTGTGGTTGACATGAACGCCGGCATTCCCGCAACATCCACGGAGGTAGCGTATCGACTGCCGACTGCGGCGGCAGTAGAGAGAATCCAGACGGCGTTTCGTGAAATCGGCTTCGATGTGGGCGCCGAGTTTGCGGGAACGTTCTCCATCACCGGGAGGCGTTCCCTCTTTGAGCGCGTGTTCTCGTCATGGCCGAAAGATCGATTCTCAACGGCGGCGCTCGCTGAGGCCACCGAGACCGAACTGGAGCTACCGACGAGCGATGTAGCGGACGCTCTCGGTGATGACGCGGAAGAAGTCCAAGCGGTCTTTTTCACCGCTGTTCCCGAATTCGGGCCTTTCGATCCATGACGGTGGGCGGAAGTAGCCAATGGACCGCGAACTCTGCGCTTGGATGCAGCGTCTCGGCGGCCGCGTTCGCTTCCATCACCCACAGTTCGGCACGAACCGTACCGGCCTGTCACCCCGTCACCATCGCACGCCCCTGAAATCCGAAGTGCCCGAAATACCTCTCAAGCACTGTTCCGCCTCGCGTAGCCTTGAAGTATGACCGACTGGAAA
>JAYEIJ010000027.1:0-18408 GCA_034660035.1 Actinomycetota bacterium | reverse complement strand
TCGCTGTCGTCACCAGGGATACGGAGGACGCCCTCACTGAAGCCGGTGAAACGATCGATCTGTCGTCAGGAGATCCGGTTGAGGTGCTGATGCCCTTGATCATGGTCTACGTCGACGCGATGACCGGACTCGGGCGAGATGTGCTCAAAGAGCTCTTCAGGGCAGGTTTCGATCCGGCGGAGTCGGCGTTGATGGCCGATCTGGTCTCTCTCGACGAGCGGAGCATCGTTCAGATTGGGGAGGCCTTCGCTCTCCTTCAGGCTCACGGCATGGCGTCCGAAACTGTTGACACTGAATCAGCAGCGATGTTGATCTACTCGGTCATCGCTGTTGCGACGCTGATGTTTGTATCGATGCCGGAGTTCACGCCCCAGAGTGTTGAAGCGATGATCCGCTCCCAACTTGCGCTGGTCTTCGAAGGCGTTGGCAACGGATAGTCACCTCGCCGTGAACCTGTAATCGCGAAGATCACCGTCGAGTTCGATGCGAGCGGAGAGCGGCCACACGAAGTTCACCCCGTTGGCACCGTGGATTTGGACACCACCGAAGATGGCCATATCGGCGGGCATCACATGACCAGTCGCTCTCCATCCATCGGCGAGAGAACGGAGGATCTCATGGAGATCCTCCTCGATGGCGGCCACCGTCAGCTTCGTGAGATCGACGAGATCAGGGACGTTGCCGTACTTGATAAGCGGGAGGAGACGGTGCTTGAGGAGGCTCTGCTCGGTGTCGTAGCGATCGAACTCCACCTCCAACGTTCCCGCTCGCAACTCGTCGCGAAAAGCCACGAGCGCTCCGCACGCGCTCGACGGCTCCGGGATACCCGGACGCTCGATCCGACCGATCGTGCCGTCGGCATCGATCGCTATGTGCGCCATGGCGTAGATGACGAAACGCCGGCGAGCGTCTTCGATCGGGGCGTGGTGAATTGCGGCCGCGAGTCCCGTGCGGCCCGCTGTCACCATGCCGGCCAGTCCGGCGAAACTGAACGCAGGACCCCAGAAGCGCTCCACGTCGGTGAAGAGGGGGCGGGTGATCTCGTCACGACAAAGGGCGACGCAGGCAATGGTGTTGGCCTTTGAGAATCCCTCTTCGCCGAGCCGCTGGGCCGTCCCGGCGATGAACTCTGCTTCGAGAATGGCGCCGGGGAAGTGTCGATCGAGGGCTTCGGCGAAGCCCGAGTTGTCGGCCATGTTCATGAAGGGACTCCGTTATCGAGCGGGGTAGCGTTGGCGGAACGCATCCTATTGACCGTTCGCTCCCGAGATCGAGTTCAGATGAGGAGATCTCCACGGACGAAGGCGGCGGTCTGTGGTTGTTGAGGGGCCGAGAAGAACGCTTCGGTCTCAGCTAGTTCGATCATACGGCCGGAGACCATCAGGCCGGTTCGGTCGGCGAGGCGTCGTGCCTGGAAGACGTCGTGGGTGACGACGACGATCGTCGTGCCCCGCTCGGCATTCTCTGAACGGACGATCTCCTCGAGGAGGCCGACGTTGTACGGGTCGAGATTGCCGGTGGGTTCGTCGAGCAGGAGGACGGACGGTTCGACGACGAGCGCTCTGGCGAAGGCCACCCGTTGTGCCTCTCCGGCTGACAGCGTTCTCGCGGGGGCATCGGCGAGATCCGTGAGGCCGAGGCGATCGAGCCACCGTTCGGTGCTGCCGTCCTTGGCGTCGAGGCCGTGGAGTTTCCGTCCGATCCGGACGTTCGCTGCGACGCTGCGTTTGAGCAGCATGGGGCGTTGGAATACCGTTGTGACGTCCCGGCGCACTGCGAGCGAGGCATCACTGTCGATCTCCGTTCCGGCATACGTGATACGCCCCTGAGTCGGGGTCTCGAGGAAATCGAGGAGTCGCAGCAGGGTGCTTTTCCCCGCTCCGCTCGGTCCAACGAGACCGAGGATCTCGCCGCTGTGGACCTCGAGGGTCGGGATATCGACCACGCAGCGGTCGCCGTAGCAATGGCGGACATCGGTGAGTTGGTAGGCGGCCGTCATCTGACCCCCTGGTGAACCTGGAGGCGATGGAACGCGAAGTTCGTGAGAAAGGCGAGGGAGAGCAGGATGATTCCGAGAGCCATGGCCAGAGCGAAGTTGCCTCTCCGGGTCTCCAGGACGATCGCGGTCGTGAGCACCCGGGTTTCCCCTTCGATGTTCCCGCCCACGAGCATCACGGCGCCCACCTCGGAGATGATGGCTCCGTAGGCGGCCACCACCGCTGCAGTGACGCCGACCCTGGCCTCGAGCAGCGTCACCGTGGCGACCTGACGTCGCGTGGCGCCGAGGGAGAGCATCTGTACCGGCAGATTCGGCTCGACGCCCTGCACCGCCGCCATGGTGAGGCCGACGACGAGGGGGAAGGCGATGATCGTCTGCGCCACGATCATGCCTGCTGGTGTGAAGAGCCAGCCGAGACCGCCCAGGGGACCCTGGTTCGACAGTACGAGGTAGGTGAAGAGTCCGACCGTCACCGGGGGGAGGCCCATGCCGGTGTAGATCAGCGGGACGATCAGCCAGCGACCAGGGAGATGCCGGGTCAGGCCGATCGCCGCCCCGATCGGGATCCCGATCACGAGCGCGATCACCAACGCCACCAATGTGACCTGCAGGGTGAGGACCACCGTCTCGATCAGCGCAGAATCCATGTTCCACAACAGACCGAGCGCGTTGGCGAAGGCGCGGCCGAGGGTCTCCATCGGTCAGATCACCGGCTTCGCCATGTCTCGGAGTCCGGATAGAACAGCGGCTGACCGAACGACTCGACTCCGAACGTCTCGATCATCGCCTGGGTCTCGATCGACGTGAGCCATTCGACGAACGCCTCAGCGAGTTCCGCGTCGATGCCGCCCTTGTCCGGGTTCACAGGGATGACGCCGTACGGATTCAGGAGAGCCGGGTCGTCGTTCTCGTCGATGGACGCACCGCCCACCATCACTCGAAGCCCCTGGAGGCTCTCGCCCTGAGCGAGGAACGTGCCGCGGTCGGTGAGTGTGTAAGCGCCCACTTCGTTGGCGTAGTTCAGTGTCGAACCCATGCCCTGACCGAGCGACTTGTACCAGTCGGCGTCCGGGTCGGTCTCCATCCCGGCCGCCTCCCACAGGGAGCGTTCCTTCGAGTGAGTACCGCTGTCGTCTCCGCGTGAGGCGAAGGTCGCCCCGGTTGCAGCGATCGCAGCGAGAGCGTCGGACGCGAGTGTGGCGCCGTCCACTGAGGCGGGATCGTCGGTGGGTCCGACGATGACGAAGTCGTTGTACATCACGTCGGACCGGGCAGTGCCGTGCCCCTCAGCCACGAAGGCTTCCTCCCGGGAACGGGCATGGACCAGGATCACGTCGGCGTCCCCGGCTTCCCCAAGGGCGATCGCCTGGCCGGTGCCGACCGCCACGACATCCACCCGCGTATTGTGCTCTTCTTCGAAAGCGGGGAGGAGAGCATCGAGCAGGCCCGAGTCGTTGGTGCTGGTCGTGGTGGCGAGGCGCAGAACCCGTTCCTCGCCGGAGTTCTCGCCCGCACACGACGCGGCGAGCAGCAAGATGACGACGAAGGGGATGATTCGGGTTCGCACGGGCGTCCTCGTAGGCGTTATGACGGGAGAGCATAACGCTCGGTCTCAGCGGTGCGACTGGTTGGAGTCAGATTGCGGGCGGCGCTCCGAAGACGTCGCGGGAGATCTCGTGGAGTGCCCGGTCGGCCCGGTCACAGAAGACGCGCATCCGGTCGACACGGTCCCTGCCGGCATCGGTGAGCCTGGCACCGCCACCTTCGGGACCGCCGGTCTGGGTCTCGAGAAGTTGCTCGCCCAGCCGCTCCTCCATCTCGTGGATCTTCTTCCAGGCCACCCGGTACGGCACGCCCATCGCCTCGGCACCGGCGGTGATCGATCCATGCTCATCGACGGCGGAAAGGAGTTCCATCCTCCAGCGTGACGCTGCGACCTCACCTTCGCTCTCCAGCCAGACGTTGAACTGCAGGTCCAGGGACCCCGGCGCATCACTGGATGATTCCAGCCAGTTGGCAAGGAGTTTCGCGAGGCCTCCGGCATCGCTCAGGGAGAACTGGGGGACATCCGTATCCCACTCGCTATCCGTGACGAGAGCGAGCATCTCGTCGAAGTCGCACAGCAGTTCGTCGCTCCGCTCGGCCCGGTGCACCTCGATCTTCGGATACCCACCGCGCTTGTACCCCTCGGTGAGCACGAGGTCGTAGCCCGCGCAGTGTCTGGCGATTACCGCGTCGAGATCCTTCGAACCGGCCTCTCTGGAGAAGGCCGCCACCTGGACCGGGGAGATGCCCAGCACGAGGTCCGCGCCCGCTTCGGCGATGCGGTGTGTGTCTTTCCCGGGCGTGTCGAACGAACTCGTGTGATGGTGGTGCTTGACCACGGCCACCCGCAACCCGGCCTCCTTGAGCGCGGGGAGCAACGCCTCGAGGAACGTCGTCTTGCCCGTCTTCGATCTGGCGACAACCGATACGATCGGCGGGACTAGTGGTTCGCCTGTGCTCATGACGGCAGCCTATTGCCGCCCAGGAACGTGATGCACACCGGTCAGGACCGCCACCCGCAAGATCGGGAAAGTGAACCCACCTTCTCTATCCACGAACTCCGGGAAGATCGTTGGGATGGATCCATCGAGCCACCAGATGATGAAGAGGATGACGGCGACCGTTGCTGCGACGGTGACGGCGATATCGCGTAGAAGGTCGAGCCGCTTCTTGCCCTGAGCGATCACCGAGATGATGACTGCCCAGACAAGCAACAGTCCGAGGAAGTACGCGATCCTGTAGACCTGCTCGAACCAGAGAGGAGCGCTCTGTGCGAGATCGGTGAGGGCCGTCTCGACCGCTGCCACACGGTCGACGCTCGCGGCAGTCCACAGAAGGAGAGCCAAGCCGATGATGACGAGCCACACGTCGGTGGCACGCCGCACACGCGGTTGGTGGGGGCTGCTGGCGAAGCACCGGTTCACGGTCTCACTCTGACAGGTCGGTGCGGTTCTGCATGTAGGCGTCGACGATGCGTTCGATGAGCTCGTCGGTGATCTCTTCACGGGCCAGGAACCGTTGATACATGAGTGGACCGACGATGAGTGCCTGCGCTTCTGAGAACTCTTCTCGTGGGTGTTCGAGCAGATCGGCGATGAGAACACGGCGGTTCTCGGCAATAGTGCGGAGCATCTTGGCAACTTCGGGATCGTGTTCGGCTCGGTCGATACGCGTCGCCAGGAGACCGGTGTGAGATCCCCGCAATCCCTCTCGCAGAGCCTCCAGGTATCGGGTGAGGTCTTGGCGAATGCCGCCACTGGGCGTGAATGGTGGCGCCTCGGTGTCGTCGGCGATCGCCTCGAAGATGATGTCATTCGGTTCGGGCCAGCGTCGGTAGATCGTCGAGCGAGAGACACCGGTCATCTCAGCAAGTCGCGTCGGGGTGACAGCCTCCTGGCCTTCTTCGACGAGGAGCTGCCGTGTGGCATCGAGCACTCGACGCCGGGTCCAGGCAATGCGGGGATCGTCACTCCCTTGTTGTTCTTCGGCTTCATGGTCCATCGATACCAACTGTAGGCGCTCTTACGGATACGGGACGAAGTGTCCCACACGATCTCGAATTCTGATACGATCACAGAGTCCCCCCTACAAGAGGAGCACCCATGAGCGAGGACACCACTCGACGCCCGGAGTCGTCACCTGAGGACATCCAGAACGCTCTGTACGGTGGCGTTCCCATGGATCGGTGGAAAGAGGGCCTGCTTTTCGATGGCATCGCACCGACACCCGGCCTCAAGTCGGCGGCCAACTGGTTCCCCCGCACGGAGAAGATCGGTCCGGACGAGATCAGGATCATCTTCATGGGGACGTCCCCGATGATTCGCCCCGGGCAGATGAACACCTCCGTTTTCGTCCAACTCGGCAACGGTCAGAACTTCGTCTTCGACCTGGGGGAAGGCTCGATCGCGAACTACATCGCCAGCGGGATCGCACTCAACGAGATCGACAAGGTCTTCATCACGCATCTCCACGTCGATCACTTCGGTTCGCTGCCCTATCTCTACATGTTCGGCGGGTGGTCCGGTCGCTGGCACAACAAGCTTCGTGTTTTCGGGCCGTCGGGGCGCACGCCGGAGTACGGAACGGCAAAGATGGTCGAGGGCATGCAGATGATGCTCGGCTGGCACATGGATGCCTTCAACGTGTTCCCGATCGGCGAGGGATGGAACATCGAGGTCAACGAGTTCGACTTCAGAGACAACGGCGGCGTCATCTACGACGAAGACGGTGTCCAGGTAATCCACTGGCAACGCTCCCACGCCAAGGACGGCGCTTCCGGGTACCGACTCAACTGGAACGGAATGAGCGTCGTATGGACCGGCGACGGCCGGCCAAGCCAACTCGACGAGAAGTATGCCGGCGGGGCCGACGTGTACATCACTGAGACACAGGCCGAATTGGTCAGCATCGCATCCGGGGTCCAGGGCGTGCCTCCATTCCTCGGCCGCTACACCATCGACACCCACCACACGCCCGGATACGCAGCGGGATATCTGATGAACCAGGTCAAGCCGCGCCTGGGCATGGTGACTCACATGGCATTCGACCCGTATCAGAACGAAGAGACAGTCGCCGAGATACGCCACCACTGGAAGGGGCCGTTCCACTTCGGCGCACCCGACGGTGTGGTCGTGAACGTGACGAAGGACAAGATCTGGGTCCGAGAGGGGATCCTGCCGGACTTCCCCAACAGCCGGGCACCCCAGCAGAACTTCGACGATGGCCAACTGGTCGTGCCACTCCCGGTCAACAAGCGGGAAGACATCCAGGAGTCGTTCGTTCGCGAGCAGGAGATCGATCCCGACGAGTACTACCCGGAGGGGTACAAACCCGTGTTGCTCGAAGACTGGCCGGTTGACAGCGATCTAGTTGTCAATGTGGAGACCCTCCCTCCCAGCCTCCTCAAGGGCATGGGAGAGAACTGGCGGGATCATCAGGCCTACAACGAGTACATCGCGAACAAGGAGAATCAATCCGGGGATTCGGCTACCGAGGACTGAATCGACTCTCCCCGCGATCCCCCCTCGCGGGGCTGCCGCGTCGTCTCGACTTCCGGCCCTATCTGCCGCTGCGCACTCGTTGTATGTTCGGAGTGTTACCGAGGAAGAGTGTGAGCATTTCCGCAAACGACAACAACGACGCCGTGACCGGGAAACGCACGGTCGGTCGCGTGGGCTACGGGGTTGCCGTCGCTGTGAACATCGTTCTCCTGTTCATCGTGAACAACCTGCTGGCGTGGGGGTGGGTTCCGTTCCTCACCGACGACTTCGAACGGCTGTTGCCGATCGTCAATCTCTCGCTCGTTGTGGGCGCAGGGGTGAACTTCGCGTTCATCTTCTACAACGCATCGTGGTTCCGATCGGCCGGTCAGATCCTGCAGAATGTCGTCAGTCTCTTCGTCACGGTCGCGACGCTGAAGATCTTCCCATTCGACTTCTCACCGTACGGCATCAACTGGGCGGTGGTCGCTCGCGTGCTGTTGATCCTGATCTTCGTTGCGTTGGTGATCGGGACGATCGTGGAGTCGGTGAAGATGATTCGTTCGCTTGTTCCGGGGGGACACTCAGGCTCCGATTCCGAGCCTGGGTCCTGATAGGGCCGACCCTCTGCACGGCGGGAATCCGTCGCCGGTGATCCTCGGCGGACCGCCGGTCAGCAGAGCACTGGCGTTCAGCGTCCGATGATCTCGCGCGACCCACTCTTGCTGGCGTACTCGTCATGGAAGTCCATGGATTCCACCATGGCATCGCTTCGAGCGATGCGCCAGAGCAGATAGGCGACCAGGCCGATGATGGGCAGAAAGATGATGACGATCGCCCAGATGACCAGTTGGGGTGTCTCCATCCTGTGACGATTCCGGGCGAGGTCGACGAGTCCGATGACCATGAGCACGAGAAGGAGTAATGAGCCTGCTCCAGCCATCCAAACCACGCGAGAACCTCCTGCGTCGCTGCTCGGCTCTGATGATAGTTGACCGGGTACGATGATGTAGGTGGTCGGTGAGCGACGTCTGATCCAAGGAGGGCGACATGTCCATGGTCCGGTGGGGCATTCTGAGCACTGCGGATATCGGCATGAAGAAGGTGATCCCCGCCATACAGCGTGCCGAGAACTGCGACGTCGTTGCCATCGCTTCGCGTGATCGGGAACGGGCTGCTGCCGCAGCCGCGGAAATGGGGATACCCGCCGCATACGGCTCGTACGAAGAACTTCTGGCGGCCGACGATATCGACGTCGTGTACATCCCGCTCCCAAACGACCTCCACGCCGAATGGACGTTGAACGCAGCGGCCGCAGGCAAGCATGTGCTCTGCGAGAAACCGCTGGCCCTCACCGCTGCACAGGCTGAGGAGATGGTTCGCGCGTGCGAGGACGCCGGTGTGAAGCTCGGTGAGGCGTTCATGTATCGGCACCATCCATCCTGGGTGGAAGCCGTTCGTCTCGTGCGAGATGGGGCGATCGGTGACTTGCAAGGGGTGCAGAGTTGGTTCAGCTACTACAACGACGATCCGGAGAACATCCGCAACCGCCCGGAGAACGGTGGCGGAGCGATCATGGACATTGGCTGCTACAACATCAACCTGTCCCGGATGCTGTTCGCAGCGGAGCCGGTGCGGATCGAAGCCTCGGTGCGAAGGGACCCGACAATGGGGATCGACGTCGTGAGTTCAGCGGTGCTCGAGTTTCCTTGTGGGGGACAGGCAACGTTCACATGCTCAACCCGGGCCGAGGACTACCAGCGGGTGCACATCGTCGGGAGTGCAGGCCGGATCGAGATCGAGATCCCGTTCAACATCCCCCCAGATCGTGAGACCAGGATCTTCGTAACGGCGGGTGGTGACCCGCCGGTCGCTCCGGCCACGAAGACGCTGGTGTTCCCTGCCGAGGACCAGTACACCATTCAGGCCGGACTGTTCGCCCGGGCGATCCTCGACGACACACCGGTCCCCGTCCCTATTTCGGATGCGATCGCCAACATGAAGGCGATCGAAGCCATCCTGGCTACTCCGGCTCGGGCTTGATCAGTACGCCTCCGGGACGAACGTCTGCTCCGTGATGGGCGGGCGGATGTAGCCCGTGTTGTCCTGTCGAGGGGGAAGATCGATCGGACTGGGTGTGCGGTCCTCGTACCGGATCATCGACAGCAGATGGCTGATGCAGTTGAGCCTGGCTCGCTTCTTGTCTTCAGCGTTGACGACGAACCACGGCGCCTGCTTGATGTCCGTGTGGTCGAACAGGATGTCCTTCGCCTTCGAGAACTCGACCCAGCGAGCACGCGACTCGAGATCCATCTCGCTGAGCTTCCATCTCTTCGTGGTGCTGTCGATACGAGCCTGGAATCTGCGCTCCTGCTCCTCGTCGCTTACGGAGAACCAGTACTTGATGAGGATGATCCCGCTCCGGACGAGCATCCGTTCGAACTCGGGGCAGGTTCTCAGGAACTCCGTGTACTCGTCGTTGGTGCAAAAACCCATGACCGGCTCGACGAGGCCGCGGTTGTACCAGGAGCGGTCGAACAGCACCATCTCCCCTGCGGCCGGCAAGTAGTTGACGTACCGCTGGAACCACCACTGGGTCTTCTCACGCTCCGTAGGAGTGCCGAGGGCTTCGACCCGACAGATTCTGGGGTTCAGGCGTTCGGTGATTCGCTTGATCACACCACCCTTCCCGGCAGCGTCTCGCCCCTCGAAGATGACGACGACCTTGAGGCCCTCCTCCTTGACGTAGCTCTGGAGTTTCACCAACTCGCCCTGGAGTCGTGCGAGTTCAGACTCGTAGAACTTCTTGTCCAGTTTCGGCTTCTTGACGCTCTTCTCCGGTTCGATCGTGTCGAAGACGGATTCACCTGTTGTCGTCATCTGTGCCTTCCAGACTGTTGGCGTATGGGGCCACGATACTGCGCGCGATCTGCGTCCGGCTCGCTGCGGCTGCGCCGGCACGCATCGGTTGTGCTTGGGACCATACAGGAGGTGGTCGTAGGCACAACCGATGGTGAGAGCGGTCGATGGGTCTACTCCGGCGTCACGTATGCGGCGGTGATCCCGCCGTCGACGAGGAACTCGGTCCCCGTCACGTATGACGAGTCGTCGGAAGCGAGCCAGAGCACGGCCTTGGCCATCTCTGCCGCTTCTCCGAAGCGCCCCATCGGGACGTGGACGAGCCTGCGCTGCTTCTTCTCCTCCGTATCGAGGAAGCTCATGAGCAGTTCGGTGCGCAGCGGCCCGGGGCACAGTGCATTGACCCGGATCCCTTCCCTGGCATGCACGACCGCCAGTTCGCGGGTCATGGCCATCACGGCACCCTTGGACGCGGTGTAGGCCACCTGTGGCGTGGCGGCGCCGAGATGAGCCACGAACGAGGCCGTGTTGATGATCGAGCCGCCACCGGCCCTGCGCAGCGCGGGGATTCCGTACTTGCATCCGAGGAACACGCCCTTGGCGTTCACATCCATGGTCAGATCCCAGATCGCTTCCTCGGTGCCGACGGCATCTCCGTCGTCGGAATGCATGATCCCTGCGTTGTTGAACACCACGTTGACACGACCGAACGCCTCTTCAGCGGCGGCGATCATCGATGCGACATCATCGTCTTTGGAGACGTCGGTGACGATGGGGATCGCCGTACCGCCGCCGGCCATGATCTCTGAGACCGTGTTGTTCACGGCATCCTCGTTGAGATCGACGGCTGCGACCGCCGCACCTTCGGCTGCGAACAGCAGTGCGGTCTCTCGCCCGATGCCGTTCCCTGCTCCTGTGATGACGGCCGATTTGCCTACGAGTCTCATTTCGCTCCTTGCTCAGTCAGTCTTTCAGATCCGCTCGAAGTAGCGCCGGCGCTCCCAGTCCGTGACGGCCGAGTCGTATGCCTGCTGTTCGCTGCGGAAGAAATGGGTGTAGTGATCGTGGACATCCGCGCCGAAAGCTTCCCTGGCCCACTCGCTCTCAGCGAAGAGGTCGGTCGCCTCCCGGAGCGTTCCCGGCACTGCAGGGAGGTCCTTCGCCGCGTACACGTCGCCGGTGAAGATCTCGGGTGGTTCGATGCGATTGGCGATGCCGTCCAGACCTGCTGCCAGCGTTGCGGCGTACACGAGGTACGGGTTCGCATCCGAACCCGGGATGCGGTTCTCGATCCGCAGGCTGGGTCCGTTCCCGACGATTCGGAAGCCGGCGGTCCGGTTGTCGTAGCTCCAGGCGATTCGTGTCGGCGCCCATGAGGCGTCGACGAAGCGCTTGTAGGAGTTGATGGTCGGGGCGTAGAACGGCGTCAGTTCCTGCACGTGAGCCATCCATCCCCCGAGGAACCACCGGAACTCGTCCGATCCGCTCACCGGACCCACCGGGTGTTCGCCGGGGAACACCGGCTCGCCGTCGCTCCAGAGACTCAGGTGGATGTGACAACTCGAGCCGGAGTCGTCGTCGTGGGGTTTCGCCATGAACGTGATCGAGATGCCGAGATCGTCGGCGACCTCTTTCATACACTGCTTCATGAGGGCGTGGCGGTCGGCCATCGCCAGAACATCCGCGTACCGGATGTTGAGTTCGTGCTGACCCACGCCCGTCTCGCCCTTCGAGGTCTCGACCGGGATGCCGGATCTGCTGAGAGCCCGTCGAGCGGTCCGGTTGAAGAACTCCTCTCTTGTTCCCTGGAGGATGTGGTAGTCCTCGGAGTACCAACCGACCGGTGTCAGGCCGGCGTAGCCCTTCTCAGCGGCCTCGCGGTAGGAGTTCTCGAAGAGGAAGTACTCGAGTTCGGAAGCCGCCTTCGCCGAGAATCCGGCATCGGCGGCGCGTTCGATCTGGCGACGCAGCATCGATCTCGGAGCAACGGCAACCGGTTGGTGACTGCCCGGGTCCTTGAGGTCGGTGAGCACGATCGCCGTACCGGGAAGCCAGTCGGCGATCCGCATCGTCGACATGTCGGGGACGAGGTGGAAGTCGCCGTACCCGAGTTCCCAGTTCGCATACGAGTATCCCGGGACGGGTTCCATCTCCATGTCGGTCGTGAGCAGATAGTCACAACTGTGGCTGCCCTCTTCGGCGACTTCGTCGAGGAAGAACCTGGCGTCGATGCGCTTCCCGAGGAGTTGACCGTGGTGATCGGTGAACGCCACGATCACGGTGTCGATCGTGTCGACCTCGACCGCTTCGGCCAGTTCCTCAACCGTCAACATCCCGATCGGATCAGCCACGGAGAGCCCTTTCCAGGGAGGGGATCATGCGAGACCTGAGACTAGCCCCTCAGGGGTCTGGCGTAGAAAACCGACCGAATCGTGCCGTTTTCTACGCCAGACCCCTGGAAGGGGTCAGGTTGAGTCGGCGCAGGAGGCGCAGATGCCGCGGAAGATGATCTGGGCTTCGTCGATGACGGCGCCTGGCAGGTCGGCGTCGAGACACGGCTTCGATCCGATCGCGCACGGCACGTCGGTCACCCCTCCGCACTCCCGACACACGAAATGGTGGTGCCACGTGTCGGCCACTTCGTAGATCGCCGTGCCGGGCCCCCGATCAGCACGCATGACGAGGTCGACCCGTGCGAGATCATCGAGCACGTTGTAGATCGAGGCACGGGCGAGTTCTTGACCGCTTTCAGAGACCAGTCCGGCGACCTCGTCGGCGGTGAGGTGGCCGCCGGCGGCCTGGAGGAGGTTGTAGATGAGGACTCTCGGCCTGGTTGCCCTAAGGCCGGCATCGCGGATCGTCTCTGCAGCGTCGGCTGTTCGCATGGTTCCGTTCCGGTGGACAGAGGTACTACTTTAGAACTAGTCTAAACAGCGATTCCGTATCTCCGTCCATCTGCCCGCTCGAGGAGGATCCATGACCGACAAACTGACGAACACTTTCGGACGCCCTGTTGCCGACGATCAGAACACCATGACCGCCGGTTCCGACGGACCCGCTCTCATGCAGGACACGCATCTGCTCGACAAGTTGGCACACTTCGATCGGGAGCGCATCCCCGAGCGGGTCGTGCATGCAAAGGGCGCCGGCGCCTATGGCTACTTCGAAGTGACTGCAGACGTGTCGCAGTACACCGAAGCCGCCTTCCTCTCCGAAGTCGGCAAGCGAACCGAACTCTTCGTTCGGTTCTCCACCGTGGGTGGTGAGAAGGGCTCTGCCGACTCGGAACGGGATCCTCGTGGGTTCGCCGTGAAGTTCTACACGGAGGACGGCAACTACGAGATGGTCGGCAACAACACACCGGTCTTCTTCATCCGTGATCCGCTGAAGTTCCCCGACTTCATCCACACCCAGAAGCGCAACCCGGCAACGAACTTGAAGGATCCGGACATGTTCTGGGACTTCCTGTCGCTGACTCCCGAGTCGCTGCATCAGGTCACGATCCTGTTCTCCGACCGGGGGACGCCGAAGTCGTACCGTCACATGAACGGTTACACGAGTCACACCTATCTCTGGTACACCGACACGGATCGGTACTGGATCAAGCTTCATTTCAAGACCGACCAGGGCAACGAGACGTTCACCGGATCGGAAGCAGCGGCTCTGGCATCCAGCGATCCGGATCAGGCCACGCGAGATCTGTACGGAGCCATCGCGGACGGCGCCTACCCGTCGTGGACGGTGAACGTGCAGATCATGAACGAAGCGGACGCGGCCGACTATCGGTACGACCCGTTCGACATAACGAAGGTCTGGCCGCACTCGGACTACCCGCTCATCCCGTTCGGCAAGATGGTGCTGAACCGGAATCCGGAGAACTACTTCGCAGAGGTCGAGCAGGCCGCGTTCAGCCCTGGATCGTTCGTGCCGGGCATCGGAGCATCTCCAGACAAGATGCTTCAGGGGCGTCTCTTCTCGTACCCCGACACGCACCGCCATCGTCTCGGGACCAACCACGCGCTGATCCCGGTCAACCAGCCGAAAGGGACTATCGCCCATACGTACGAGCGTGACGGATCCATGCGCACCGACGGCAACCAGGGCGGCGGACCCAACTACTACCCGAACACGTTCGGTGGACCGGCCCCCGATCCCACCGCCGCGGAACCCGGCGTGACGGTTGCAGGCGAGGCAGGCCGATTCGAGTACAAGCACCCGAACGATGACTACGAGCAGCCCCGCTCGTTGTTCGCCGATGTGATGGATGACACCGACAGGGAGCACCTGATCGCCAACATCGCGGGCCACCTCGGTGGAGCCCAGGAACGGCTCCAACTGCGCCAGGCAGCTCTCTTCTACAGGGTCCATCCGGATTTCGGAACCCGCATCGCCGAGGAGATCGGCGTCGATGCGGGCGAGGTGGCCCGTTTGGCCGCGCTGAGCCAGGACGATCTGGTAGCGGCGACGTCCTGACTCGGTTTCGCCGCGTGTAGTCCGTATTCGGTGCTGAGAGGACCAGCGGATAGGTGACGGATCTGCGAACTGTGGGCTGGCATGACACCTATACGCCACTGCGAGCCCAGGGTTCGCAGAGCACTTCGCAGTCGGCCTTCGCAGCCAATCCGCGCGGCCTCTCAGTACCGAATACCCGGCAGTCGGGAACAATCGGTGACGATGGTGTGTTCACCTTGCATGACAGACACAATCACCTCCGTGCCCCCTGAGGTGCTGTTCTAGGCGTGAGCGTCAACCCGTTCTCCCCTTCCTCCAGGGAGACGGATTGGCGCTCTGCCGCGTCTGAGGTCGGTTCAACACCTCGTCGATGCTGAACTGCTGAACTGCTCTACTGCTCTACTCCAATCCCATCTCTCACCCGGTTCTCATAGTGCCTTCAGATGGCTCTCAGGTGCGCGCGGCATACTGATCCTCGCAAGCCTCCAAGCACGAGATCGCCACCCTCCTCCCTCCTTCCCAGGACTCCCGGGGTGGCGTTCTCGCGTCCGGGGCGGAGCCCGTTCTGAGGCGACAGGCGACACGTCTGACCCCCCTCCGCCTCCTTCGTCGGCACCTCCCCCTGAGGAGGAGGAAGAGCAGGGGAAGACCGTGTTGTTGTCTGTTGTCTGTTGTCTGTTGTCTGCACCGCCTCTTCGCATCACATGAACTCGCGACGGACTCGGGAAGTCACCGCGGGTAGGATTCCCCAATGACCACTTCCACGACGACTTCCGCATCTCCGAAGACCCGTTGGTACGCACTCGATTCCGCCGACACTGTCGCCCGTCTGTCGACTGATCGAGAAGAGGGACTCTCCGCGGCAGAGGCGAAGAGCCGCCTCGCCCAGTACGGGCCGAACGAACTCCACGCTGAGGCGCCGCCCTCCGTCTGGAAGATCGCTCTGGGCCAGGTCCTCGATCCGATGAACCTGATGCTCCTCATCGTCGCCGTCGTCAGTTTCCTGCTCGGGGAGGTCTCGACGGCGATCCTGGTCGGGGCTCTGGTGTTGCTCAACGTGGTCATGGGCTCCCGGCAGGAACTCTCGGCCCAGGCGGCCGTTGACGCACTGGCTCAGATGCAGATTCCCCAGGCGCGCGTCGTGAGGGGAGGTACACTCGAACTCCTCCCCGCGACCGACCTCGTGCCCGGAGACATCGTGAACCTGGAGGCGGGAGACATCGTCCCCGCAGACGGCCGAATCCTGCGGTCGGCCACACTCGAAGCGCAGGAGGCGGCCCTCACCGGGGAGAGTCAGCCTATTGCGAAGGATGCGAGCGCCCTTCCGGATGAGGACATCGGCCTCGGTGATCGCCTCTGCATGCTCTATCAGAACACATCGGTCACGCGAGGCTCGGGTTCGATCGTCGTGACCGCAACGGGCATGGCTACGGAGATGGGCCAGATCGCCTCCATGTTGGAGTCCGTGAAGAGGAAGAGGTCACCGCTCCAACGGGAGCTGGACTCATTGACCAAGATCCTGGGCTTCATCGCCTGGGGTTCGGTGGCGGTCATCATTGTGATTGGGGCTGCCCGGGGTCTTGAGACCGGCGACTTGCTGCTGCTGGGAACGGCCATGGCGATCTCGGCTATCCCGACCGGCCTGCCGACCTTCGTCCAGGCAATGCTCGCATACGGATCGAAGCAACTTGCTGAGGCGAAGGCTGTGGTCAAGAACCTCACCGACGTCGAGACCCTTGGCTCGACGAGCGCGATCAACACCGACAAGACGGGCACATTGACGATGAACGAGATGATGGTGCATCTCGTGTACACGAATCAGCACTGGCTCACGGTCGAGGGTTCCGGGTACGACAAGAGCGGCGCGATTCTCGGTGTCGCCGGAGCCCCGACGCCCGATCTCACCCCGCTCGCATACGGCCTCGCCCTTGACAGCGACGCGACGGTCGGCGACGACGGCGCCGTCATTGGGGATCCGACGGAGGCCGCCCTCGTTGTACTGGCCGCAAAGCTCGGCGTCGACGCCGTCGATACGCGACGAACGTACCCGAGGGAGGCAGAAGTCCCATTCGACTCCGCGTACAAGTTCATGGCGACCATCCATCATCTTCCCATTCGGGGCGAGACCCGGACCGTGATGCTCATCAAAGGGGCACCGGACGTCGTGCTCGCTCGATGCACTGAAGCTGTCGGGCCGGCAGGGTCCTCGACGGTGATCGACGCGGCGGCTCGCGAGGAGATCAACGCTGCGAACAACCGGATGGCGAGCGAGGGTCTTCGCGTGCTTTCGTTCGCCGTACGCTTCATCGACGACGGCGATGTAGATGCGGCGACGAACGATCCGATGGCATTCGTCGAGAACCTCCGGTTCGGGGCGCTGATCGGCATCATCGACCCGCTCCGCCCCTCGGCGAAGGAAGCGGTTGCGGTTGCGTCCACTGCCGGTATCGACGTGCGAATGATCACCGGGGACCATGCGACAACGGCGCTCGCCATAGGAAAGGATCTCGGTCTCGGTCCGGGAGCGATCAGTGGTGCCGATTTCCGTAGCCTCTCCGATGAAGAGATCCTCGAGCGACTTCCCAACCTCCACGTCTTCGGAAGAGTTGCGCCCGAAGACAAACTCAGGCTCGTCCAACTCATGCAGAGCCAGGGCGTGGTCGTTGCGATGACGGGTGACGCCGTCAACGACGCTGCGGCGCTGAAGCAGGCCGACATCGGTGTCGCGATGGGGAGCGGCAGCGAGGTCACCAAGCAGGCCGCGAAGATGATCCTCACCGACGACAACTTCGGCACTCTCGTGCATGCCGTCGAACTGGGTCGGAGCATCTATCAGAAGATCTCCCTCTACGTCCGGTACCAGATGTCTCAGTTGCTGTCGTTGGTGCTCCTGTTCCTTGCCGCGAGCATCTTCAACATCGCCTCCGGCGTGGCGCTCACTCCCATCATGGTGCTCTGGATCAACTTCCTGATCGCCGGAGCTCCGGTCATAGTGATCATGGTTGGAGGAGTCGATCCAGATCTGATGAGCCGACCGCCACGTGATCCGAAGAAGGTGCTCGCGAACAGATCGGAGATGGTTCGTTGGGCCATCTACGGAAGCGCCCTCTTCCTGATGACGCTGACCCCCCTTGTCCTCGGTCCCGACACACCGAGCGCCTCCGAGGCGACCGCCTCGATGACGATGGCGTTCGCCGTCATGTCGATCGGTACGCTCCTCAGCGGCCTTTCGATCCGTCGGGATCCGGGGTCGGGCTTCACGGCCCCGATCATCAAGGCGCTGGGCATACTCGCCATCCCGGCGACGTTGACCTTGATCGCAACGGAGTGGGGGCTCCTGCAGCGGTTCCTCATGACCCAGTCACTCACCGGCTACGAGTGGCTTATCGCCATCGGGCTTGCCCTCGTTGTGCCGGCGGTGATCGAGGGTGAGAAGGCGTTCCGTAGGCACCGGACAACAGTGGCAACGCCCGTGGAGTCAGCTGTTGCACCGCAGCGGGCGCTCGTTGGAGCTCAGGAGAGTCCTGCCGACTGACGCTTCCGGTCAGTCGGCTTCCAGGGCCTCGGTTGTCTCCTCGCCTGCTGCCTTGGCCTTGTAGTCCTCGTGGCTGTAGACGACGTCGTAGCTCTCGGCGAAGTTCGATGTGAAGGAGATGATCAAGGCGGCAACGGGGAGGGCTACGAACGCCCCCATCGGTCCGGCGAGCGCTCCACCGGCGAGCGCCGCCCCGAATGCGACCGCGCCGTTGAGCGTCATCGTCTTCGAGCTGATCTTCGGGCTCAGCCAGTAATTCTCCGCCTGCTGATAGATGAGAACGTAGGCAAGCACGATCAGTCCAGCGGCGAATCCCTGAATTACGAGAGTCAGAAAGATCGGAATCGCTCCGCCGATGTAGGTCCCGATCGCCGGGATGAACACCGAGACGAAGCCGCCGAATACCGCGAGAGGGATGGCGAATGCGACGGGCATACCGACGAGAACCATGGTGAAGAAGAACCCGAGGCTGTTGATGAGCATCAGCAGCATCCGGGAGTAGAAGTAGCCACCCGTCTGCCTAATCGCCTCGTCCCAGG
>JAYEIJ010000026.1:0-5170 GCA_034660035.1 Actinomycetota bacterium | reverse complement strand
GCTGCGATCATGCCGAACAGAACGACCGACAATCCACCGAGAACCGGCACCGGTACGGTCCTGAGGAGGGCCGCCAGTTTCGGAATCAGGGCAAGGAAGATCGCAAATCCGGCACCGATCCGCAGGATCATCGGGTCGTAGACCTTGGTGACGGCCAGCACCCCAGTGTTCTCCGAATATGTCGTATTCGGCGGGCCGCCGATCAACCCGGCAAAGAGCGTCGCGATACCGTCGCCCATGAGCGTCCGGTTCAGGCCCGGCTCGTCGAAGAAGTCCTTACCGACGACGTTGCCGTTGGCCATGATGTCACCGACGTGCTCGATCATCGTCACGAAGGCGATGGGAGCGATCAGCGCTATCGGTGCCCACGATATGTCGGTCCATCCCCAGGTGAACTCGGGAAGGCCTACCCACGCGGCATCAAGAACCGGCTGGAAACTGAACTCCGGGAAGAAGAACGCTCCCAAGACGAACCCGACGACCGCGCCGGTCAAGATCGGAAGCATCCGGAACAAGCCCTTGAAGAACACGGCCGCAACAATCACCGTCGCGGTCGTGATCAGGGCCAACCACCAGGCGCCCTCGGACATACTGATGGCAACCGGTGCAAGGGTGATACCGATGACGATGATGACCGGTCCGGTCACGATCGGCGGGAAGATCCGCTGGATCACCTTGTGTCCAACGAGCGCAACGAGTCCGCCCATCAACAGGTACAGAACGCCTGCGCCCATGATCCCGAGTCCGATACCCGCCCAGGAATAGCCGCGCTCGGTGGCGATGATGATCGCAGGGATGAACGCGAACGATGATCCCAGGAACACCGGGACCATCTGCTTGGTCACGAGGTGGAACAGCAGTGTTCCGATACCGGCCGCCAGCAACGCGACGGACGGGTTGAGCCCTGTCAGCAACGGTACAAGGACCGTTGCCCCGAACATCGCCACGACGTGCTGTAAGCCCAGCACCGTCTTTTTCTGCATCGACAATTCCATGCCTATTTCCTCTCCCACTAACGAAGAGAGCCACCCCTTTCGGGATGGCTCTCTCTCTTACTTGTCGGACTCGTCGCCCGAACTTGACTGGTTGCCTGTGCCCCGGTCAAGATTGTCATGTCTGATCTACCCGGCATCGGTTGGGAGCGTACAGGACCACCGGCCCCGCCCTGCCACTCAACCGCTGCTGGGTGCCTTCCACGGCTTTCGACTGCGTCATGCGCCTCTGAACACCATCCCGTAGAAGTCTTCGTACGTCTCCTTGCGGACCACCTCGACACTTCCCTTCACCGCCATACCGGCCTTGGGATCATCGATCTCGAGTTGACCCAGCATCCGCATCCCGTTCTCCAACTCGACGAGGCCGAGACCAAGGGTCGCAACTTCGTACTGAGCCGGCAGGTTGTAGACGCGGGTGAAGGTCAGCAGCTTGCCTTCCTTCGGGAGCGGCACGGTGTCGAACTCGAAGAAGTCGTTCTGCTTGCAGTTCTTGCACACCATCCGGAACGGGTAGTGCATCGTGTCGCACAGCCGGCACCGGTATGCGTAGATCTCGCGAGCCATCAGGCCTCCTTCTCGAACGTAAGACAAACGACGTTGTTGCCGAAACCGCCGAAGTTGCAGGTGAAGCCGACCTCGGCGCCCTCAACCTGCCGCTCGCCGCCGTCGCCGCGCAGCTGTGTGACGATCTCCCATGCCTGGGCGACGCCGGTCGCTCCGACCGGGTGACCGCGGCCTTTCAGCCCGCCACCAACGTTGATGGGAATCCTCCCACCGAGCGCCGTCTCGCCCTTCTCGAGGGCGATGTGTCCTTCTCCCTTGGGGAAGAAGCCGACCTCTTCGCTCTCGACGATCTCGAGGATCGTGAACGCGTCGTGGAGTTCGGCGACGTCGACGTCTTCGGGCGTCAGACCGGCCATCGCGAACGCGTCGGCTGCCGCCTTGCGGACGGCCAACAGGTCGGTCGGTTCTTCGCGCTCGTGAACGGTGTGGGTGTCGGTCGCCTGGCCCACACCGCTGATCTTGATCAGCGGCCGGCCGAGTTCCTTTGCCTTCTCTTCAGAGACCAGGATGATGGCTGCGCCACCGTCGGATACCGGACAGGCATCGAAGAACCGGAGCGGCTCAGCAACGTACGGGTTGTTGGTCATCGCCTCGGGAGAGTCGAGGATGCCCTCGAGACTGATCTCCTGTTGCAGATGGGCCCACTCGTTCTTGAGCGCCGCGTTCTGGTTCTTGACTCCGACCATCGCAAGATGACGCTCGGTGACGCCGTACTTGTCCATGTAGAGCCGGGTGAACATCGCCGCGTGCGCCGGAAGCGTCACGCCGTAGATGTACTCGGCGATCGGATGGGTGAGTGTCGCGACGAAGTCCGTCGCTTCGAGGCCGTTGACCTCGCGCATCCGCTCAACGCCTGCGACGAGAACAACGTCGTCCATGCCGGAGGCGACCGCCTGGAATCCGGCCTTGATGGCAGAGCCACCCGATGCCGGACCGTTCTCGATCGCTGCCGCACCCGCCGGCGTGAGGCTCAGGCTGTCCACAACCGCGCTGGCGAGCGCCGTCTGGTGGTTGACGCGGGGAGCGCCCATGTTGGCCACATAGACCTGATCGACTTCGGTGATCCCGGCGTCCTTCAAGGCCATCATCGACGCGTAGGACGCGATCTCCGAAAGAGCGAACTCCAGTCGGGTGAAGGTGGTGATCCCGATCCCGGCAACGTATACGTCACGCATCCTGCAACCCCTCCTCCATCGCCCACCGTTCCACCATCAGTGCGGTGGCGGTCGGGTCGTACTTCGAACGGGTCGCGGAGAGCGGGTCGAGCGCCGGCGTCGGTGGATCCGACGGCGGGAGAATCGCTTCCATCGCCTTGTCCAGGATCTCCGGTGGGACCGGACGCCGGCCAACCACAAGGGAGGACCGTGCCGCGTCGAAGAGCTCACGAGTCAGCGCCCATGAGGGGACTCCGCCGAGCTCGTGGGGAACCTCGAATCGCTTCTCGAGCTTGTACTCGATCATCCAACGGCGGAATCCGATCGGGGACTCGGCGACGATCAACACCTCGTCGTGCCCCAGCGCATCGAAGTGGTACTCCATCTTCGCCGCGAAGGCGTGGGCACCGATGCGAAGGCCACGACGCAGGGCCAGCGTGTGCAATGAGAGGCCAAGGTTCGGCGTCACCTGGCGACCGTTGACGATGGCCGCGAGCTCTCCGTCCACCTGCACGGCCAGGACGTACTGGTCCTGGAAGCGGTACTGGTAGTGGGAGAGCAGCTCCGCGTAGACGCGAGCAGCGACGACGTCGTAGTAGTCGCGTTCGACGTGCAACAGCGGTTCCACGTGCTTCAGCAGATCGGGTATCTCATCCCGGTCGACGGCGCGAACCACGGCGGCTTCGCCGCTGGCCAGCAGCATGTATTTCGGTTCGTACGGCGCCATGTCTGCAGGGGTGGGCCGAAGGATCTTCTCTAGGTCGACGGACATTCGTTCTCTTCTCCTCCTGGGTTGCTTCAGTTCTCTAGCTTCTCAAGGATCGCCATGGCGACCTTCTCCTGGGTGATCGGCATCGACTTGATGCGGACTCCGAGTGCGTTGTACACCGCGTTGGCGATCACGGGAGCAGCGCCGATCATGGTGTGTTCGCCCACGCCGCGGGCACCGAACGGGCCGTCGGGCTGCGGCACTTCGACGATGATCGGGATGATCTCATCCGGGATGTCGAAGGCCGTGGGGATCTTGTAGTCGGTGAAGTTCGGGTTCAGCATCTTCCCGCCCTCGTCGAAGCGCATGTCCTCGTAGAGGACGGTGGCGAGCCCCTGGACCAGGCCCCCGGTGATCTGGCCGTTCACCAGATCGGGGTTGATGGCACGGCCGGCGTCGACGGCCAGCGCTGCCTTGCGGACCCAGATGCGACCGGTGTCCTTGTCGATCTCGAGCACAACGCCGTTCGCACCCACCGTGTAGTGGACGTTGGGGTGACCACCCTGGCCGGTCTCCGGGTCGCTGTTGGCGTTGGTGAACTCCGGCATGAACTTGCCGCTGGCGACGATCGGCCCACCACGCCAGGTGCCGTCCTCGGTCTGGATCCCATCGATGACGAAATCCCGTAACGGCTTCGAGAAGCTCTCATCCGTTCTGCACTTGACCGCTTCGTCTTCGAGATAGAGCGAGTCATCCTCGTAGCCGTAGACCTGGTGGATGACGTCGAAGATCTTGGCGCGAGCCTCTATGGCCGCCTTCTCGACGGCGAGGCCCGAACTCCAGGTGACGTGTGACGCGACCGTCTGCCATTCGTAGGGGTTCCGGTCCGTGTCCGGGGTCTCCACCCGGATCTTGTCGACCGGGACAGACAGTATCTCGCCGGCTATCTGAGCCATGACCGTCAGGTAGCCCTGTCCCAACTCCATTCCGGACACGGATATGTTCAAACTGCCGTCCTCGTTGAACTTGAGGAACGACGCGGACGATGAGTTCGGCGGCATGGCCGGCGCCTTCCAGAACAGCACCAAACCCTTGCCGATCACCGTATTCGGGTTGTCGGACTCCTCTTCGATGCCCCAGTCGATCGCCGCCGCCGTCTTGTCGATCGCTTCGAGCATCCCCGACGGGTTCATCGAGGCGCCGTATGCGAGTTCGTCGCCCTCGACGATGGCGTTCTTGCGTCGGAACTCGACAGAGTCCATCCCGATGGCCTCAGCGATGCGGTCCATGTGCGACTCGAGACCGAAGTGGAACTCGGAGTACCCGAAGCCGCGATAGGGACCACCCGGAGGGAGGTTCGTGTAGATGCACAGCGAATCGTTGGTGATATTGGGCACGCGATACGGCCCGGTCGCCGAGAGGCCCGCGGCGTTGACCACGTTGGCCCCGTACTCGACGTACGCCCCTGCGTCGAAGTAGAGCTTGTGTTGGACGGCGGTGATCTCTCCATCCTTCTTCACTCCGATTTTGAGTTCGGCGACCACACCCTGACGCTGGTAGGTGTTGTAGAACTCCTGCTCCCTGGTCCACCGCAGCTTCACCGGCCGGCCCTTCACCAGCGTGGCGAGCGCCGCTCCCATGATCTCCATGGAGACGCCGGCCTTGCCGCCGAATCCACCACCGACGTAGGGGGTGATGACGCGAACGTCCTTGTGTGTGAAACCCAATGGAGCGAGGGCTTCGGCGAA
>JAYEIJ010000025.1:0-5226 GCA_034660035.1 Actinomycetota bacterium | reverse complement strand
GGTCTGCATCGTCTGGAGTGGCGTCCGCGTGCCTGCCAACGACCGGTCGGCTTTCGTCACCACGCCGAATCGTGCTCACCGCGGCGCGACAACGCTGATCCTTACTGTGTCTGCGCTACCGGCCCGGAGATGCGAGTAGCGACGAGGCCGATGGCGAGGAAGGCGAGGAGTACCGGCAGCACGATCGTCGCCGGCATCTCGGATCCGGGGTTCCCGGGCCGGGGCGACGCGAAGTGGAAGTAGATGTCGACCGCGGGTACGAGCACAACGAAGGTCGTGAGCGCGACAACGGTCACGGCGGCCAGCCGCGCCACGAAGCTGCGACTGCGAGCAACCGATATCTCGGCGATACCGGCGGCGATCGCGGGCCATACGAGCAGGTAGCCGAAGGCGGGGAGGAAGGACCCGGCGAGCAGAGCGAACGCCAGCCATACCATCAGTAGACCACCATGAATGTCGCTGCCTGTCGCTGCCGCTCGTCGCTGTGCAAGGCACCAGCCGACGCCGGTCAGTCCCATGAGTGCGACGAGGTAGGTGTATCCCTCGACGAGGCCCATTTCGGGCCGGAGGTTCGCGAGCCCGATCCACACGAAGGTCGATGCCGCCACGGAAGCGAGCGCAGCGAGTAGCACCACGCCGAGACCGGAGAGGAGTCCTCGCGTCGACGAGCCGTACCGGGTGATGCGAATCCACAGAGCACCGCCGAGCAGCAGCAGAACTGCGAAGAGGCTCACGATCACCGCGGCCGTCGAGTAGCGCACGACGAACCGGAACGGCACGGTGAAGAAGACGGCGTCGCCGCTCCCCGACTCCCGGACCTCGGGCGACCCGAAATCCCGTGCGATACCGAGCGCCAGCGACCCGTGGTGGGCGAGGCCGTCGATGTTCAGGTTGGCGATCGAGTCCCTCGGGGTGTGGTAGATCGACGTGCCGCGCATGTAGGTGAAGTTGTATCCGGGCACGTCACGGTCTCGAAAGACGTCGAAGTCGGTCGCCGCTCCACCGATGAGTTCGGCCGTCTTCGTCATGAACGAGTACGCAACGGGATCGGGCACGGCGTTGGCGAGACGGGAAACGAGCTCACCCTTCGGTCCGCTCATCTCGACAAGCATCGTCGGCCCCGCAATCGCGATCCCCTCCAGATTCACCGCCAGGACAACGTCGTCGAACCACGGGTGGTATTCGGCGAAACCCCATGCACCGAACCGGGGCGTGGGTTCCTCTCCGTCGGTGAACAGAAAGATGACGTCATTCGGTAGCGGCGGCCCGCCAGCGAGAATCCTCGCCACCTCGAGCAGTGCAGCAACCGCCGCCGAATTGTCATTCGCACCAGACGTGGTCGGTACCGTGTCATAGTGCGCCATGAAGAGAATTGCCTTGCCGTCACCGGTCCCGGGGATACGGGCGAGAACGTTGATGACGTCGACAGTGCCTCCGGACACGCCGAAGTAGTCGGGGGCCTCGATGGTCAACGTCTCGGGTTCGAGTCCGTCTTCGGAGAGGGAAGCGAGGAGATACTCCCGGACGCGCTCGATCTCCGGTGTCCCCATCACGTGGGGCTCCCGAGCGATGAACTCGACATGCTCAAGAGCTCGATCAACCGAGATGGCGCCGGGGTCATCTCCGGTTGGGGCGGGCGGGGCAAGGATGGGCGAGACAGCGACGATCAAGCAGACAACGACGGCGAACCACATGCCGAGCGTCTGCCGACGGTTCCCTGTTCCTCGTTCGTTCAAGCGGGTGCTCTCCCAACACCGGGCATTGTCGCGCGAGGCCACGGTCCCGTCGAGTCGACCGCGCGGGTGCCACCGCAACTCGAGGGATGGCGCGCCGTCGGCTGTTCATGGCTTCTCGATGGGCTTCGCCGGTTCCCGGTTTCCGAGGCGGTGATCGGAGGCGTAGGAGCGAGATCGGGCCATCCGACCTCTGTCAGGTGATCGAAGCCGGAGCTCGCCGTCGGTTGATCCAATCGATCAGTGGTTGGGGCACGACGAACATACCGTGCCGGCATCGCCTGTGGATCGCGGACCTGAGAGGATCAGACCGGAAAGCTCGGAGAACAACTCCGGCAACGGTCGGATCAACGAGGCACTTGCGATACGCGGGCATCGGGCCATCCAATACCGCTTTCCCACATTGTGGACTGCCTCTCCTCGCTGTCTTCGCCATGAGCAATGTCAAGGCATGAGGACCTCGCTGCAATGGGTCGGCGGCGATCTCAGAGGATCGTGGGACTGGTCGCTCCGTTTGAGCGTTTCCGGTCGAGCGTCGACGGTGCGAAGATGACCGTCGTGAGCCATGACGAGGAACATCCTCTGGTCAGCCTGTTGGCCGAACTCGAGGAGCTGCGGACCGATAACGCCCGGCTCCGCGATCTGCTCGGACTGAACACCCGCCTTGACGACGGCCACAGGCACGCATGGGCGCCGACGCTCTTCACACAGTCTGCCGACACGCCGGTAGTCGACTCAACCGCGACACGGGAGGACAAACTGGCGCTCTTGCGGTCGCTGTTCGGTGCTCGTTCCGACGTGTTCGCCCGCCGATGGGAGAACGAGTCGAGCGGGAAGTCGGGGTGGTCGCCGGCGGTCCGAGGCGGATGGGCGGAGAAGCGGTCGAAGAAGGAATACCTGCCACTGACCGACACCGTATTGGCCAACCACCTGAACGGCGATGCAACGATTGGAATCTATCCGCTGCTGCGCGACGACACGTGCACGCTCCTTGCCTGTGACTTCGACGGCGGTACGTGGGCTCTCGATGCGCTCGCCTATCTCGACGCCTGCCATCGAGTGGAAGTGCCGGCCGTCTTGGAGCGGTCAAGGTCAGGGAACGGAGCGCATGTCTGGGTGTTCTTCGACGGTCCGGTCCCTGCGACGACGGCGCGATCACTGGGAACGTCGCTGCTGCGCCGGGCCATGACGGAGCGAGCCGAACTGGATCTCTCCAGCTACGACCGCTTCTTCCCGTCCCAGGACTTCATGCCGAAGGGCTCGTTCGGCAACCTGATCGCCCTCCCACTCCAAGGAGAGCGCCTCCCACACGGGGCGACGGCCTTCTTGGACCCCACCACGATGGAGCCGTGGCCCGACCAGTGGGCATTCCTGTCCTCGGTCGCCCGCCTCGCCCCCGACGCAGCAATCTCACTCGCCGAATCACTGCGGCCGGTCGACGCCGGACCGACCCTCACACTGGCCGATCTGGCCAAAGCCGATGGCCCCGCACCGCCCGCCGTGATCCATGCCCGACTTGGCGCCACACTCTCGATCGAGCGATCGGGTCTGCCACCGGCACTGGTCGCCGCGCTGAAACACCTGGCATCGATCCACAATCCCGTCTTCTACGAGAAACAGCGGATGCGGTTCTCCACCTGGGATACCCCCAGATTCATCCGATGCTACGAGGAAGATCTCGAGTGGATCCACATCCCTCGTGGCCTCACCGAACGGGTCACCGAACTCATTGTCAGTGTCGGGAGCCAACTCGACGTGAGCGACGTTCGTCCCAAGCATCAAGAGATCGGGTTCGAATTCGAGGGTGAGCTACGAGCCCATCAGAGGGACGCCGTCGATGCCGCAACACCGCACGATCTCGGTGTGATCGTTGCGCCTCCCGGCACCGGCAAGACGGTCATGGCATGCGCCGTGATGGCCCACCACGACCTCCCCACCCTCGTGCTGGTCGACCGCAAACCGCTCCTCGACCAGTGGCGTGATCGACTCCAAGAACACCTCGGACTCGATCCGGGTCAGGTCGGCGTGATCGGCGGAGGCAAGAGCAAGCCGACCGGTGTCGTCGATGTTGCGATGATCCAGAGCGTTGCTCGCCGTGAGCAACCTGCCGAACTGTTCGAGCGGTATGGACTTGTCGTCGTCGACGAGTGCCACCACCTCCCGGCCGTCTCATTCGAGACGTGCGTTCGTCACGCCAGGTCGAAACGATGGCTCGGGCTGACCGCCACGCCGTACCGCAGCGACGGTCTCGAAGGCATCATCGCGTTCCAGTGCGGCCCGATTCGCCACGAGATCACGACGCAGGACGTCACCAGCACTTCCCTCGTTCAACGTGAGCTGATCGTGCACGAGACCGAGTGCGACGTGACCGTGGAAGACGAGGCCTCGATCCAGACTGTGTTCAGCGAGATCGTCGACGCGCAGCAACGGACCGATCAGATCTGCACCGACGTCCATAACGCCATGACGGCAGGCCGGACATGCCTCGTCCTCACCCAGCGAACTGCCCACATCACAGCGATCGTCGACGGCCTTGCCCAGTTAGGCGACAGTGCCTTGGTCCTGCGTGGTGGGCTCGGCAAGAAGGCTCAGGCAGCAGTGACCGATGCCATCGAATCCCGCCAGGAGGGCTCAGGCATCGTGGTCGTCGCGACAGGCTCATACATCGGCGAGGGCTTCGATTGGCCCGAGCTCGACACGCTCTTCCTTGCGTTTCCTATTGCCTTCAAGGGACGAGTAGTGCAGTACGTCGGCCGCCTGCTCCGGACCCACGCCGGCAAGCATCACGTTGAACTCCACGACTACGTCGATGTACGAATCCCCGTCCTGGATCGAATGCACCGCAAGCGGCTCCCGGCGTACACGTCCCTTGGTTTCGATGTCCCGAAGGGGATGAAACAGCACAGATGATCTCTGGCCACAGCGACCAGCGAGAAAGCCCCCACCGAGGCGTAACTTCCGACTCGAAGACCCTCGGGAGGTGTACGTGTCCGACGGGATCTCTTCGCAGCAGGGGCAGAATCTGAACCGCATCCGACCGCCGAAGCAGCACCGCAACTCGCGCCAAAGGACCACATCGGAAGCGAGCGGCGAGGCAGAAGGACACCGAAACTGCCCGGCATGAGGTCGAGATCGGACAGGGTTTGACCGAAGTGAGGATTCCCGCCGACGAATAGACGGCGAACGCTCGGGCGACGTTCAAGTTATGAGCCGTCGAATGGCCCCTCGATACGGGCCATTGTCGCACATCAACGTTGTTCGAGGTCATCACAATGTGGTGCGTATGCCGCCGGGGTACCAGGTGGTGCCGCTCCGTATCAGGCAATTGGGCACCAACCTGGCACGAGTAGCACTCTGGGCAGATCCCCGTGCACCACGTCACGGGACGTGACCTCCTCGCCCTCGTCGGGTTCGTACTCCTCAACACGCTGTACGAGTTGGGCGCCGACTCGCGATCGGATTGAGCGTCGCAGGTCGCCTGCGAGTGCGCAGG
>JAYEIJ010000024.1:0-5270 GCA_034660035.1 Actinomycetota bacterium | reverse complement strand
GGGCGGAGGTAGTCGACGCGCATGTCGATCGTTCCGATCTTCGAGAAGATCCGCGCCGCGTCCTCCTGCGTCTCCGGAAGGTTTCGGCCGACGACGCCCATCATCGCCGCGATCCCGCCGACCACGTCGAGCGTTGACGAGATCACGCCTCCATGAAGGTAGCCACGGGCGAAGTTGCCGATGAGGTCGTCACGTCGATCGACACGGATACGAACGGTCCCATCGTCACTGATCCGGCACTCGCGAAGGCCGAGGATCCGATTGAACGGGATGAGGTTCTCGGCCACCTCGACGAGGGCGGCCAGGGTGTCGAAGTCGGTCACGGAACAAGTGTACGGGCGACCGTCGGAGGCGAAATCGCGATCTGGACTTGAACTCTGAGGGAAGTTGTGTCATATTGTGTCCTCGAACGAGCCGATCGGTGCTCGGGAACCCCTCCGTTGTTGAGAGCGTTGTTCCCTCACGAAGCCCGACGGTCGGGAACCAAACGCTGTGGTTGAAGCGTCTAACGAAGGACGCTGGAGCCGATGGGGCCGAATCTCCAAGACCCGCAGCGGTGATACGCGAACCAACAAGTGAAGGATTTCACAAACATGAAGACGGCAGAAAAGATGCGAATGGCAGGCCAGCCGCTCGAGATGGGCGATGGCTTGACCCGCTACCTCCAGGAGATCTCCTACCACGACTTGCTCACAGCGGATGAGGAAGTCGAACTCGCCCAGGCGATCGAAGTCGGCCGGGCGGCAGAAGAACAGCTCTCAGCCGTCTCGGTGCGCGGCGCCGAGAAAGTCCGCCTCCAGCGGGCCGTACGCAAGGGTCATGAGGCTCGCGAGCGTTTCGCTCAGGCCAACCTTCGTCTCGTCGTCAGTCAGGCGAAGCGGTACCGCAGCCAGTACGGCATCGAGTTCATCGACCTCATCCAGGAGGGCAACCTCGGACTCATTCGTGCAGTTGAGAAGTTCGACTGGCGCAGGGGCTTCAAGTTCTCGACCTATGCGACCTGGTGGATCCGTCAGTCCATGCAGCGTGCGGTAGCCGAGAAGTCTCGCACCGTGCGTCTCCCGAACTCGCTCCACGACACGCTCGTCACGCTCAACAGCACCCGCAACCGTCTGCTCTCGGAGCTCGGCCGGGAGCCGACGCCGGAGGAGCTCTCCGAAGAGTCCGGCCTCTCGTTCGACGCCGTCGTCGAAGCGCAGCTCGTCAACGACTCCGTGTCGCTCGAGGCGCCCGTCGGTGAGGACGGTGCCGTGCTCGGTGACTTCGTCGCGCATCACGACGAAGAGGACCCGGTCCGCGAGACCGAAAAGGCCAGCGCCATCGAGTCACTCCGGGAAGCGATCAATCGCCTCCCCGAGCGCGAGGCCTACATCCTGTCGATGCGTGTCGGATTCGAAGACGGTCTCCCCCGCACTCATGAGGAGATCGGCGGGAATCTCGGTCTCGGCCCAACCAGGGTTCGGTCGATCGAGAAGCTCGCCCTGTCGAAGCTCCGCCATCCTGCGTTCGGCCTTCGAGAGGATGCGATGGACTTCTAGGCCGGCTTCGCCGGCGTAGTCCGTACTCCGTACTCCGTATCCCGTACAACGAAGGCCGCTCCGTTTTCGGGGCGGCCTTCGTCGCGTCCTGCGGAGCACGGGCTACATGCCTCGGTTCGTGCGCGAGAATAGGGGCCGCACCTACACGAAGGAGTCCCCATGGCCGCGAAGCATCCCGGCGTCGTCTACGGACGCCGAGTCGCGATCGTCGATGGTCTTCGTACGCCGTTCGTCAAGTCGGGAACGGTGTTCAAGGACCTCTCCACGCTCGATCTGGCGTCCGCCGTCGTCAACGAGTTGCTCCAGCGATCCGGCGTCGAAGGCAGCCGGGTGGATCAAGTCGTATACGGAGCGGTCATCGCCGACGTCGCGGGTCCGAACATCGCCAGAGAGGTAGTGCTCGCCGGCGACTTCCCCCAAACCGTTGAGGCGTTCTCCGTGAGTCGGGCCTGTGCGACGTCGACACAGGCGGTCGTCTCAGGTGCCCAATCGATCCTCCTCGGCGATGCCGACATCGTGGTCGCGGGCGGTGCGGACTCACTGTCGAGGCCGCCCATCATGTACTCAGATCGCTTCGTCGACGTTCTCATGGACGCCAACGCAGCGAGAGACATCGGTGGCAAGGTCAAGGCGTTCTCGGCACTCCGACCGAAGGACCTCGCCCCGCAGCCACCGGCGATCGCCGAACGATCGACGGGTCTGACGATGGGCGACTCGGGCGAGATCATGGCCAAGGAGAACGGGATCACTCGCGAGGCTCAGGACGAGTTCGCCCTCGGCTCGCATCAGAAGGCGATCGCCGCGTGGGAAGACGGGATCTTCGATGATGAAGTGATGTCGTTCCCTATCGGACCGAGGTTCAAGACAACCGTCACGCAAGACAACATCCCGCGGGCCGACTCGAGCATGGAGAAGCTGGCGACACTGCGTCCGGTGTTCGATCGGAAGTACGGGACGATCACCGCCGGCAACTCGTCTCCATTGACCGATGGTGCATCCGCCGTGATCCTCATGGAAGAGAAGACGGCCGAACGTCTCGGACTGGTTCCCAAGGCCTTCATTCGTTCGTGGGCGTTCGCTGCGCTGGATCCGAACTGGCAGCTGCTTATGGGTCCGTCGTTCGCGACCCCGAAAGCCCTCGACAAGGCGCAGTTGACCATGAGCGACATCGACGTGATCGATATGCACGAGGCATTCTCCGCGCAGGTCCTGTCGAACACACAGGCGTTCGCATCGGCCGAGTGGGCGAAGCGATGGCTCGGCAGAGATGAAGCGATCGGTGAGATCCCGGAGGAGAAGCTCAATCTCTATGGAGGATCGATCAGCATCGGCCACCCCTTCGGTGCGACCGGCGCACGTCAGATCCTGACGATGGCCAATGAACTTGCCAGGCGAGACGGGGGCACGGCCCTTGTCACACAATGTGCAGCGGGCGGTCTCGGTGCTGCCGTCGTACTCGAGCGGTAGAGGGGAAGACATGGAACTCACGCACTTCACGTTCAGCGTCGAGGATGGCGTCGCCGTCGTCCTGCTCGACCGCGCCGGCGAGTCGGTGAACACCATCGGACCTGCGATCTTCGAAGATTTCACGACCGTGATCGACCGGCTCGAGACCGATCCGGTGATCAAGGCCGTCGTGATCGGCTCAGCGAAGAAGGGGAACTTCCTCGCCGGCGCCGACATCCGCTACTTCGAGACCCTCACCGAACCCGACGAGGGGGCGGCTGTGATCAGAGAACTCCACGCGCTCTTCGTCCGGATCGAAGCGCTTCACGCAGTTCACGGCAAACCGGTCGTGATGGCGATCGACGGCGCGTGCCTCGGCGGAGGCCTCGAACTCGCTCTGACCGGTTCTATGCGCATCGCAACAGATGGCAAGAAGACGCAGTTGGGACAACCCGAGGTCCAACTCGGAATCCTGCCAGCCGGGGGCGGAACGCAGCGCCTCCCCAAGATCATCGGTATCGCAGCAGCGCTCGACATGATCCTCACCGGCCGGCCCACGCGGCCCGGCAAGGCCCTCAAGATCGGTCTCGTCGATGAAGTCGTGCCCGTCGATATGCTCTACGAGATCGCGAAGGAGAGGGCTTCTGAATCGATCGGGCACCTTGGGGAATCCAGAGGCGCGTCGGTGAAGGGGTTCCTCGCCCCATCCCATCTCCAGGCTCTCGCACTCGAGCAGAATCCGGTGGGACGTCGGGTCATGTTCAAGAAGGCTGAAGAGGCGATGCTCGCCAAGACGAAAGGCCTCTACCCGGCGCCGCAACGGGCGCTCGAAGCCGTCAAGATCGGTGTCGATCAGGGCAACGCCGCCGGATACGAGGCAGAGGCAACGTTCTTCGGCGAATTGGTCACCTCATCCGAGTCGAAGGCACTTCGCGGGATCTTCTTCGCCTCACAGATGATGAAGTACTCAACCGGAATCAGCGGCTACGCCGAGCCGAAGAAGGTATCCAAGGTCGGCATCCTCGGCGGCGGCCTCATGGGTGCGGGGATCGCGAACGTGTCGGTTCTGAGAGCCGGAGCGACGGCACGCGTGAGAGAGGTGGACAACGCAGGCGTCGAGCGAGCCCTGGCACACATCTCGAAGGAAGTGTCGAAGCAAGTGAAGCGACGCCGTCTCAGTCCGATCGAGGGCGAGCAGGCCATGAACAAGGTCACGGGCACGACCGATTGGAGCGGTTTCCAGAACGTCGACATCGTCATCGAGGCGGTTTTCGAGAGCCTCGAACTGAAACAGACTCTCCTGGCCGAAGCCGAGGCCGTGATCGGCGATGACGTCGTCTTCGCCTCGAATACGTCGTCTCTCCCGATCAGCGACATCGCAGCGAACGCCAAGCACCCTGAAGCGGTCCTCGGCATGCACTACTTCTCGCCCGTCGAGAAGATGCCGCTGCTCGAGATCGTGGTAACCGAGCAAACCGCTGACTGGGCGACGGTGACCGCCGTCGAGTTCGGGAAGCGGCAGGGCAAGACCGTGATCGTCGTCAAGGACGGCCCCGGTTTCTACACGACGAGGATCCTCGTGCCCTACTTGAACGAGGCCTTCTTCCTCCTATCGGAGGGTGCCTCGGTGAAGTCGATCGACAAGGCGATGGTGAAGTGGGGCTTCCCGATCGGTCCGTTGCTGTTGACCGATGAGGTGGGTATCGACGTCGGTGCGCACATCTCGAAGATCATGCTCGACGCTTTCGGCGAACGGATGGCCGGGCCCGACATGGCACAGGGTCTCCTCGACGATGACCGCAAGGGCCGGAAGAACGGTCGCGGCTTCTACGAGTACGACGACAAGGGTTCGCGCGGCGAGGTCGACGAGAGCATCTACCAGGCGCTCGGACTCGGACCACGGCGCAAGATCCCGAAGGCCGAGATCCAGGAGCGCATCGCCCTGGCGATGGTGAACGAGGCAGCGCGCTGTCTCGAGGAGGGGATCCTCCAGTCGGCGCTCGATGGTGACATGGGCGCGGTGATGGGCCTCGCATTCCCGCCGTTCAGAGGTGGTCCGTTCTGGTGGATCGACGAGGTCGGTGCCGGAGAGATCGTCACCAAACTCGAAGCCCTGGCCGAGAAGCACGGGGAGCGATTCGAACCGGCGGGGATCATCCGCACCCACGCCGAGTCGGAAGAGAAGTTCCGGTAGCCCGGCTTCGCCGGGAGCAGACAGACGACAGACGACAGACGACAGACGACAGACGACAGACGACAGACGACAGACGACAGACGACAGACGAC
>JAYEIJ010000023.1:0-5274 GCA_034660035.1 Actinomycetota bacterium | reverse complement strand
TCACGGCGTCGGTCTCACGCGAGGTCACGAAGGGTCCGCCGAGATTGCTGCCACCAGCCCGCATGAAGTCGGCCATCGCCTCGATGACCGTCTCCGGAACCTGAGTCCCCCCGGGCCCATCGAGATACGCAGCGGACTGCCCGCCAACCATTCGTCGAAGAGCAGGGAACTGCTCGCGTATGCCCGAGATGTCGATGGCCATGTGGTCCTCCTTGGTCGAGCAGACGCTACTCGGCCGCGTCTCTCTCCAAGCCGATACCGCTAGCCCGTCATCCATCTCTCGCGTAGCGTTGGAGTTGCGGGGGGGACTGGTGATCTGGCCTCCCGCGCAGGAGAGGAGGCCACGCATGGTCGGAGGCAATCACAGAGCCTTCGTCCTCCTGTTCGCGATCTGCCTGTTCGCTGCCGCGTGCGGATCGGGAGAGGGGGGCGATGCCGCAGGTCCGTTGTCCGAAGCAGAGACCCTCGAGGAGTTCTTCGGATGGGGAGACGATGACACGGAGGCCCAGAAAGCCGAAGAGGAGACGCGAAAGCAGCGCGAACGCGAGATGCAGGAGAAGATCGCCGAGTGCATGGCGGAGCAGGGCTTCGAGTACAAGCCGATCATCTGGGAGGAGGAGTTCGGGTTCGTGGGGCCCGGAGAAGACGAAGACCTCACCCAACAGGAGGAGAAGCTCAAGTACGGGTACCACATGTTCACGATGCTGATCGAGGACATGCAGCGATGGGAGGAGAATCCGCCCGAGGAAGAGTTCCACGATCCCAACGAGGAGTATCTCGAGACGCTTTCCGAATCGGAGAGCGAGGCTTACGAGAAGGCCCTCTGGGGCGACTGGGAGGGTAACGAACCCGAGCCGGAGTTCGACGAAGAGGGCAACGAGATCTGGGTCGAGCCCGACTGGTCGGAGATCGGCGGATGCCAGAACATCGTCGAACAGGAGTATCGCGGAGATCAAAACGAGGCCATGGAAGAACTCTGGGAAGAGCTCGAACCGGCGTGGCGGGAGTTCGAACAGTGGATCAACACCGACTCCCGGGTCGTTGAGCTCAACCAGGCATGGTCGACATGCATGGCCGAGAAGGGCTACGACTTCGAGAACGAACAAGCCATCCACGAGTACCTCGGGGGGCTGGAGGAAGATCTGTGGACCCAGAACGAGCCGCCGCCCGATTGGGAGCCCACGGAGGAAGAGATCGAGGACATGGGGCCGTTTGGTCCGGGCATCACTGAAGCGGACGTCCAGGCCCTCGCCGACGAGGAGCTCGCCATCGCTGCCGCCGACGTCGAGTGCGCCGGCGGCATGTACGAGGAGATCGACGAGATTGCGAAGGGGTACGAAGGCAAGTTCATCGAGAAGTACCGCGACCTGCTTGAGAGAGAACGCGAACTCATGCAGGACTTCTGATGAGACGCACCACGACGTTCGGACTCATCCTCGCGGCGGTCGTGATCTCGGCCGGGGCCGGCTGGTTCGCGGGCTCGAGGATCAAATCCCCTGCGCAGGTCGCGGCCGAGACCGAGCCACCGACGCCGTCGCTCATCACGGTCCCCGTCGAGATGCGTACGTTGTCTTCGGACGTCATCACTCGTGGGGAGATCCGCTACGAAGAGCCGGTTGAGCTGCAGCTCGCCGACCCGCCCGCCACGCTTGGTGGCGCGGCCATCGTCACCCTGGCGCCGGAGGAGGGCATGCTCATCGAAGAGGGCGAGGTTCTGCTCGAGGTGTCGGGTCGCCCCATCCTCGTGCTCCGGGGCGAGTTGCCCATGTACCGAACGACTCGGCCCGGTGATGAGGGCGACGATGTCCTCCAGCTCGAGGAGGCGCTCCGGCGCCTCGGACTCGACCCGGGCGAAGTCGATGGGGTCTTCGATGACGCGACCGAGGCTGCGATCATCGATTGGTACGGTTCGCACGGTTTCGTCCCGCCGGGTCCGAACGAGCAGGAGGCCGCCGACCTGAAGGCTGCATCGGAGGCTGTTGCGGCGGCCGAGCAGGAAGTCTCCTCAGCGAAACGCGACCTGAGCTCCGTTTCCCAGGGCCCCTCGCAGGCGGGGATCCTGTCGGCCGAGGCGGATGTCAGGAGCGCAGAGCGCGAACTCGAGGATGCCCGGGCACGCCGGGCGGCCGACGATGCGGCGGCCACGGTGGCTGTCGATGCAGCCGCAGCACAAGCCGAACAGGCCGCGGCGGATCTCGCAACGGCCGACGACCGGCTGGCGCAAGCCCTGGCGGGAACGCATCCGGATACCGGGCTCCCGCCAACCGAGGAGGAACTTGTGGAGCTCGAGACGGCGGTGGCCGATGCAGCGTCACTCGTCGACGCGGCCGAGGCAGCTCTGCTCGATGCCCAGCAGCAGCGAGACGAGATCAGCCCCAGCGGTGCATCTGCAGTGGCGGCCGCCGAAGATCGTGTCGCGATAGCGAAGGCATTTCTGGAGGAGGCGAAGCGTCCTCAGGACACATCGGGCGCGCGCGGCTATGTCTCCGATGCCAAGCAAAGGCTCGCGGATGCACAGGAGAGTCTGGAGGAGGTCGAGGCGCGGGTCGGGACGATCGCGTCGAGATCGGAGCTCGTCTGTCTGAAGGAGCTACCCGCCCGGATCGATCGCGTGAGGGTTGCTCGCGGCGACGCTGCCACTGGTCCCATTGCCTCGATCACGGGTTCCGAGATGATCCTCGCGTCGTCGGTGCCACTCGCCGATGCATCGCTTGTTCGCGAAGGCATGGCGGTCGTGATCGAAGAGACCTGGCAGGAGATCGAGACGACCGGTGTCATAGCGTTCAAGGCGGACCGTCCCGGGACGAACGATGTCGGTGACGAGCGTTTGTATCTCGAAATCACCCTCGACGAAGAGATGGAAGAACTCAACCACGAGAACGTCAAGGTGGTAATCCCCGTTCAGAGCACAGGTGGGGACGTGATGGCCGTCCCGGTGGCGGCCCTTGCGGCGGCTGCCGACGGATCATCGAGAGTCCAGGTCGAAGACGGCGACGAAACCACCCGGTTCGTTGTCGTCGAAACGGGTCTCGCCGCCGGGGGCTACGTCGAGATCGCCTCGGCTGATGGTCCGCTCGATGCCGGCGATCGGGTCGTTGTCGGGAGAGAAGCAGGGGAGCAGGGGGAAGAGACGGAGCAGGCGTGACCACACCGGCGGTTCGGCTCCAAGAAGTGTCGCGCACATTCGAGGGCTCGCCGCCCGTCCGCGCGTTGTGCGAGGTCGAACTCGAGATCGGCAAGGGCGAGAGTGTCGCGATCGTAGGGCCGTCCGGATCGGGGAAGTCAACGCTGCTTCATGTGCTCGGACTGCTCGACCAGCCGACGTCGGGCCGCTACGACCTCGACGGTGTCGACGTCGCGGGCATGCGCGATTCACAGCGGGCGGGTCTACGGGGGCGGAGTATCGGATTCGTCTTCCAGGACTTCCACCTCCTCCGCCACCGGACGGTGACCGAGAATGTGATGACCGCGCTGCTCTACAACCGAGTCCCCCGGCGCGAGCGGAAGGCAAGGGCCGTCACGGCCCTCGAGCGCGTCGGACTCGATCACCGCAAGGACGCGACGCCGGAGACGCTGTCCGGCGGCGAGCGCCAACGAGTGGCAATCGCGCGAGCCGTCGTGTCGGAGCCGGTGTTGCTCCTCGCCGACGAGCCGACCGGGAATCTGGACTCGGCGACGGGGGCGTCGGTGCTCGAAGTGTTCGAAGCGCTTCAGCGTGATGGAATCACGATCGTCGTGGCGACCCATGATGAGGCGGTGAGCGGCGTGGCTGGGCGCAGCGTGAGCATCGTCGACGGAGTTCTCAGCGAGGCTCGGGCCGGGGTGACGCCGTGACCGCCGCCCATACCAAATCGCGGCTCGCATTCCGGGATCTGGTCGGCGAGGCGACCACGAGTCTGCTAATCCGTCCGGGAAGAACGATGCTCACGATCCTCGGTACCGTGCTCGGCGTCGGTGCTCTTGTGGCAACACTCGGCGTCGCGAGAACGGCCGGCAACCAGATCGCGACTCACTTCGATGCACTCACCGCAACATCGATCACGGTCAACGAGCGAAGCGAGGGGTGGGGATGGTACGGGCCGCCGGAACTCGTAGGGCTGCTTCCGTGGGATGCAGAGGACCGGCTCATGAGGCTCAACGGCGTCGTCGCGGCCGGAACGATGAGCACCGTGAAGCTGGAGGGGGCGTCGACGAGGTCCGTTCCCATCCACGATCCGATCGGTCGGTCGGAGTACTCGATCTCGATGGTCTCCGTCTCCCCGGGCCTCTTCGACACGGTCGGTGCGGATCTTCGAACGGGACGCATCTTCGACGAGCATCACTCCTCACGATCCGATCCCGTCACGGTGCTCGGCCCGGCAGCGGCCCAGCGTCTCAACATCGATCGGGTCGACCACCAGCCCGCGATCTTCGTTGGCGACACGACGCTGATCGTCGTCGGGATCCTCGACGACGTACAACGCGAGCCGAGACTTCTCGACGCAGTCATCGTGCCGGATGGAACGGCGCAAGCCCTGTTCGGTCTCGAAGGAGTCGAACAGGTGCTCATTCGGACCGAAGTCGGAGCAACCGAGTTGATCGCGTCACAGGCCGCCACGGCGCTCTACCCGAATGATCCGGGCCGGCTCTACGTCGCTGCCCCGACAGCGCCGGCGGCAACGAAGTCCGCGATCGCTGAGGATGTGAACGCGCTCTTCCTCGTCCTCGGAGGCGTGTCGCTGCTCATCGGAGCGATCGGGATCGCGAACGTGACACTCGTGTCCGTGCTGGAACGAGTCGGGGAGATCGGTCTTCGACGTGCCGTTGGTGCCGCGAGGCGTCACGTTGCGTGGCAGTTCCTCATCGAAAGCGCCGCAATGGGACTGATCGGGGGTGTGATCGGAGCCAGCATCGGCGTTCTCGTGATCGTCGGGGTGTCGGCGGCGCGACTCTGGACGCCGGTTCTCGATCCGATCGTGCCCCTGGCAGCGCCCGCGCTGGGCGCGGCCATCGGCCTGATCGCAGGCCTCTACCCGTCGTGGCGCGCAGCCTCGCTCGAACCGGTCGATGCACTCCGGGCGGGCGTTTAGGCGTCTGGCGTCGGCAGGAACCAGATATGGTCTGTGTCGACGCCAGAGCCCTCAGCCGAGAGGTGGTTCCCGGCGGATGTCCGGCAGATTCCTTCGCGTCACGACGCCCATCTTGATGACGGTGCGTCGCTCCGGATCGCCGACAAAGCGGGCATCGGAGTCCTCCAGCAGGCGTCTGAGACGAACGACCTGGTTCCGGAGGCGG
>JAYEIJ010000022.1:0-18876 GCA_034660035.1 Actinomycetota bacterium | reverse complement strand
CATCTTCGTGTCCGACGCCAATACCGGTCTCTGGATCCTTCGTCTCCCTGAGCGCCTTCTTGCGGAAGAGCAGGTCGGAGAGGAAGTCATCCTGTTCTTGGATCGATCGGATGCCCGGTTCCCCTAGATGGATGAGAACGGGACGGACGTCACTTGATGCCGAGCGCATGCCGAACCGCTCGTCATGTGAACGCCACGCCTGCCCGGTCCCGAATCCCCGCGGTGGGTAATCGGCCTACGCTCAACCCATGCGCAACGGAGTTCAACTGATCGCCTACGCCGACCGATTCGGTGCTGGTGACATCGCCGGCGTGTGTGCGATGCTTGACGGTCCGTTCGCCGGGGCCTTCACCGGCGTGCATCTCCTTCCGTTCTACACACCCTATGACGGGGCGGACGCGGGCTTCGATCCGACGGATCATGAGAGCGTCGACCCACGCCTCGGAGCGTGGGACGATGTTGCATCGCTTGCGAGCAGGTACGACGTCACCGCGGATCTGATCGTCAACCACATCTCAGCAGCGTCCCCGGCGTTCATCGACTTCTCCACGAAGGGTGACGATTCCGCTCACTCAGATCTGTTCCTCGACGTCGAGTCGATCTTCCCCGGCGGTCCCACAGAAAGCGAGCGGGTTGCGATCTACCGACCGCGCCCAACCACGCCATTCACCGCGTTCGTCATCGCCGGTGAGGCACGCCTCCTGTGGACCACGTTCACCGATCAGCAGGTCGACATCGACGTTGCCTCAAGAACGGGTACGGCGTATCTGAACGGAATCCTCGATCGTTTGGCCGCGGCGGGCGTCGCACAGGTTCGACTCGATGCGGTGGGATACGCCGTCAAGACACGTGGGACGAGTTGCTTCATGACGCCGGAAACGCTCGCCTTCATCGATGATCTCTCCGATCGGGCTCACGGCCGGGGCATGGACGTGTTGGTCGAGGTCCACGCTCACCACGAAACCCAGATCGAGATTGCCGGTCACGTCGATCGCGTCTACGACTTCGCTCTGCCCCCACTCGTGCTTCAAACCCTGTACACAGGATCCGCCGCGGCCCTGAAACGGTGGCTCTCGATGGCGCCGCGCAACGCAGTAACGGTGCTCGACACGCACGATGGGATCGGTGTCATCGACGTCCGTTCTGAGGGTGATCGCCCCGGGCTTCTCACTGACGCAGAGATCGATGCGACCGTTGAGCGCATCCACACGTGCACGGACGGCGAGAGTCTCCGAGCATCCGGATCGGCGGCGTCGAACGTGGATCTCTACCAAGTGAACACGACGTTCTTCTCGGCGCTCAACGGAGATCACGATGCTTACGTGCTCGCCCGACTCATCCAGCTCATGAGTCCGGGGATCCCCCAGATCTACTACTCGGGGTTGCTTGCTGCATCCAACGATATGGAACTCTTCGAGACCACCGGCGTCGGTCGCGACATCAACCGGCCCTACTTCGGGGTCGGGGATATCGAACGAGCCGTAGAGCGGCCCGTCGTCGCACAACTGCTCGACCTTGCCCGCCTTCGGAGCACCCACCCGGCGTTCGACGGCGAATTCTCGCTCGGTGAAGGACCCGATCACACGCTCGAGATGACGTGGACGAACAACCTCCATCGAGTCTCGGCAGCGATCGACGTCCGTACTGTGGATTTCGAACTCCGCACCACGGACAACGACTCTGTTCTTGCGTAGACGAAGACCGCCTCCACTATCTAAGCAAGAACGGCTCGAGCAGGCCGTTCAGATCGACGGTTCCGGCCCACCGGTAGCATTTGTCTGTCAACTCACCAAAGAGGAGCATCCCGTGCCGTCTGAAGCCGACTACCGCCTGCCTCGATCCGTCATTCCCAGCCACTACGAACTCGCGCTGACCCCGGACCTCGAGGGCGCCACGTTCGGTGGACACGTCGTGATCGACGTCGACGTGATCGAGGCAGTCTCAGAGATCGTTCTGAACACCGCCGAACTGACCATGCACTCTGCAGTTCTCTCGAACGACGATGGAGGGCGACTCGATGCGACGACCGAGAGTGATGAGGATGCCGAACGGACGACGTTGACGCTTGCATCGCCTCTGGATCCCGGTCCATGGAGGCTCGAGATCTCGTTCGACGGAATCCTCAACGATGACCTACGCGGCTTCTACCGCTCCGTCTATACGGACCCGAACGGGGACGAGAAAACGATCGCTACCACCCAGTTCGAAGCGACCGAAGCCCGCCGGGCCTTCCCCTGCTGGGACGAACCAGACCTGAAGGCGACCTTTGGCGTGACGCTCATGGTCGACGATGGGCTCACCGTGATCTCGAACGGCGCCGAGATCGACCGTGAACCGGCGGGTGACGGGAAGGTCGCCGTGCGTTTCGCAGACACGATGAAGATGTCCACCTATCTCGTGGCGTTCATCGTCGGCGAACTCGATGTGACCGACACCGTCGATGTCGACGGTATACCGCTGCAGATCGCCTTTCCTCCCGGCAAGGGCCACCTCACGGATTTCGCCCTCGATATCGCAGCGCACTCCCTGCGTTACTACGCCGAGTACTACGACATCCCGTACCCCGGCGGGAAGATGGACAAGATCGCCATCCCGGACTTCGCGTGGGGGGCGATGGAGAACCTCGGGGCCGTGACCTACCGCGAGTCGGCGCTGCTCGTTGACGTTCACAAGGCGACCCAAAGCGAGATGATGCGGGTAGCCGAGATCGTCGCTCACGAGATTGCCCACATGTGGTTCGGCGATCTGGTCACGATGAAGTGGTGGAACGGGATCTGGCTCAACGAAGCCTTCGCGACATTCGCCTCCATGAAGTGCGTCGACGCATACCGGCCCGATTGGAAGATGTGGCTCACATTCTCCGGGGACCGGGTCCATTCGATGGAAACCGATGCGCTGGTAGCGACGCGGCCGATCGAGATCCCCGTCGCATCTCCCGAAGAAGCGAACGCCATGTTCGACTCGCTCACCTATGAGAAGGGTGCCTCGATACTCCGGATGCTCGAGCAGTATCTCGGTGAGGATGCGTTCCGTCTCGGCGTGAGCAACTACCTGAAGGAGAATGCGTACGGCAACACCGAGGGCGAAGACCTCTGGTCGGCGCTCGAAGAAGCATCCGGTGAACCGGTCATGGAGATCATGGATACGTGGATCTTCCAGGGTGGCTTCCCGCGGCTCCGGGTCGAAGGGGAGCCGGGTGCGTACCTGCTCACCCAGGAGCAGTTCCGGTACCTGGGCGATGGCGATCAGCATTGGAAGCTGCCTGTGCTGCTCCGATCGTCGGAAGGCGCCCACAAGCTCCTCCTCTCCAAGGACAGTGCAACGATCGACGCCGGCGACGATCTCGTCGTGAACGCCGGCGGTGATGGCTTCTACCGGGTGGCGTACTCGCCCGAGTTGCGAACCGGGATACGAAGGCGGCTCCCGTCGCTCAGCGCCGAGGAGCGATATGCCACGGTCTCCGACGCGTGGGCCGATGTTCTCAAGGGCGGAACCGATGCGGCGGACTATCTGGCCCTCGTCGGTGAACTTGGTGGGGAGAGCGAGGTTGATGTCTGGCAGAGAATCCTCAGCGGTCTCGGAGAACTTGACCGTGTCGTGTCCACCGATGTCCGCCCTGCTCTTCAGGGGTTCGTTCGCAACCTCGTTTCCGGCAAGGTCGACGAGATGGGCTGGAGTCCGGTCGAGGACGAAGATGACCGCAGCCGCAAGCTCCGAGGAGCTCTCCTCGCGGCTCTCGGCAACCTGGGTGATGATCCCGCAACGCAGCGCCGGGCACACCTCGTGCATGAGGAGGTCATATCGGGTGGCGGTACCGTCGATGCAGAGGTCGCGGATGCGGCCCTGAGCATCGTCGCTGCGAACGGCGACATCGATGACTTCGAACGATTCCTCACGATCTCCGAAGAGTCAGACGCTCCGCAGGAGGTCATCAAGTACCTCCGTGCGGCGGCCATCGTTCCGGGCCGGGCGGCGAGCGAGAAGCTCTTCCAGATGGTGCTCGATGGCGACGTTCGGCGACAGGACTCATTCTGGATCATCGCGGTCATGTTCGGCCACCGCGAGAACGGTCCGGGGGTCTGGGAGTTGATGAAGGAGAACTGGGACGATCTGCTCGGCCAGATGCCGCCGTCAACCGGCCGTCGGATCCTGGATCCGCTCCCCAACCGTTCAGAACCGGAGGTGGCGAAGGACATCGAGGCGTGGCTCGCCGATCACCCGATCCTGGGCGGCGAGAAGTTCGCCGAGCAGCAACTCGAACTACTGAAGGTGAGGGTCGGACTCCGCGAACGCGAGTCCACCCGCCTCGCTGCCTCGCTGCGCTCGGAGTAGCTCACAGCTCACAGCTCACAGACCACAGACCACAGACCACAGACCACAGACCACAGACCACAGACCACAGACCACAGCTCACAGACCACAGACCACAGCCAGAGACGCGCCATGGGATGCTGTCTGCTGTCTGCTGTCTGCTGTGCGCTGTCTGCTGTCTGCTGTCTGCTGTCTGCTGTCCGCTGTTCGCTGTCTGCTGTCTGCTGTCTGCTGTGCGCTGTCTGCTGTCTGCTGTCTGCTGTAGGCTGCTCACCGGATCTGAATAGCGATCTGAGGAGCTGGGAGATGGTCGTCATTGTCGACGGGTCGCCGCTCACGATCGAAGAGGTCGTGGCCGTCGCCTTCCGTCAGGCCACCGCCGAGATCGGACCCGATCTCGGCGCACGTATGGCTCCCGCCCGCTCACTTGTCGAGCGTATCATCGAGAACAACGAGGTGGCTTACGGCATCACCACCGGCTTCGGTGCGCTCTCCCACACCCGGATCCCCGTCGTGCAGGCGACAGAACTCCAATACGACCTGGTGCGCAGTCACGCATCCGGGGTCGGCGATCTCCTCAAACGCCCGACGGTGCGGGCGATGCTGCTCCTCCGCTCCCGCGCTCTCGCACAGGGCTACTCGGGGGTCCGCCCGGTCATCGTTGAGAGGCTTGTCGAGTTTCTGAGGAGAGACTTGCTTCCTGCGATCCCCGACCGGGGATCGGTCGGGGCATCTGGAGATCTTGCTCCGTTCGCCCATCTCGCTCTGCCGCTCATCGGAGAGGGGTTCTTTCTCGTTGATGGCGAGCGGGTGCCCGCCGCTGACGTGCTCGAGGCGGAGGGCCTCGATCCGATCCAACTTGAGCCCAAGGAAGGTCTGAGCCTGTTGAACGGCACCGAGGGCATGCTCGCACAGGGCTGCCTTGCAGTCGGCCGGGCACGCCACCTCGCGTTCGCTGCGGATGCTGCATGCGCACTCTCGGTCGAGGCGCTGATGGGATCGAGCCGACCGTTCGATGCCCGCATCCACCGGTTGCGGCCTCACCCGGGCCAGATCCAATCGGCCGCCGTGATCGCAGGACTCCTGGAAGGCTCAGCGATCGGAGCGAGCCACAGAGATGACTTCTCCCACAGGGTGCAGGACGCGTACAGCCTTCGATGTGCTCCACAGGTCCACGGCTCCGTTCGCGACACGATCGACCACGCAGCAACCGTGTTCGAACGAGAGATGCGTTCGGTCGTCGACAACCCGATCATCTTCGCCGAGGACGGGGACGTGATCTCCGCCGGCAACTTCCACGGCCAGCCACTCGCTTTCGCTCTCGACTTCCTGGCCATTGCCGTCACCGAGTTGGGCTCCATCTCCGAGCGCAGGACCGACCGCATCCTCGATCCCGAGCGGTCGTACGGGCTTTCGCCGTTCCTGGCGACCCGGCCGGGTGTCGACTCCGGCTACATGCTGGCCCAGTACACGGCCGCGGCGCTCGTGGCCGAGAACCGAGTGCTCTCGCATCCCGCATCCGTCGAGTCGATTCCCACGTCCGGTTCCCAGGAAGACCACGTCTCGATGGGATGGGGCGCAGGTAGGAAACTCAACGACGTGATCAGGAATACCACCAACGTACTCGCCGTGGAGCTTGTCTGCGCCGCGCAAGGGTGCGAGCAACGCGCTCCACTCGAGCCGGCGCCGGGGACCGCAGCGATCCTTGCCGTCGTTCGCAGCGAGGTGCCCCGGCTTGTCGAAGACCGACCCGTCGGCGCCGACATCGAAGCAGTAGCGCGACTCATCGAAGAGGGCGCGATCAGCGCCGCCATGGAAGAGAGGTAGCGATGCCGAGAATCATCAGAGCCCCCCACGGAACGGATCTGTCGACCAAGGGCTGGCTCCAGGAAGCTGCACTCCGCATGTTGATGAACAACCTCGATCCCGACGTCGCCGAGAATCCCGATGAACTCGTTGTCTATGGAGGCAGGGGGAAGGCCGCCAGGTCATGGGAGGCCTTCGACGCGATCGTTCGGACGCTTCGGAGCCTCGAGAACGACGAGACGATGCTTGTTCAATCCGGCAAGCCGGTCGGCGTGTTCCGCACCCACGAGATGGCGCCACGGGTGCTGATCGCGAACAGTCTTCTGGTCCCCGACTGGGCGGACTGGGAGACCTTCTGGGATCTCGAGGCCAAGGGCCTGATCATGTACGGGCAGATGACCGCGGGGTCGTGGATCTACATCGGAACGCAGGGCATCCTCCAGGGCACCTATCAGACGTTCGTCGCCATCGCCGAGCAACGCTTCGGGGGAACCCTGAAGGGGACGTTGACCCTCACCGCCGGGCTCGGAGGCATGGGCGGTGCACAACCCCTCGCTGTGACGATGAACGACGGTGTAGCGCTCTGCGTCGAGGTCGATCCCGAGCGGATCGCACGCCGCATCGAGCACCGGTATCTCGATGAGGTCGCCGGCTCGCTCGATGACGCCGTTGATCGTGTCGTCTCAGCCAGGGCTGAGGGTCGGGCGCTGTCGGTCGGTCTCGAAGGGAACGCAGCCGACGTGTTCCCCGAACTGCTGCGGCGCGGCATCGACATCGACATCGTCACCGACCAGACCTCGGCGCATGATCCGCTCAACGGATACATCCCCCACGGGTACACGCTCGATGAGGCGACCGAGCTCCGCCGGTCGGAACCAGAGGCGTACATCGCCGCGGCTCGCGAATCCATGGCCGTTCACTGCGAGTCCATGGTCGGGTTCCAGGACGCGGGTTCCGAGGTCTTCGACTACGGCAACAACCTCCGGGGTGAGGCGAAGCTGGGCGGTTTCGAGAACGCTTTCGCCTATCCGGGTTTCGTCCCCGCCTACATCCGGGATCTCTTCTGCGAAGGCATGGGGCCGTTCCGGTGGGCGGCGCTGTCCGGCGACCCCGCCGACATCAAGGCAACCGACGACGCTCTTCGTGTTCTGTTCCCCGACAATCGGGCACTTCATCGGTGGCTCGACCTTGCAGAGGAACGGGTTCAGGCACAGGGCCTACCGGCCCGGATTCTCTGGCTCGGCTACGGCGAACGGGACCGTGCAGGAGAAGCGTTCAACGAACTCGTTGCATCGGGAGATGTGCGGGCACCGATCGTCATCGGTCGCGACCATCTCGACTCAGGCTCGGTGGCATCCCCCTATCGCGAGACGGAGGCCATGCGCGACGGCTCGGATGCGATTGCAGACTGGCCGATTCTCAACGCGCTCCTGAACACCGCTTCCGGCGCCGCGTGGGTGGCCGTGCATCACGGCGGTGGCGTCGGGATCGGCAAGTCGATCCACGCCGGTGCACAGGTGGTGGCCGACGGTACGGCAGACGGCGCGGAGCGGCTCTCCCGGGTGCTCACCAACGACCCGGGAATGGGCATTATCCGTCACGTCGATGCCGGCTACCCGGAGGCCGAAGCGGTGGCGAAGGAGCGCGGGGTCAGGATCCCGATGTGGGAGAAATGAGCTGCGAGCTGCCAGCTGCGAGCCACGAGCCTGTCCCCCCGGTTGATCCTCTTCCTCCCCCTCGGGGGAAGGTGCCGAGGAAGGATGCGGAGGGGGTCAGATATCACATCGCTCGACAGCAGGCAGCCTACGGGTTACGGGCTACGGGCGGGAGGGGGCGTTCGTGAATACGCTGCTCGTCTCCAATATCGGGTCACTCGTTACGAACGACCCTCAGCGTGGGGGGCTGCTTGGGATCGTCGAGGGCGGGGCCGTTGCGATCGTCGACGGGGTTGTGGACTGGGTCGGGCCGGAGGCCGATACACCGTCCGAGTACACGGACCTGCCGCGACTCGACGCAGGAAAGGCCGCAGTGCTCCCGGGATTCGTCGACCCGCACACGCATCTCGTGTTCGCCGGGGAGCGCAGCGACGAGTTCGCCCGTCGGCTTCGCGGCGAGTCGTACGAGGAGATCCTGGCCGCAGGCGGTGGCATCCTCTCGACGGTTGAGGCGACGCGGGCGATGCTCGAAGACGATCTCTATGAGGCGGCGGCAGAACGTGCGTGGCGGATGCTGGCGACCGGGACGACCACCGTCGAGGTGAAGTCCGGCTACGGCCTTGACATCGCAACAGAGGCGAAGATGCTCCGCGTCGCTCGCCGTCTCGATGAGTCGCTTCCGATCGACGTCATCCCGACGTTCCTTGGAGCGCACGTCGTGCCGGCAGAGTACCGGGACGACCGCGAGGCTTACGTCGATCTCGTCTGCGGCGAGATGCTCGATGTCTGTGCGCCGCTCGCCCGGTTCTGCGATGTGTTCAGCGATGAAGCCGCCTTCACCGTCGATGAGGCCCGCCGTATCCTCGAAGCGGCAGAGAGAAGTGGCCTCGAGGTGAGGATCCACGCCGACCAACTTGGTCGTGTCGGTGCGGCCGCTCTTGCCGCCGATCTGTCGGCTGCCAGCGCCGACCATCTCGACCACGCCACCGACGAAGATCTCGCGGCAATGAGCGATGCCGGCACGTCGGCCGTCTTACTCCCGGCCGTCTCTTTCTCGATGAGGCTTCCCTATCCGGACGGAAGGCGGGTCTGGGACAGCGGGGTCTCCGTGGCTCTCGCTACCGACTGCAACCCGGGAACGGCTTATGTCGAATCGATGGCGTTCGTCGTTGCCCTCGCATCGCTCAACATGGGTCTCACGCCGGACGAGGCCGTGTGGGCGGCGACCATGGGAAGCGCGCGGTCCCTCAATCTCGACGATCGGGGGCACCTGGCCCGCGGCGCTGTTGCCGACCTCGTCATTCTCGATGCACCGACCCATCTTCACATCCCGTACAGACCCGATACGGATCTCGTGGCGGCGGTGATCAAGAACGGCGTCATCCTGTGAGCGACTTCTTCTCCGTCGAGCATCCGATTCGGTTCGCCCATCGCGGAAGCCGGGTCCTGTGGCCCGAGAACACGATGCATGCTTTCGCCGGGGCCGTCGAGGGCCTCGGGTATCACTATCTTGAGATCGACGTTCGACTCACGAGCGACCACGTTCCCGTCGTCTTTCACGACGCGAAACTGAACCGCACGACCAGCGGCACGGGCAAGGTCGCCGAACGCACGCTCGCTGAGATCCGGGATGTTGACGCGGCCTACCACTTCGACCCGGAGAACGACTATCCGCTGCGGGGCACGGGCATCGGCGTTTCGACCCTCGAGGAGCTCTACGGGACGTGGCCGGACGTCCGGCTCAACATCGACCTGAAGGGACCAGGAGAGGAGTGGGCTGTTGCCGAGGTGATCCGTGCGTTCGACGCCGAGCACCGCACGCTGATCGGCTCGTTCACCGATCGACGCATCGCCCGATTCCGACGCATCACACGGGAGCGGGTTGCCCTCTCCGCAGGTCCAACGGCTGCGGCGTCGATGTACGTCGCATCTCGCGTAGGACGGACCATCCGTCGCAAGGTGCAGGCCTACCAACTCCCGTTCGACTACCGCGGGACCAGGATCGACGACAAGCTCATCGATGCGGTCCACCGTGCCGGCGCCCACATTCATCTCTGGACGGTGAACGAACCCGACGACATGAGGCACTTCATCGACATGGGCGTCGACGGGATCATCACCGATCGCCCGGATCTGCTCAATGAGGTGTTGGATGTCTGAACTGCTCGGCCGGATCGTCAGGCTCCAGATCCAGGCGGAACCGCTCAAAGCCACAGGTCGATACATCCCCGAGCATCTCGTGACCGCAGAGAAGGCGCTGATCGGCGAAGCCGGCATATTGATCTGGGATGGCAGCGGGTGGATCGTCGATGCCCACCACCGGTCCCATCCCAGGGCGAGAGGTGGAGGGAACCGGGCCCTGTCGATCGGGTTCACCGGTCACTACGAAGCGATGGCACAACGATTCGATTCGGTCCCTGTTGGCATCGCGGGGGAGAACATCATCGTCGATGGACCCGCGGTTCGAATGGCCGACGTCGGCGGTGGACTGCTCATCCGCCGGTCGGACGGCGTGGAGATCGGACTGGAAGGGCCTCGCCCCGCCGCTCCCTGTCGGCCGTTCACTTCATTTCTGCTCGGGAGTGACAGCGTTCTCCAGCGAGACACGATCCAGAGCGAGTTGGCGTTCCTATCCGACGGAACACGCGGTTTCCTCGTCTCAGTGAGACAGGCTGATCGCCTCGTGGAGATCGAAGTCGGCGACCAGGTCCTCATCAGGTGAGCGCCTTCGGGCCGCCGATCCGGGTAGCGTGAACGCCATGTGGGGCCACCGAAGAGAGCGGCGATGAGCAAATCACTCGGACAGATCGTACTTCTTCAGATCCACACGGAATCGCTGAAACGTGGCGATGTCTACGACCCATCGTCCTTGCTGGCGGTCGAGCGTGGATCGATCGACGGCTCCGGCATGCTGGGATGGAACGGCACCGGCTGGGCCGTCGATATCCACCACGAGGCGCATCCTCGAGCGAAAGGCGGGGGACACAAGGCCCTGTCTATCGGCTTCGTCGCCCACTACGAACGGATGGCCGAACGTTTCGGTGACGCGCCGCTCGGAGTCGCAGGAGAGAACATCATCGTCGACGGCCCGGCGGTCTCAGCGCAAGACGTCGCAGCGGGACTGGTGGTTCGCACGCAGGACGGTGCCGTCTTCGAGTTCCGATCGCCGATGCCGGCGCTGGCGTGTCCCGGGTTCACGTCGCACTTGCTCAGAAGCGCGACCGTTCTGCCGCGCGACGAGATCACGGAACACCTCGCTTTCCTATCGACCGGGACCCGGGGGTTCATCCTCTCGGTCGACCACATCGATCGACCGGTCGAAGTATCGGTCGGTGACGAGGTCTTCACACGCTGAACGGGATGCCGTTCAGCAGCACGAGTTCGTCGATGACGCCATCTCGAGCCTCGTCGAAAGTGAGACCGGTTCGTTCTCGGATGGGGATCCCACGCTCCTGGGCGTAGACACGAAATCCGTCGGCGTCATCGAGAACGTAGATGCCATCGCGAGGACCGACACGGTTGAGGCCAAGAGCGAGCAACGCTTCGCGATCCGGAATCTCGGAGATGATGTCGACCCGCTCGAGTGTGAACGCATGACCGAAGTCGTCGGCGGTGGTTGCCCGGTGACCGAGGATCTGCGACGCCAGGGTGCGTGCCTTGCGATGCAAGATGGCCTGGGCCTGCTCCTGTCGTGTGGGGCGATGCATGGGAGAGAAAGTAGCAAGTAGCAAGTAGAAAGTAGAAAGTAGAAAGTAGAAAGTAGAAAGTAGAAAGTAGAAAGTAGAAAGACAAGAGCTGCAAGCTGCAAGAACCAGGGCCGGAAGCGAGTCTTGAAGCTTGAGGCTTGAGGCTTGAGGCTTGGAGCTTGAAGCCGGACGACGGACGACGGACGACGGATTACGGATTACGGACTACGGACTACAGAGACGGCTTCCACGTTGGGCGGGTCCGCTCGAAGGCTTCGATTTCGTCGGAGTGTTCGAGCGTCAGAGCGATGGGATCGAGGCCGTTCAGGAGGCGGTGCTTGACTCCGGGATCGATCTGGAACACGGTGTGGAAATCACCGGAGGCCACGGTCTGGGCGGCGAGATCGATCGTGACCTCGTTGGACGGGTTCTCCGCGAGCGCCGACAGTCGGGCGACTTCGTCGTCGGTCAACACGATCGGGAGCAGTCCAACGTTGTGGCAGTTCCCCCGGAAGATGTCGGCGAATGACGGGGCGATGATCGCCCGAAAACCCCGGTCCTCCAGTGCCCATGGGGCGTGCTCGCGCGATGACCCGGAGCCGAAATTTGGGCCGGACACCAGGACCAGCGCATCGGCGTACTCGGGTCGATTGATCACGAATTCCGGGTCCAACTCGCCCTCGGCGTCATGGACCCACTCCCAGAAGAGGAACGGTCCGAATCCGGATCGCTCCACTCGTTTGAGGAACTGCGCCGGGATGATCTGGTCCGTGTCGACGTTGGCGCGGGGGAGTGGGGCCATCTGCCCCGAGATGACGTTGATGGGTTTCATCTCGACCACTCCCGGACGTCGACGAAGTGGCCTGCGATCGCCGCAGCGGCGGCCATGGCCGGACTGACGAGATGGGTCCGACCTCCACGGCCCTGTCTGCCTTCGAAGTTCCGGTTCGACGTTGACGCACATCGTTCGCCCGGCTGGAGGACGTCGGGGTTCATCGCGAGACACATCGAGCATCCGGCGTCGCGCCATTCGAACCCGGCGTCGAGGAACACGCGGTCGAGACCCTCTCTCTCTGCCTGGAGCTTCACCAATCCGGAACCGGGAACGACCAGGGTTCGAACACCGTCGGCGACCTTCTGCCCCTCGGCGATGGCCGCAGCGGCGCGGAGGTCCTCGATCCTCGCGTTGGTGCACGACCCGATGAACACGACGTCGATGTCGACGTCGACCATCGGTGTGCCGGCTGCGAGATCCATGTAGTCGAGGGCGCGTCGGGTGGCATCACGGTCAAGAGGATCGTCGAACGACGAAGGGTCAGGGATGGTCTCGTTCACAGGGATGGTCTGCGACGGGTTCGTTCCCCACGAAACGTACGGAGCGAAACCGGCGGCGTCGAACGTGAACTCCGTGTCGAACCAGGCCCCGGGATCGGTGGAGAGTGTGCGCCAGTACTCGGCGGCGGCAACCCAATCGTCGCCGGTCGGAGCGTATGGTCGGCCCTGCAAGTACGCGAGCGTCGTGTCGTCGGGAGCGATCATCCCGGCTCGCGCACCGGCCTCGATCGACATGTTGCAGACCGTCATCCGGCCTTCCATCGACATCTGCTCGAAGACCGATCCCCGATATTCGATGACGTGTCCTCCTCCACCGTTGAATCCGATCCGGGCGATGATGCCGAGGATCGCGTCCTTGGGAGCGACACCGGACGGGAGGTCTCCGTCGACGGTGATCGACATCGACTTCGGCTTGGGTTGCGGCAGCGTTTGGGTGGCGAGGACGTGCTCGACCTGCGAGGTTCCGATCCCGAACGCCAGGGAACCGAAGGCGCCGTGGGTCGCTGTGTGCGAGTCCCCGCACACGATCGTGGTTCCCGGTTGTGTCAGACCCTGCTCGGGTCCGATCACGTGAACGATCCCGGACCGCGGGTCGTCAACGTCGAACAGTTCGATGCCGGTGCGATCACAGTTCGCGATCAGCGTATCGATCTGCCTCTTCGAGAGGGGATCCAGGATGCCCAACGCCCGATCGGCGGTTGGGACACCGTGGTCGATAGTCGCGAGCGTGAGGTCGGGTCGATGAACGGGGCGCCGTGCGATCTGAAGTGCCTCGAACGCCTGGGGGGAGGTCACTTCGTGGATGAGGTGGAGGTCCACGAAGAGCAGGTCGATGCCGTCGACATCGGATCGGACGATGTGATCGTCCCAGACCTTCTCGAAGAGTGAGCGGGGTTCGGACATGCGAGCGTTGAGCATAGAGCCGACGCGTTCGCCAGGGGGCGCTGCCGGTCCCACGCTGTCGCGATGATCGTCGGACTGCACTACCGATTCAGGTTGACGCGTCCGCTCAACCCACGTAGCGTGAAAGCGCTTTCAGAGAGCGCTTTCAGTGACGAGCCTCGATTCCCCCACACGGCGCCGAACGGCGACGACCGCTGATGTTTCCGCCGCCGCCGGTGTCTCCGCCCCGACGGTCTCGAGGGTCGTCAACAACACGGCCGGTGTGGCGGCGGCGACGCGCTCCCGTGTGGAAGCGGCGATCAGCAAACTCAACTACCGGCGGAGCGCCATCGCACAGGGGTTGGCGTACGGCGGACTATGACCGTCGGTGCCGTCGTGCCGTACCTCACTCATCCGTCGGCCGTCCAGCATGTCAGGGGACTCATCGAGGGGCTACGCGATTCGCCGTTTCCCCTATCGTTGTACGACGTTGAGAGTCCGCAGCATCGGGTGGAGCACTTCGATCTTCTGACGGGGAGCCATCCTCCGATGGGGACCGTGGTTGTGGGGCTTCAACCCACCACAGACGAACTCGACGCCTTTCGCTCTGCCGGCACACCCGTCGTGTTCATTGAAGTAGACGTCCCCGGATTCTCCCGGGTCATCGTCGACCATCGCGCGGGCGGGCTGTTGGCAACCCAGCACCTGATCGATCTCGGCCACGAACGCATCGGGTTCATCGGAGACGCGGAGGACAATCCGCTCGGATTCACGTCGAGCGCTCTTCACCGCCGCGGCTACACCGATGCGCTCGCTGCTTCGGATCTCGAGGTTGATGACACTCTGATCATGACGGGTTGGCACGGTCGGGCCGAAGCGCGTACGCTTGCAGGAGTGATGCTGACCCTGAATCATCGCCCGACCGCCGTTTTCGCCGCCTCGGACACCCAGGCGATGGGTGTGATGGATGCGGCACGTCAGCTCGACCTCGATATTCCCGGTGATCTCTCCGTCGTTGGACTCGACGACGCTGAGATGAGCACATACACCGGCTTAGCCACCGTCCATCAGCCACTCGAAGTATCGGGATGGCGGGCGGCAGAGATCCTCATCGACGCAATCGCTGCACCGAGTCGCGGTGTGGTCTACGAAGAGATGCCCCTGGAACTCGCTGTGCGCGAGACCACAGGGAGCCCGTAAGAGAAGCAAGCGAGGAAGGAAAGGAATGCCATGAAGAGACGGATCAAATGGTTGATTCCCGTTGTTGGTCTGCTGATGGTTGCTGCGGCATGCAGCTCGGGCGGAGGAGGAGCGAAAGCATCGTGCGATGGCACCATCGACGATGACACGCTCACCGTCTGGGTGCATGAGGGTTCAGAGGCCACAGCCTATGTCGAGCTTATTGATGACTTCAACGCCTCGGGCGCCGGAGTCACGATCGAGCTGACGCAGGTCCCGGAGGCCGGTTACACCGATGCGGTCAACGCAGCGGCGGCAGCCGGGGATCTCCCGGACGTCATCGACTTTGATGGTCCGACGCTGGCGAACTTCGCCTGGGCCGGGAGCATCGTCAGTATCGACGAGTGCATCACCGACGAGGTGAAGGACAATCTCCTGCCGTCGATCATCCAGGCCGGCACGTACAACGACAGCCTGTACAGCGTCGGCACGTTCGACTCCGGGCTCGGATTGTGGGCATGGAAGTCGGCGCTCGAAGAGGTCGGGGCACGGATCCCCGCAAACGCAGGGGATGCTTGGTCGGCCGAGGAATTTGAGAAGATCATGAAGGATCTACAAGCGGCTGGCTATGAGCATCCGCTCGACATCAAGATCTTCTACGGCACTCAGGGTGAGTGGATGACGTACGGTTTCGCCCCCATCGTCTGGTCCGCCGGCGCCGATCTCGTCGATCGAGACTCGCTCAAGGCCGAGGGCGTGCTGAACACCGACGAGGCCGTTGCGGCGCTGACCACCTTCCAGAACTGGGCAAGTGATGGTCTGATCGCAACACAGGCAACGGATGACTCGGTCTTCACGAACAAGGAATCGCCGATCTCATGGGTTGGGCACTGGATGTTCAACCCCTACAAGGAGGCGGTTGGGGACGACCTGGTCCTGCTGCCACTGCCCGATTTCGGGAAGGGCACTCGAACCGGCATGGGTTCGTGGGCATGGGCGGTCACCTCGGCGAGTACCGACGGTGACGCGGCGTGGAAGTTCCTCGAGTTCGCGGTATCGGACAGCACGATTCTGAAGATCACGGAAGCGAACGGCGCGGTTCCCGCAACGGAGTCGGCGCTCGCCAAGGACCCGAACTACGCCGAAGGCGGGGCGCTCGTGTTGTTCAAGGAGCAGCTGGCTGGAGCCCCGGATATCGCGGTGCCGAGGCCGGTGACCCCCGGGTACCCGACCGTGACGGCTGAGTTCTTCGGTGCGATGGACGACATCCTGATCGGGATGGCGGACGTCAAGGCCACACTCGATGACGCCGCCGCCGCGATCGATGCCGACGTTGACGACAACGACGGGTATCCAGCTCCGTAATCCGCAACCGACCACTAGCAGGATGGGAGGGGGCTTCGGCCCCTTCCCATCCTCGCACACGACCGGCGAGCAGGGGAGATCACGTGACGACGGTTGACACACGAGGGGCGGAACCGGCCACGGGTGCCCCGACAACTAAGAAGCGTGGCGGCGCGGACCGTTCCGAGGCCAGGATCGCGTGGCTATTCCTCGCTCCCGCCGGCATCCTCCTCCTGCTCTTCATCGTTGCGCCCTTCGTGTTGGCGATCATCTTCTCCTTCACGAACCAACGACTCATCTCCCCGCTCCCGACGAAGTTCATCGGACTGGACAACTACGTGGGGCAACTCACTGACGGGTTGTTCTGGAAGTCGCTGTGGAACAACGCCCGGTTCTCCATCTTCGTCGTGCCGTTCCAGACGGCGTTCGCCCTGTTCCTGGCCGTCCTCGTGAATCAGAAGATTCGGGGAAAGACAGCGTTCCGCACGATCTTCTTCACCCCGGTAACCGTGGTGATGGCGGCTGCCGCAACGATCTGGGTTCTGCTGTTCAACGCCAACGGACTCGTCAATGCGGCTCTCGAATTGATCACCTTCGGCAACTTCAGCCCCGATTGGCTCAACTCAACGACCTGGGCGATGCCGGCGATCATCATCGTGTCGGTCTGGCAAGGCGTCGGTTTCCAGATGATCATTCTCCTCGCGGCACTCCAGGACGTGCCATCCGAACTGTACGAAGCCGCTTCCATCGACGGAGCGACCACCTGGGAGCAATTCATGAACGTGACTCTGCCCGGGATCCGAAACCCGCTGATCTTCGTGGTCACCGTGACGACGATTCTCGCGATGCGACTGTTCGATCAGCCGATGCTCATGCCCAATGCCGCCGGTGGTCCGCTCGACAGCACGCGAACAGCGATGGTCCACATGGTCGACATCGGCTTCAGCAGACAGAACATCGGACGCGGCTCGGCGATCGCGGTCATCTTCTTCGTGATAGTGCTGGGTCTCACGCTGCTTCAACGGCGGTTCCTCAAAGAGGAGGGTGAAGTATGACGGCGACCAGCACGACGCGAAGTGAGATCTCGAGCAGTTTGAAGTCCAACCCGGTCTGGAAGTGGATCCTCTACGCCGTCATGGTCGTCCTCGCTCTCTTCTTCCTGTTCCCCCTCGTCTACATGCTGGCTTCGTCATTCAAGGCCGACGACCAGGTGCTCGCGAACAGTGATTCGTTGAAGGCGTTCGTCCCACAACCGTTCGTCGGCTTCGAGAACTACGGCGACGCGATCGAGCGGGCACAGTTTCCGCGGGTGTTCATGAACTCGGCGATCATCTCCGGCTTCATCGTGAGTCTCGGTCTGATCGTCAACAGCCTTTTCGGATATGCGCTAGCGCGTTTGAGATTCCGGGGCAAGACTGTGGTTCTAGCGGTGGTCATCGCTCTGATCATCATTCCGTTCGAGGCGCTGGCCGTACCACTCCTGTTCATGGGGGCAGAGATCGGATGGCTCGATACCTACCAGATTCAGATCCTCCCGTTCATAGCGAACCCCCTGTTCATCTTCCTCTTCTACACATTCTTCCTCGGCATTCCGAGGTCGCTTGAAGAGGCCGCCAGGATCGATGGGGCGAGTCCGGTGCAGGTCTTCGTACGCGTGGTCGCGCCCCTCGCGAAGCCAGCGTATGCGACGGTCGCGATTCTCTCATTCCTGTTCTCCTGGGGACAGTATCTGTGGCCCACCATGGTGACGCGCGGAATCGATGTCCGACCGCTCCCGGTCGGAATCGGCGTATTCAAGACGACGCCGCCGATTGCGAACGGCGACATCATGGCCTACACGGTGATGATGACACTGCCCCTTCTGGTCATCTTCCTCATCTTCCAGCGACAGTTCGTTCAGGGGGTGGCATCGTCCGGTGTCAAGGGCTGATAGGAGTTGGCTGATGGCCCTGGTGCTGGAAGATGATTGAGTATGGGATGTCTGGTCTGGGCGTGATGGCGCGAACTGGCACATCTTCTATCTTCGAGCGCCGAAGTCGCTCGGGGATCCCGACCTCCGTCACCGGAACGCGACCATTGGACACGCGTGATCCGTCGACCTGCGTCGATGGGAGATGCTGCCTGATGCGATCGATCCTGGGCCATCCGGCACCTGGGATGACCGGGCCACCTGGATCGGGTGCGTTGTCCGATCGGGCACGGAGTGGTGGCTGTTCTACACGGTCGTCTCGACCTTTGACAACGGCCCGTTGTCGTTGGAGGAGCCTGTGCCTTGGAAGCTGTTGTTCTGACGCAATCGACCGTCGGGTGGTCAACTTGTCTGGGGCATGTCGATTCGGGCTTCAATGCGCCGCCGTTGCGGGGCTCTGTACGTTCGCACTGATACCGAGTCTGCTTGCCCCTGTGTCCTCTGTCATGCTCGCGGTTCCCTTCGGGGATACAGGGACCCGGCCACTTGCATTCGACTCAGGGACGGAGAGCGAAGCCCCGATCGTCTCGTCGGAGTCCGGCCGCTGAGTCGGAATCATGGGTCGATTCGGATTGCCCGGCACACTCCTAGCCGCGAGTGCGTCGCTTCATCAGGACGACTGCTGCTGCAAGTGCAGCAGCCGACAAGGCGACTGCGGCGCCGGTGAGCGGAGAAGGTCTCGGAATCGTTGGACCGAGGCTGACCGGGC
>JAYEIJ010000021.1:0-5407 GCA_034660035.1 Actinomycetota bacterium | reverse complement strand
CTAGCGGTGGGAAACCGACCGGTACGCTTCGACGCTCCATGAGCCAGATCCTCGCCCTCTCTTCCGCCGTCTTCTACGGACTCGGCGACTTCCTCGGCGGTATCTCCACTCGCCGAGCTTCCGTATGGACCGTGACGGCCTGGTCGCAGACCCTGGGGCTCGGGGTTCTGGCTATCGGACTCCTCGTCGTTCCTGCGGACCTCGTAACGACATCAGACATTCTGTGGGGAGCGCTGGCCGGAGCCGTCGGACTTGTCGGCCTGGTGTTGCTCTACTCGACTCTTGCGTCGGGTTCGATGACGATCGTTGCTCCCATCGCCGGAGCGACCACCGCTGTGATCCCGGTAGTCGTCGATCTCAGCCGGGGCGCCGAACTATCCACGCGACATTGGATCGGCATCGGTCTCGCCCTCGGAGCGGTCCTCCTTATCGGCAGCGACCCTGCAAGTCGAGGGGCCGATATCCGGATCGTCGCACGCGCCGTGCTGGCCGGTGCCGCATTCGGTGTCTTCTTCATCGCACTGGCTCAAACGTCGGAGGTATCCGGCCTGTGGCCGCTCGTCGGCGCTCGCGCCACGACGATCCCCATCGCATTCGCCATCGCGGGGTTCAAGAAGGTCGCCGCGCCACCCGGAGGCCGCGGCCTGGGCATGCTTGCAGCACTGGGGAATCTTGACATGGCGGCGAATGTCTCGATTGCCCTCGCTCTCCAGCGGGGGCCGCTCGGAATCAGCACCGTTCTCTCGTCGCTCTACCCGGCGTTCACGGCCATCACGGCCGTCATCGTCCTCCATGAACGACCGCGCCCGGGGCAGACAGCAGGCATCGTGCTGGCGATGGGAGCCATCGTCGCACTCGCCTTCTGATCACCCGGACGCGGTGTTCCCGGTCGTGATTTCGGATCTGTCGTGGCTAGGAGCGTGTTGAGCAATGCCGTTGCCCAGATCGGCGCCCGGGCGCGCCAGGCGCAAGGATGAGGTTTCGCCACTCCTTGTGTCGGAATGGCGGAGCCGAAGCCACAGCGCGTGGTGATGCCCGGTCGTTGAGATGGGCGACACGCATTGTTCAGGTCCTAGCCGCTCTGTCCGTGTTGGCCCTTTCCGTGCTGACCCTGACCGCCTTGGCCGCCCTGACCTTGGCCACCGTGGCCCTGGCCCCGCTGACCTTGGCCGTTCTGGTCCTGACCATGCTGGCCCCGGTCCTGGTCGTGCATACCCTCTCCGCTCTCGTCGCACTCTCCGTCCCCGTGTCTGGCGGCGTCGTGACTCGACTCGGACGACCCGCCGCGTTCCATCCCGGAAGCGAGAATCGCCTCATACGCAGGTACGTCCATGTGGGTGGGATCACGGTCGATGCCTGCGGATTCGAGCTGCGACACGAACGCCCGAAGATGGTTCTCGGATCCCCGCAGCAGATTGTCGTAGACCCGGGTGATGTCGGCATTGGTCGTGCCGGCAAGGAATCTTTCGAGATCGAGGATGTCGACTTCTTCAATGATCGCACCGACCTCGAACGCCGATGCGAGATCTACCGAGCCGGCTTCGACCAGATCGTCGTACAGTTCCTGCAGGTCCTCGTTGACGAAGTCCCCGACCGGACTGTCGTCCACCGGGTCGTTCAACCCGTAGGCCTCGATGAGTCCGAGGACCGCCGTCATGTGGGTCATCTCGGCGGATGCGATGTTCGAGAAGATCGGCTGAGCGTAGAGATCGGCGAACGTCATGTACACGTCGTAGGCAAGCTTCTCCTCCTCGCGCATGAACATGATGCCTTCGATTTCCACCTCGGTGAGTGTCGACGTGGATGCCTGCACTGCATTGACGGTCGATTCGCTCGACGCCGCGATGGCGTCGCTGTCGGTCTCGGTGTCGGTTGTGGCGCCGACTGCAACCGCAGCGAAGCTGATCACCGCCACCAGGGCCACTGCTCCGAGGAGGAGCCCTTGGGATGAACGGGCCTTGACTCTCATTGGATGTCTCCTTGTCGTGATTCGTAGCGTTAGTGAAGCGGATCAATATGAAGGTTGGGTTCGCGGATGATGAAGGTTTCATGAATCCAGGAACCCGGGGGTGGGCCCTCAATGACGGTCGGGAACCGTTCATCGGCGTACGATCGTCTCATTGGTGATGCTTCAACGGAGGTGACCGTGAGACGACTCGCAATTGGACTTCTCGCCGGCGCAGCGATTCTGGTCGCAGCATGCACGCCGAGCGTGACAGTTGAGAACACGGGAGCCGAGGGCACGTCGGCGAGCGGGATCGCCGTATCCGGGCGTGGTGAGGTCCTCGGAACACCAGACACGCTGCAGATGTCCTTCGGCGTTTCGGTGCTCCGCCCAACCGTGAAACAGGCCGTTACGGACGCAGCGACCCTCGCCGACCAACTCATCTCAACCCTCGGCTCGTCCGGTGTTGCCGGGGACGACATCCAGACGGCCAACTACTCGATCCACCCCGAGTACGACTACTCCCAGGAGCAGCGAAAGCTCGTCGGGTACCGCGTCGGGAACACCGTCACAGCGAAGATCCGTGATATCGACGCTGCCGGTTCCGTGATCGATGCCGCCGTGAGTGGCGTTGGCGACGAGATCCAGGTCTCCGGTGTCTCGTTCTCGATCGAGGATGACGAAGAACTCCTCTCCGCCGCTCGAGACACGGCATGGGAGGATGCCCGATCGAAAGCCCAACAGCTCGCCGACCTCGCAGGACTCACGCTGGGTAAGGCCGTGATGATCAGCGAATCGGTCACAGGCACCCCTCCGCAGCCCCTCTACCGGGCAGCCTTCGACGAAGCGGCCGTTGGATCGGTCGAGACCCCCATCGAGGCGGGTCAGCAGCAGGTAGCCGTCACGCTCCAGGTCCGCTTCGACACCAACTAGCGCCGCATACCCAGGGTTCACAGCGTCCTATATGGCGCCCACAGCCCGCGGAATGGAGCAGGCCGCATACCCAGGGTTCACAGCGTCCTATATGGCGCCCACAGCCCGCGGAATGGAGCAGGCAACCGGCGATCTGCGGAACCTACAGACTTTCGTCTTCGAACGCGGAGGGTGTCGTTGCGATCGGGGAATCCTCCGCTGCCGCCCACTCCTCCCACGATCCGTCGTAGAGAGCGGCGTTGTATCCAAGGAGGTGCAGCACGAACAGGTCGAACGCCCCGTACATGCCGGCACCGCAGTAGGTGATGATCCGACCGGCGTCCTCCACTACGGGCGTCCACTGCTCGGCCAACTCGGCGACGGACAGGAGCTTGTCGGTTTCGGGGTCGAGGTTGTCCGGCGCCGGAATGCTGACGGCACCCGGAATGTGTCCCGCTCGCAGATGCGGGAAAAGACGGACGCTCCCCGTGTGGAACGGCTCTGTAAGCCCATCGACGATCACGGTGTCCGGTTCGGACATGGCGGAGACGACCTCGTCGATCTCGACCCGGAGATCCGGCCGAGGCCAAGCAACGAAGCGAGCTTGCTCGATAGGGCTCTCCCCCGCCACGACGGGCAGACCCTCCCGCGTCCAGTTCTTGAAGCCACCGTCGAGAAGCCTCACCTTGCTGTGACCATAGAGACGCAACGCCCACCACAGGCGAGCCGACCAGATGCCGCCGTCTGTGTCGTAGACAACCACCTCGTCATCGCTGTCGATTCCGAGCCTGGACATGATGACGCCGAAGGCGTCGGCCCCCACGATGTGAACGGGGCAAGCGGGATCTTCGAGATCGTCGAGGGCGAGGAACACTGCCCCCGGGATGTGGGATTCCAGGAAGGAATCGCGCCCCGGAACCTCATGGAATCGCCCCTGATCGTCGACTTCGATGATGTACCGTGCATCGACGATCTTGACGGCCGGGTCCCCTAGTCGATCAGCCAGCCACGGCGCAGTCGCCAGCGACCCGGCGTTCTCGAAGACGTTCGACCCCACCCCTGAGCCTCCGTCGAGTTCGTCTCTGCTCATGGTGACACCCTACTTCCGAATCGCCACGAATCCCGACGGCGGTCGCTCGCCGTGAATGCCGGCGCGATCGTGGTCTTGCCTCTGTTGGCCGCCTTCTTGTTCTCCCGTAGCAGCGCGGTTTTCATGGGCGGGGGCAGACGTTCCAAGCAGATCCGGTTCAGCGGACGGCCCGCCGCGGCAACGGTTCTCAGTATCGGGGAGGCGAGTTCAAGGGCCTCCGTCACTACCGGTGGCCAGCCCTATCTCCGTCTCGTTCTCCAGATCGACGACCGGACCCGGCCACCGTATGAGGTGACCATCAACACCACCATCCGTCACTATCAACTCGCTCAATTCCAGCCGGGGTCGGTGGTCGCGGTTCGGGTGGACCAGGATGACCCTCAGGTCGTGGTTGTCGCTCCCGACGATCCCGTGCCGAATCCTGTCGGCACGGCCGTCGGTTCGGTGTCGGGGTCAATACCAACCATTGTCGCCGAGGGCTGGTCACAAACCGACCTGATCAAACTTGAGAGCGACGGCAAACAGGGCCTCGCCAGGGCGGTTTCAGCGGCAGCGACCGGTCGTTTCGAAGGAACGAACCCGATCGAGCAGATCGACTACGAGATTCTCCTGCCGGGCAGGACTCGTACTCCGTGAGCAAGGCAGTTGGACTACCGCCGGCCGTGATCCCTCAAATCGAGTCCGCGATAGAGCGGAGCTTCCCGGTCACCGTGCATCCCGACGAACCCGACAAGATCCAGGTCGCCTTCACCTTCTGATCGACCCGGTTTCTGCACCGATGGTCGTTCTCTCTGAACTGTTCGGGCCGTAGGGATGGTTCCGTGCGGTCAGCAGGTGTAGCCCGGCGTCTCGCAGACAAGAGAGAACTGGACGGCCACTTGGATCTCCTTGGGATCCTCAGCGAACATCTCCACCGCAACGAACGAGAACGATCCCTCGATCCCGGCCATATCCCACCGGGAGATCTCGAGCGATCCCGAGTCGACGATGGTCTCGTAGATCTCGTCCTCGACCAGCATCACGTCGGCAACCATCGTTCCCGCCGGACCCTCGTCGATCACCCCGCCGCCTCCGACAATCGCGTAGCTCCCCGGCCCCATCGCCAGATCCGCGGAGCGCGTGGCGTTCGTGGCCCGAACGTCCACGCCTTGCCCCGGTTCCATGGGGTCGTCACTCGCAGAACACCAGATACTCAGGAACGAGACGAGTGGCTCGCCCTTTGCGACGAACTCGTCGTACGAGCCGCCAAGTTCCTCGACCGCTGCTTGCATGGCTTCGTCGCTGAACCAGTAGTCAGTGGCGATCCCGACCCTGTTCACTCCACCTTCGAACATCCAGGTGTCCTCGCGGTCGCCCGTGACGACAACCGTGCACTCACCGCTCCCGGGCGCCGCGCCGTCATCTGTGTTGCTCCCATCGGTGGCACCCGTTGTCGTGGTCGATCCCGGCGCTGTCGTGCC
>JAYEIJ010000020.1:0-5416 GCA_034660035.1 Actinomycetota bacterium | reverse complement strand
CTGGAAGGGGAGGTGGAGCCGTCATGACCGTCACCTTCACCGATTGGATCACAGAGATCGCCAACTGGGTGTTCCTCGCCATCGCGCTTGCGACGCTCGCCGGAGCGTTCCTCGTGGTCACCGCCAAGAACGTGGTGCGGGCGGTCCTCGCCCTCGTCGTCACCTTCGCCGGCACCGCGGCGCTGTTCCTCATGCTCGGCGCCGAGTTCGTCGGCTGGACCGTCGTACTCGTCTACATCGGCGCCGTCATCATCCTGTTCCTCATCGGCATCATGATCACCCGGGCGCCGCTGACGAAGAAGACCGAGCTGAGCGGGCCGATGGCGATGCGTGTTCCAGCAGCCGTGCTCTCGGTTCTGCTGTTCGCCGTCATCGCCTGGGCCGTGACCGCATCGTTCGGTGCGGCGGCCATCCCGCTGCCAGACGAGGCGACGAGGACGGCGTCGATCGGCGAGATGATGTTCACCAACTGGGTCATCCCGTTCGAGGTCGTGTCGTTCGTGCTGCTCGCGGCGCTGATCGGCGGCATCGCCCTGGCACGCCAGGACGTGCCGGAGGAGGGCGACGCATGACGATCCTCCAGTTCGTGCTCCTCGGATCCGCCCTCTTCTCCATCGGGCTCTACGGCGTGCTGACGAGGAAGAACGCGGTGCTCATCCTCGCCTCCGTCGAGGTGATGCTCGCCGCCGTCAACGTCAACCTGGTTGCCTTCGACGTCTATCTCGGTGACGCGTCGCACGCCGGCCAGATGATGGCGCTGTTCGTCATCGCCCTCGCCGCCGCCGAGGTGGGGATCGGGATCGCGATCGTGCTGATGATCTTCAGGAACCGTCGTTCCGCCGACGTCGACGAGCTGGATGTGATGAGGTACTGATGCTCGCTGCACTCACCCCCATCGTTGGCCTGTTCGCCTTCCTCTCGGAAGAGGGCGGCCACGAGGTGCACGCCGGCGACGGTGGTGCGCTCGCCGAGTGGGCATGGCTCATCGTCGTGGTTCCCATGGTCATCACGTTCCTGATCGTCTTCTTCGGGAAACACTCACCCTGGAAGGGGTGGGGGATGGCGACGTTCGGCATGGCGTTCGTCGCTGTGTACGGGGCGATCCTCGCCTGGAAGAACCTCACCGAGGGCATCCTGTACGAAGGTGCGATCGAGGTCGGACGCATCGGGGACTTCACGATCGAGTGGGGGTGGGTGGTCGACGGCCTGTCGATCATGATGTACTTCCTCGTCGGCGTGGTCGGCTTCCTCGTCTTCGTGTACGCCAACGGATACATGAGGGGCGACGTCCGCTACACGTGGTTCTTCGCCTCGTTCTCCCTGTTCGCAGGGGGCATGCTCGTGCTCGTCTCCGCCCCGAACCTCATCCAGTTGATCGTCGGCTGGGAACTCGTCGGTGTCTCGTCGTATCTGCTGATCGCCCACTACTGGGAGGACTTCGACAACGTCGATGCCGGCAACAAGGCGTTCATGACGAACAAGGTGGCCGACGCGGCCCTGTTCATCGGCGTGATCATCATGGCGGTGTCGGTCGGGTCGTTCCAGTTCTCGGAGATCTTCGAACGGATCGGGAGCATCGACGGATTCGCCCGGATCGGCTTCTGGGCCGGCCTCGCGCTGTTCATCGGTGCGATGGGCAAGAGCGCCCAGTTCCCGTTCCACGTGTGGTTGCCCGACGCCATGGCCGGTCCGACACCTGTCTCGGCGCTCATGCACGCAGCGACGATGGTCACCGCAGGCATCTACCTCGTCGCACGGCTCTTCCCCTTCTACCAGATGCCGGAGATCCAGGCCGACGCGTCCGTCTACATCACCATCATCGGGGCCATCACCCTGTTCTTCATGGGCTTGCTCGCGTTGGTTCAGGACGACATCAAGAAGGTCCTGGCGTACTCGACCGTGAGCCAACTCGGCTACATGATGGCGGCGATGGGCGTCGGCGCCTACACGGCCGGCCTCTTCCATCTCTTCACCCACGCCTTCTTCAAGTCGCTGTTGTTCCTCGGCGCCGGGTCCGTGATCCACGCCGTGCACTCGAACAACATGTCCGACATGGGCGGCCTTCGCAAGTACATGCCGGCCACGTTCTGGACGTTCATGATCGGCACCGCCGCTCTCGTTGGCCTGTTCCCGTTCGCCGGGTTCTGGTCGAAGGACGAGATCATCGCCGCGGCGTATCACAGCGCCTCGTCCGACCCGACGGCGTCGGCCTGGTTCATGGTCGTGCTCTCGATCGCCGGAGCGTTCGTCACCGCCTTCTACATGGCGAGGCTCGTGTCTCTGACCTTCTTTGGGAAGTACAAGGGCGCGGCCAGCCCGCACGAATCACCCAAGGTGATGACCCTGCCGCTGATGGGTCTCGCCTTCTTCGCTGCTTTCGCCGGCCTCCTCAACATGCCGGGGCTGACCCAGGTGTTCACCGACTGGGTGACGGTGAGAGCGTTCCCCATCATCGAGCACCACGCCACGTCGCCCAGTTGGGGGCTGCTCGCGATCGTCACTCCCGTCGTCCTCGGCGCCCTCGCCGTCGGGTTCTTCATCTTCCGGCCGAAAGACACGCAGGCCGAACGCGACGAGTTCCGCATCCCCGTGCTGTACCCGCTTCTGGAGCACAAGTACTACATCGACGATTTCTACATGGACGGCATCATCCGGCCGACCATGGGCCCCATTGCGGACGGCACACTCTGGATCGACCAGAACATCGTCGATGCGGTCCCCAACCTCACCGGTGGGGCGGCGATGCACGTCGCCGAAGCCGTCAACACCGTCGACCAGAAGGCCGTCGACGGGGTATTCAACGAGGTAAGCGCCGCCACCGGCGCCGCCGGAGGGATCCTGCGCAAGGCCTTCACCGGACGGGTTCAACAGTACGCAGCGATGAGTTTCGCGGGCGTGGTCATCATCGCCGCGCTGTTCATGATCTTCTGATAGGAGGAGCGACGACATGGAGTGGTTCGACAGCGGATGGGGTCTCAGCCTCATCGTCTTCCTGCCGCTCGTTGGGGCATTGATCCTTGCGGCGATCCCGCGCGCCAACGAGGCCGGAATCAAATGGGTCGCCCTGATCACGGCGCTCGTGACGTTCGCGCTTGCGATCGTCGTCGCGGTGCGCTTCGATTACGGCGCTGCCGCGGAGTTGCAGTTCGGGACCGATCTGACGTGGATCGAGGCGATCAGCGCCAGGTACCACATCGGTGTCGACGGCATCTCGCTGCCGCTCGTCGTGCTGTCCGGGTTCATCACGGTGCTCGTCGTCATCTACTCGTGGAACCACTGGCCCGAGCCGCACAACCCGAAGCTGCTCATGGCGCTCACGATGATCCTCGCCACCGGGATGACCGGCACGTTCGTTGCCCTCGACCTCATCCTGTTCTTCGTGTTCTTCGAGGTCGTGCTGCTCCCGATGTACTTCATGATCGGCATCTGGGGCGACACCACCAAGCGGATCGTGCCCGTCGTGAACTGGGAGATCGAACTGCGGCTCTACGCGTCGATCAAGTTCTTCCTGTTCACGCTGTTCGGCTCTGCGTTCATGCTCCTCGGTTTCCTGGCTCTCTACTTCAAGTCGGGCGACGCTGGGGCGAACACGTTCGACATCCTGGCGCTCTCCGAACTCGGGCGTGCCGGCGTGTTCACCGGGTCGTTCGCCTTCTGGGTGTTCGCAGCGATGTTCCTCGGCTTCGCCGTCAAGGTGCCGATGTGGCCGCTGCACACGTGGCTCCCCGACGCGCACACGGCGGCACCGACCATCGGTTCGGTCATCCTGGCCGCCATCCTCCTGAAGCTAGGCACGTACGGCTTCATCCGGATCCTGATCCCGATCCTCCCCGACGAGGCGCGGAATTGGGCCTGGTTCATCGGCGTCCTCGCGGTGATCGGCATCATCTACGGTGCGCTGGCGTGTCTCGCCCAGAACGACGTGAAACGCCTCATCGCCTATTCGTCGGTGGGGCACATGGGGTTCGTGATGCTCGGCATCGCCACGATGAGCGAGATCGGCATCAACGCAGCGATCATCGGCATGGTCGCCCACGGCATCATCACCGGCCTGCTGTTCTTCGTCGCCGGGTCCATGGCGCACCGCTACCACACGAGGGACATGAACCGCCTCGGCGGCCAGATGATCCTCATGCCGAAGATGGGCGTCGTACTCGGCTTCGCAGCGATGGCGTCCCTCGGCCTGCCGTCCCTGGCCGGGTTCTGGGGCGAGTTCATGTCGCTGCTCGCATCGTTCAACCCGCTGGCCGGCCTCAGCATCGGGCTGTTCCGGACGTTCATGGTGATCGGCGCCGTCGGCACCGTGCTCACCGCCGGGTACATGCTGTGGATGCTGCGCAGCGTCAACTTCGGCGAACCGCCGGCCGAGTGGCTCGACCATGACCTCCACGACATCGACAAGTACGAGTGGATGGCCTGGGCGCCGCTCGTCGTGATGACGATCGCTATCGGGATCTACCCGAAGATCGTGTTCGGTGCCACGAACGACGCCGTTGTGAACCTCGTAGCCAAGGCCTTCGGAGGCTGATGACGTGATCGACTACCACGCGATCCTTCCCGAGATCATCCTGGCGGTGACGGTCCTGGCCGTCCTCGTCACCGATCTCGTGACCCGTGAGAAGTACTACGGGGCGATCGTGGGGATGGTCGGTCTGTTCGCTGCCCTCGTGCCGCTGTTCACGCTGGCGATGTGCGACGACCTGGCGTTCTGCACCGGGACGCTGCCGCGGGAACTGTTCGGTGGGTCCTATGTCGTCGACCAGTACGCCCTCGTGCTGAAGGGCCTGTTCATCGGGGCCGTGTTCATCGCCCTTCTGCTGTCGATCGCCTACGTCGAGTCCGATCGTTACTACGAGGGCGAGTACTACTTCCTGCTGCTCGCCGCTGCGCTTGGTGCCGTCGTGATGGCATCGTCGCGGGATTTCATCACGATGATCGTCGCCCTCGAACTCGTCTCCGGCCCGGGGTTCCTGCTCGCAGGGTGGCGCAAAGCCGACGAGAAGTCGAACGAGGCGGCGCTCAAGTTCTTCATCATCGGCGTTGTGGCGTTCGCGTTGCTGGTGATGGGTGTGAGCCTGCTCTACGGGATCACCGGGACGCAGTTGTTCGCCGGGATCGCAGCCGTGCCAGCTTCGGTTGCCGATGAGCCTGTGTTCCTGCTCGGGATGCTGTTCGTGTTCCTCGGCTTCGCGTTCAAGATCTCTGCCGTGCCGTTCCACGTGTGGACGCCGGACGTTTACGAAGGCTCACCCACGCCGGTCACGGCCTGGCTGTCGGTGGGTTCGAAAGGCGCCGGGTTCGTGGGGGTGCTCTCCGTTGCCTACTTCGCGTTCCCCGACCACTCGAACCTCTGGGGGCCGCTGCTGTGGCTCCTCGCTGTGCTGTCGATGACGCTCGGGAACCTGGTCGCCATCAA
>JAYEIJ010000019.1:0-5418 GCA_034660035.1 Actinomycetota bacterium | reverse complement strand
TACCGGGAATACCTCGAGCGGGCTGCAGACGAGTTCGCTCATGACACATGATGGTCGTCAGCGGAACGTCGTACGTACGTAGGACGTACTACTGCCTGCAGTCTCCCCGGTTCCAGCCGACCCCGCTTAAGTCCGAAGAGCCCGATTACAGCGGTTCGCCGGTCTCGAGTTCGGCTGCGTAGTAGTCGAGTTCGTGTTCGAGGAGTTGTTCGTACCCGCCGGGTTCGAAGCATGATGCGATCACGTCGAGCATCTCGGTGCTTGCTCCTGTGGGGAAGGTGTCCTCGTCCAACGTTGTGTAGTCCCGTACCGGGAAGTCGCGAACTACGACGCCGGGGATCCCCCGGCTGATCCCTTCGAGCAGGGCGGATGATCCCATCGAGATCGACACGAACAGCATGTTCGGTAGATCGATCCGCAGGGGATGCTCGAGGACCCGCTGCCAGTTCGCCGTCGACCCCACCGTCGCTGAGAGCCACATCTCGTTGTCCTCGGGGTGTCCCCGGGGTTTGAAGTACACATCGATCGGATACCGTGACTGGAGATCTTCAAGGCCGGTGAAGAAGGTGCGATAGGACGCTTCGTGGAGGGATCGATCGAGGATGGGCATGTATCGAAGGACGGAACGGCCACCGATCACGACGACCGACAGCGGCAGATTGGCGTCGATCCGAGTGCTCCTGGTGGGTGGGTCAAGCATTGTCCAGGGGGAATGCGTCACCTGAACGTCCGGGAATCTCGCCCGCCACTGTTCGCCGCCGGACAGCGTCACGGCGTGGACCTCGTCGAACGATCCGGGTCTGCGTTCGTTGACATGCACCGGGTTCGCCGAGTGTGGCCAGAGGACGACACGGCCGCCGTTCTGTTTGACCGCGTCGGAGAACAGGACCCCATCAGCGAGGAGGTGATCGCAAATGTGCGCTTCCTCAATACCCCGGAAGGCGATCTCCGCGACCGAGATGGTGGAGATCCCGGCCAAATAGTCGTGCAGCGCCCGGTCGAGCCACAGCATCCAGTCGCCGCCGATCTCTCTCGTCACCTCGATGGTCGCGTAGACCGGGTCAAGGTGTTCCTCCGATCTCAACGCCACGCCTCGCAGCGTCGCCGTCGGCGAGAGATCGAACGTGAACGTGGGCAGCGTGACTAGGGGTGGGTGGATCGTCGCCTCAGGCTCGATCGGGACCTCCTGGTGGAGGCCTCGGTCGAAGGCGAACTCCTTGACGACCAAGCCCGACGAGAAGACGAGAGGCGAGTCCAGCGTGTTGACGACTCTCCTCACCGACCGGATACCGGCAGGGACGAGAGCACTCCGATGACTCATCTGATCCGTCTCACGAACGTCACTACGCGGCAGCAGGGATCGCACACCGGGCAGGACCTCCAACTTCGGTTGCTCTGGGGCCCTCCCGGCGTGATATCGAACGAGGAAGGCGTTGACCCCCAATTTGCGCAACTCGAAATGGAGGTAGAGGACATCGAACTGGCTGAACGAGTACCCATCGACATACCGGAACGAGTCTGTCGGGGATTCGATGAAAACCGGCGAGTCATCGGACTCCGCAGCGATATCGGCCGCGAGTCTCCGCATCGGTTCGTAGATGCACAGTTCCTCGAAGATGAAGAACACCACAGCATCGGACAGCGCCCCGGCGCCGAGCAACGGAAGGTCCTCAAAACGTCGACCGAACGAGTCGGCGAGAGCGCGGGCCCGCTTGAACATCAGGTTCTCCGGAGAGGTCATCTCCTCCCACGCGTCCCGTTCGCTGATCTCACGAACCCTTCTTCTGATCATCGAAGGGGAGAAGTAGCGTCCGATCCGGAGTTGAAGCTCGATCGAGGAACCGTACGGGGCTCGAATGACGTGAACACAGCCGAGTTCATCCGACGTGTCCACAGCCGTCGGAGCGAAGTCGGCCATCGTCTTCAGATTCCCAGCGCACGTCGAAGGCACCGACCCGAGATCGCTGTCCCCTCCCAGATGGCCGGGTGGCGTTGCGTCTTTCGCGGGAATGGCGATGTCGGCGCAGAATCCCGCCATCCGAGGGTGGTTCTGCAATTCCTTGCTCAAGCCTATGAGTCCGATCGCTCTCCCTACTGTGGGTTGGAGACCGAGATGAGAGACGGCGTAGGCGAAGGCAAGCTGCTCGTCTTCCGGGTGAGCGATCCGGCCGATGCCGAGGATATCCAGACCTTCTTCCGGCATCCGCGCGCGAACCAGGGTCTTCCCGAGCGTTCGGTATAGCAAGGACGTTGGTTCGAACGCGAGCTCCGGTTCGATCCGGTTCCACTCCCGAACGATGGTCTGCCACGCCTCCTCGTACCAATCCCACCGGGAGCCACGAGTCGGGAAGCTGTCTTCGTCTTTGGGGCGATCCGGCGCTTCAGCACGAGCCTGGAGGAGTTCGTTCCATTGGCGCACCGCTTCCGGCCAATCCCGCCATGTCATCGCCAACTCGGCCGAGTTGGCGATCAGGTTCAGGTTGCCGGGGTGGTGGTTCCTGCCGCGTTGCAGCGTCTCGGTTGCCAATGCCAAGCCACCCAGCTTCCCCTGGGCGATCGCCAATCGCACGTACACCTTCTCGGGCACGTTCGGTCCGAACCGGTCGAGCAGGCGGTTCCAGCGGGTGATGGCCTCCGGCCAGTCTTCAATCACCATCGGCAAGTCGGCCTGGGCCACCGCCAAATCGACCGACTCGGGAAAGACCACGCGAGAACGGGTAGCCATCGTCTCAGCAGCGTCAACGCTCCCGATCTTGGTGTACGCAATGATGAGTCCCCGATATGCACTCCACGACGAGGCAGAACCGAATCGATCCAGGATCTCTTCCCATCGCCGGATCGCCTCGTACCAGTTGGCCTCCGCCATGGGTATCCGAGCCCGATCGACACTCGCCCGGATTGCGTCGCGCGTACTCCCGGCTTGCTGTTGGGCGGAAGAAGCCGTTTCGGGCACCCGATTCTGACCAGGGAGTACTCGTTCGACCCTCCGGACGAATCGCCCAACGAGTCGACGGAACCGTCGGCCGAGGGGTGCAGATCTGTCATTTCCCAATGGCGTCTCCGGTTCGTTTCGAAGCTAGCTCCGTCATGCTACAGAAGACCGATTGAACCCACCGGACAGGTAGCGGCTCAGCCCAACACCCGACAGCATTGTCGGTTCGGTCATTCTTGACGACGGCTACGCGTCGCCCCCGCGTGTCAAACGGCCGAAGAGTCGCGACCGGCGGCGCGTCGAGTTCTGCGTCTTAGGCTCGGGTTCCGACGGTTTCTGTGCGGCCCTTCGAATAGTTGCTCGTTCGGCGTCGAGCTGGTCCAGCGAATCGAAGGTGCGCTTCATCCACCAGGCGGCGATTCGGGCTTGGGCAAGGCGAGCCTGCCGGCTTGATTCATCGACACGGTCCAGCCGCGGTACATCCTCATCCGAAATCTCGCGCCACCGATCAACGAAGAGTTGCCGGTTCTCCCTCCAAATACGACCCTTGTCCTTGAGACGGGTGTCGGCGGTTGCACTTCCTACATGGTCCACGAGCACGCGTTCATCATGGACCACCTCAAGCCCGTTGCACCAGACGGTGAACAGCAGATCGAGGTCTTCAGCCGAGGCGATCGGGTATTGCTCGCTCCAGCCACCGAGCGCTCGCATTGTCTCTGTTGCCATCACGTAGATGACTCCGCTGGGAAGGTCGCGAAACGGTCGTGTTGGGTGGATGGACTCAGATGTATCCGACCTGACAGTGGAGATGTTCCCGGCAGTCGTCACCGACGGTACGACGATCCCGGCTCGTCTTTCGGGCGAGCGGAGTGTCTCGACAAGCCGCGATGCCCAGTTCTGGGGCAGGACTATGTCGTTGTTCAGGAACGCGATTGAGCGGCCGGTTGCGACCGCAAGGCCGGCGTTCATCCCCTTGGCGAATCCGAGGTTCGTGTCGTGTAGCACCGCGATGTCAGCCGTATCTGACGCCCAAGTGGCCGCTTCGTGGGCCGAGCCGTTGTCGACGATGATCAACTCGTATGGCGTGTCGGTTGAGCGGCGAATCGATTCAACGCAGCGCATTGTGAGATCCAGTTCGTCCCACGCTAGGACGACGATGGAGAGTTCGATCGTGTCGCTCGTTCGTTGTGGTGGCATGAGAGTCAGAGTAGGTGAGTTCGCCGAGTTGATTGTTCTGGATCGCAGCGGACGCGGTGTGCTTTGCGGCTACAGACGGACCTCAGGTACCGTTCCCGGATGCCGATAACACGTTCAATGAGTTCATCGACGAGCACCCGCCTTCTCCTGCCCGGTGTGGTCCTGGCAACCATGCTCGCACTCGTTGCGATCTTCTTTGCTACGCCGGCCGGGGCGGAAGACTGGACGGCCGACTCGTACGGGCCGCGTCCCTTCACGTTCCCCGTCGTCGGCCAGGACGGCGTCGATTTTCACTACTCTGACACCTTCGGCGCTCCTCGCAGCGGCGGACGATCCCATCACGGGGTCGACATCGGTACCTACCGTGTCAAAGGTGTCCCCGTCGTTGCTGCCGGTGACGGTGTGATCAAGCAGGTGAACTGGTCATCGGACCCGGGAGATCTGAACCCCGAGCGGTGCTGCACGCTCTCGATCACTCACGACGACGGGTACGAGACCCGCTACCTCCACTTGAACAACGACACCCAGCGTGCCGACGGCACCTATACCGACGACGGGCAAGGCTGGGGGATCGCAGACGGGATCCTGCCAGGAGTTCGGGTCGTCGAAGGGCAGTTGATCGGCTGGGTCGGCGACTCCGGCAACGCAGAGTGGGTCACGCCGCACCTCCACTGGGAAGTTCATGCCCCGGGGGGCATCGTCGTCAATCCGACACCGTACGCCGATTGGGCGATCCGCATCCCCGCTCCCGGTGAGGACGCCATCCCAGAGCCGGAACCCGAACCAGATCCTGCACCGGAGCCGGAACCAGATGCTGAATCCGCCTACTCCGGCGCGTTCCTGGACGACGAAGGCAACGTTCATGAGGCGAACATCGACATCATCGCCGGTCTCGGGATCACGAAGGGCTGCAACCCGCCGGCCAACGACGAGTACTGCCCTCTCCGTGAGATCACCCGCGGTGAGATGGCGGCGTTCATCCGCCGACTCCTTGAGCTCCCCGCATCGAACGATGACTTCTTTGGCGATGACGATGAATCGATCTTTAGCGGAGACATCAACGCGATCACTGAGGCGGGGATCGGGTTCGGCTGCACCGACACCGACTACTGCCCCGACCGGCCTCTGCTGCGCGAGGAGATGGCCGAACTGCTCGTTCGTACCTTCGGATACGACAACCCGCAGGACGTTGACCTCTTTGGCGACGACGGGTCGTCGGTCTTCGAGTCGTCGATCAACGCGCTCGGGAACCACGGCATCACGAAGGGCTGCAACCCGCCGGACAACGA
>JAYEIJ010000018.1:0-5430 GCA_034660035.1 Actinomycetota bacterium | reverse complement strand
CGGTCCCAAGAAGAGTGATACGCATGGCGACGAAGTGTATTCGGACGGTCGACAGCAGACAGACCACAGACAACAGCCGAAAGCGCCACGACTGTCGACGACGGATGGTCTGTGGTCTGTGGTCTGTTCTCTGCCCGACACGCTGTCGTACGCGGCTCTGCATAGCATTGCGGCGTGACCGACGCTCAAGAGTCGATGGCTATCGAGGCCGGAGATGCAGACCACAACAACACGGCAGCTCCGGTAGGCCGACCGCGGGTTCGGTCGATCGCTCTGCCTACCGAACACGGTGGGTGGGGATTCACGCTCGAGCCGATCCTTCTCGGGTTGCTCGTTGCGCACTCTGCAACGGCGTGGGAGATCTCGGCAGCGGCCCTCGGAATCTTCCTTGCTCGACGACCCGTGAAGATCTTCTCAACGGACCTTGTGCGCGGTCGGTGGCTACCCCGGTCGACCATCGCACTTGTGTTCTCACTCATCTACGGCGGCATTGCGCTCGCAGGGGCGGTTGGGGCGCTCTTCACTGCCGAGGGCCCGTTCTGGATCCCGGTTCTCGTAGCGCTTCCGTTCGCCCTTTTCGCGCTACGTGCCGATGCGCACAGCAAGAACCGTGTGCTCGCTGCTGAACTTTCCGGGTCGATCGCGATGGGTGCCACCGTTGCGGCGATCACGATCGGCAGCGGATGGGACGTCCTACCGGCCTTCGGGCTTTGGTTCGTTCTGGCCGCTCGCGATGTCGCAGCGATCTCACTCGTCCGTGGACAGGTGCGCCGGCTGAAGGGGAAACCCTCCGGGGCATCGACGATCTTCGCCGTTCAAGCTGGTTCGGTTGCAGCGGTTGCTGTCGCTGCGGTCTTTGGAGCGGTCCCGTGGCTCGCCGTTGTCGCCATCGGACTCGTTGGCCTGGTCGCAGTCGTGTCTCTGAACCGACCGCCTGTCGAAGCGAAGGTCATCGGTTGGACCCAGATGGGTGTTGGCCTGATGGTCGTATTGATCACCGCAGCCGGCGTCAATCTGGGCTTGTAATCCGATCGAGATTCATCCGGAGGTGACACGGGCGTCACCTGCTCGTCGCCTCACCGGGGTATCAATCAACCGTCAACGAATGGAGAACTATGGCGAAGACACAAGATCACAACCCGCCGCTGCGGGTGATGGGTGAACGGAAACGTATCGCCCTCGTTGCTCACGACAACAGGAAGAGGGATCTCCTGGAATGGGCGCGATACAACAGAGACCTTCTCTCCGAACACGACCTCTTCGCAACCGGAACGACAGGCGGAATCCTCGCCACTGAGCTAGATCTCGACATCGTGCGGTTCAAGAGCGGACCTCTGGGAGGGGACCAGCAGATCGGGGCTCGCATCTCCGACGGCGAACTCGATCTCGTTGTGTTCTTCTGGGATCCACTCCAGACCCAACCTCACGACGTCGACGTGAAAGCACTTCTCCGCATCGCCGTCGTGTACAACATTCCGATGGCGTGCAGTCGATCCACCGCCGATTTTCTGATCTCGTCGCCTCTCATGAGCGAGACGTACGAGGTGTCCCTGATCGACTACGAGCACCGCATTCACCCGGAAGACGTGACCCAAACGAGTTGAATCAGGTGAGGATTCCGGTCGCCACAACAACGGCGGCGAACGAAGCCATGACACCGGTCATCGTGAGCATGTAGGTCCGTGTCTGGTCGCGTAGCGCTTGGTGGAACCCGTCGAGCTTGTCGTCAAACCGCACCATGTGTGCCTCGAGGCGGTCCATGCGGGCGTCAATCTGGTCGACTCGTCCCTCGAGAGCATCGAACCGCACCTCCAGACGGTCGAACCGTCTTTCGAGGCCGTCGAATCGTGTTTCGAGAGCGTCGAATCGCACCTCCAGACGGTCGAACCGTCTTTCGAGGCCGTCGAATCGTGAACCCAACTCGGCCACGTCGGACTTGGTGGCGATGTCGCTGTCGGTGGGGATGTGGTTCATGAGAATTCCGGCGGGCTCGGTTCCGAGGACTTCCTCGAGTCGAGCATACAGCAGGTTCCGTTCTCGCAGGCTGGACATGGTTTCTTCCTTTCGCCATGTCCTCCACGATCAACCTATCGGGTGGGTGTGACACAAAGCGGGAAAGGGAGTCGGACAGCAAGAGGATCCACTGTGGATTGCCGGCTGTTGGCTGTGAGCTGTCTGTTGTCCGCCCCTGCAGGTACTGATTTGCTGGTCTACTGGTCTACTGATCTACCAAGGTGCTCCTCGACCACTGCTGCAACCTTCACACTGAGTTCCCGCGCCCCTGCCAGAGCGGCGTCGTGACGTTCCACGATGCCGGACGTATCGACATCGAGGCCGTCGAGGTTGATCCTCACGTTGAGCGAGGCGCCTTCTGCTGCGGCGATGGCGCATGCGGCGCCGACTCCCGCATCGGTCACAGAGTTCGGGTTGCCGTCTCGTGCGGTGATGAGTGCGAGAGCGAGCGCTTCGACGCTGTGTTCGAGGACCTCCAGTGGGACCATTGTCGCCTTGAGATTCGCGGCTGCCATGGCTACGTCACGAGCCGCCAGGTCCACGTCGGTCTTGCGTGGCATTCGGATCGCCGTGAGCACACTGTTGAACGCGTCGGTATCTCGATCGACCGCGGCGAGGAACCAGTCCTTCAGCGCTTGAGCATCTCGTCCCGCGGCTTCCATGGCCGGTTTCGTCTCCTCCATGCCTTGTTTCGCGAATGTGAGCGACGCCACCATCGACGACAGTGCGGCCGAGAGGGCTCCCGCGAGCGCGGCAACCGAACCTCCGCCCGGTGCTGGGGAGTCCTTGGAGAGCACGTCGGCGAATTCGGTGACCGTCTTCGTGACCAGGCCCTCCGATGCACCACGGAATCGGTACTCGACGATCTTCGCGTTCGGATCGAACTCGCTGATCTCGTCGAGTCCGAGCGACATCACGGCCGTTCTGATGCGATCCGCCTCCGGAATGGCCGTCGTTCGGCGCTGAGCCTCGAGGAAGTAGTCACCCGCGGCGAGCATCGCCTCAAGTGGGACCAAGCCCACAAGCTCGGAGCCGGTGACGCGCATGCCTCGACCCGTCGCTTCCTCCCGGCAGGCCTCGAAGACCTCGTGCATCGGCGACACCGAGGAATCGGTGAGATTCAGCGACACCTGTGCCCGGTCGTACTCGTCGATATACCAGCCGACACCCTTCACCTCTTGGAACCGACCCGGAGCGAACACGGTCTTCCCACGCTCGTTCTTGATGATCTTCCCGCTCGAATCCCGGGTCGCCGTGCCGAGCGTGCGGACCGCAGAAGCGACCTGGTGGGCCAAACGCCGATCGGTGGTGTTGAGGTTGACGTTGTAGGCGATCAGGAACTGTCGTGCGCCGATCGCTGTTGCTCCTGCCGACGCGTTGAACAACGGCCCGAAGTCGGGGGTGTCGTCGCGTGCCGCTAGTGCTTCGTACTCGCCGCTGCGCACATCGGCGAGCGAACGTCGCCCATCCAGGGCGGCGTGTTCGTAGAGATAGACCGGGATACCGAGCTCGCTCCCAACGCGCTCACCCAGCCGGCGGGCGATCTCAACGCAGTCCTCCATCGTTGCACCTTCGACCGGGACGAACGGGCACACATCGGTCGCACCCATCCGGGGATGCTCGCCCGTGTGTTTCGTCATGTCGATGAGTTCGGCTGCCTTGGCTATAGCGCGGAACGCAGCCTCCTCCACGGCGGAAGGCGATCCGACGAACGTCACGACGGTGCGATTGGTCGCGGCGCCCGGGTCGACATCGAGGAGCGCTGCACCCTCGACCGCAGCGATTTCGTCGGTGATGGCATCGATCACAGCGCGATCTCGGCCCTCAGAGAAGTTGGGAACACACTCGATCAGCTTCATGGAAGACCTCCCTCAGATTCCGAGAACGAGGGTACTTGTCGTGGGGATCGGCATTGTCGCCTTTCCGCGGTTCCCGCGGGGAATCTTCACCCGGGGAATCGCTACCCTGACGTGTTGCGGGACTCGTTCCCGTAATCACGAAGATTCACTTGAGGAGACAACGCCATGACCGCACCGAAGTACCCCGGAATTCGGATCACTACGAACGGCAACCAACTCGTCTCCTACTACACCGAATCGCGCATCACCGAGGGTGGTGTCTTCTATCCGATCACGCCCTCGACGGAGATGGGCGAGAACTATCAACTCTCCTACGCCGAAGGGCAACTCGACGTCTTCGGCCGCACGAAGGTAGCCATCGAGACCGAGGGTGAGCACGCAGCCCAAGGTGGCGCAATCGCGTTGTCCGTCACAGGCAAACGCGTCGTCAACTTCACCTCCGGCCAGGGCCTCGTCTACGGCCTCGAGCAGTACTACCACGCACCGGGAAAGCTCTCGACGATGGTCGTCGAAGTCGCCGCTCGCGCCCTCACCAAGCACGCTCTCAACGTTCACTGCGGCCATGACGACATCTACGCGGCACTCGATACGGGTTGGATGATGCTGTACGGCAAGGATGCCCAGCAGGCCGCAGACCAGGCGCTCATCATCCGGCGCGTCGCCGAACTCGCCCTGAATCCCGGGATCAACGGCCAGGATGGGTTCCTCACCTCACACCTCGAGCGCACGTTCTACAAGCACGAATCTGCATTGATGCGTGAGTTCCTCGGTGCACCCGACGACATCATCGAGTGCCCCACTGAGGCGCAGCGAATACTCTTCGGACCCACGAGGCGTCGTGTCCCCTCCATGATCGACCTCGCGAACCCGGTGCTCCTCGGCCCCGTCCAGAATCAAGAGCACTACATGAACGGTGTCATCGCACGCCGCAACAATTTCGGCGAAGACATCCTCGGGTTCCTCGAAGAGGCATACGAAGAGTTCGCTCGTCTGACCGGCCGCTCCTACGGACTCATCTCCAAGCACCGCACCGATGACGCCGACGTTGTCTTCGTCTCGCTCGGATCCGCGGCCGAGAACATCGAAGCAGCCGTCGACCATCTGCGCGAGACCGAAGATGCAAAGGTTGGCTCGATCCACGTGAACGTGATCCGGCCGTTCCCCGAGGCTGCCATCGTTGAGGCGCTTGCCGGCAAGAAGACCGTCGTGATCCTCGAGCGCACCGACGACTCACTCCCCGGCGACAATCCGCTGACTCGCGAAATCCGCGCAGCTCTGAACAAGGCCGTGGAGGTCGCCAGAACCGGACACGGTCACGACGTTCCGGCAGTCGAAGCAGACCAGATTCCGACCATCCTGTCCGGATCCTACGGACTCGGCTCACGCGACTTCCGGCCCGAAGGCGTACTCGGTGCCTACGAGTTCGCAACCGGGAGCATCAACCGCACCGATGGCAAGGGCGTCGCGGACGGCGAGCGCTACTTCACGGTGGGTATCGATCATCCCTACGCCGTCATCTCGGAGCGCACACCCTCGCTGCTCCCCGATGGAGCGATCG